>JBAXXU010000119.1:0-12339 GCA_037127735.1 Bacteroidota bacterium
TCAGGTCTTACTGCCGAAACATATAGCTACTCAGTAACCAATGAAACGGGGTGTATATCAGCTGCATCAGCTAATATAGTTATCAATCCCCAACCTGAAACACCAACAACTCCAGCCATAGGAACAATTACACATCCTACTTGTGCAGCAGCAACAGGAAGCGTTGTTTTAAGTGATTTGCCGGCAACAGGAAACTGGACATTAACAAGAACTCCCGATGGAACAACTACTTCGGGAACAGGAACAAGTACAACAATATCAGGTCTTACTGCCGAAACATATAGCTACTCAGTAACCAATGAAACGGGGTGTACCTCAATTTCATCAGCTATTATGGTTATTAATGTCCAACCGCCAACACCAACATCTCCAATATCAGAACCAATTACACAACCGACATGTACTTTACCAACCGGAACTATTGTTTTGAATGGTTTGCCGGCAACAGGAACATGGATATTAACAAGAACTCCCGGTGGAATAGCGACCTCAGGTACTGGAGAAAATACTATAATATCAGGGCTTAAATCGGGAATCTATACCTACACGGTAACCAATTCATCTGAATGTATTTCAGCAACATCAGATATTATCGTAATAGAGGATGCCAAGACCGGTGTTGTTCCAAGAATTAAGATGAAATGGGATGATGTGCTTATCTGTTACAATTTAGGTGATTCCATAAAAAGTTTTCAGTGGTACCAAGGAGAAATATTTAATACTGCCGACACTTTACAATACTTCAAGACAGGCAAAAAATCAGCCATTTACAAAGTTGAAACTATTGACTTGGATGGGTGTAAAAATTTCTCAAATGCAATTTCAACTTCAGGTACAAAATCCCTTTCAGTTTACCCAAATCCGGCTTCTGTAAATTTCGCATTAAAATTAAATGAGGTATCTGAGAGCAGAGGCGTTGTCACTATATTAACTTCTGCCGGGATAAAAGTGATGGAATTCGAGGTTGAAAATATGAATGATGAATTGCTCAAAGAGATACCTGTCAATAACTTAGACGAGGGAATATATATTGTTCAGGTATTACTGGATAATAAAAATTTGTTTTATACAAAAATTATAGTGATAAAGTAAATTTCATAACGAGCAAAGTACTCAGAAAATGAAACTCAGAATAATATATTTCAGACAAGTACTCCTTACAGCCTTAATAGTAATTTATTTTCAACAAGAAGTTTTTTCTCAGGAAGCTGATAGCAGCGCATTTAAACAAACGGGTATGTTTATTGGGCTTAGTTTGGAACCATCTCAATCTCAAATTGTAAATGTAGGAACCATGGCTGTTTCTAACCTTATTTACGGCAAAAAAAATTCTTTCCTTGGATCTGTGGAGTTTGGATACTTTTTTTCGAAGTACTTCGGATTATCGTCAGGAATTGGATTTAATTCATACAGTACTCAATTAACTCTTGATACTTATCAAAATAAGTATAATGCCCTTGATTCGGAAAACGAGTCCTATGAACGGCGAGTTTTAGTTTCTGGTATTAAAGAGGAACAAAAAATTGGTTTTTTAAGTGTCTCGGTCTGCATTAATATCCGGTTGCCTTTTAGTAAAACATTCGGTTTCTTTTTACAGCCTGGTATAACTCTGCTTGCCCCATTAAGTAAAAATTATCAGAGCAGTGGAACTTTCACATATAAAGGTTATTATTCTGCTTATAATGTCTTGCTTGAGGATCTTCCTGAGTATGGTTTCCCGAGCAACCTCAGCAGTGAGTTCGATGGTAAATTGGAACTAAAACCGTTAAACTTTAATGCGTTTGTCTCTGCCGGATTTGACTTCTCTATCCAGGAAAAAATTCAGATTGCAATTGCAGCCTGTTACGACAAATCACTTTCCGGTATTTCGAAATACTCTTCACCAGGGAATTTCCAACTTTCTTCTGATGTCAATCAGATTAACAGCCTTATGGGGGGAAGCAGTAAAGCTACAGTTCAATCAATGGGTCTTAAAATTACTTTAAGGTATTATATGAAATAGTCAAAATTCTATAAAGTCGGTTGAGTGGCAAGACCATAAGACTGCCGGACTAAACATCGTTTTCCCCTTTCACATACCCGAAGTTGGCGAGAATACCGCCATCAACATAAAGAATATGTCCGTTAATAAAGTTGCTTGCTTTTGAAGCCAGGAAGAGCGCCGCGTTAGCAACATCCTCAGGTTCCCCCCATCTGCCTGCCGGTGTGCGGGTCATAACAAGATCGTTGAAAGGGTGTCCGTTTTCGCGTATTGGCGCTGTCTGTGAAGTTGCAATATAGCCCGGACCAATCCCATTTACCTGGATATTATATTTTGCCCATTCGCATGTCATGTTCTGTGTCAGCAGCTTAAGTCCACCTTTGGCTGAAGCATAGGCTGAAACTGTATTGCGACCATAAACGCTCATCATGGAACACATATTTATGATCTTACCACTGCGTTTTTCAATCATTTTCGGGGCAACCCTTTTAGAAATAATAAGTGGCGCAACAAGGTCAACATCAATAACCTGCTTGTAGTCTGATATTGCCATGTCAAGTATAGCGATCCTTTTAATTATACCGGCATTATTAACAAGAATATCCACCGAACCAACGCTTTTTTCAATCATGGAAATTCCCTTGTCAACATCCGCTTCATCAGTTACATTAAATTTCAGAGTATATACATCCAGACCTTCTTTACTGAAGCTCTCTTTACAATTCTGAAGTTTTTCATCCTGCAAATCGTTAACACAAACTTTTGCTCCGGCTTTAGCGAGCAACAAACCTATTGCCAGTCCGATGCCATGGGTACCGCCTGTTACAAGTGCAACCTTTCCGGTAAGATCAAATAAATCTTTCATAATGCCCTTCTTTTCATTACTAAGTTATTGCTCTTTGTATTCTTTGCCTTTTATCCTTCTGAGTTTATTAAGCCCCCCGGGGGGTTGTGGGTCAAAAAATCCAGAAACTTCAGTAGTTAATCTATTTCAGAGTATCTGGTTGCCGTACATCCATATCTCCATAGTCGAGGTTCTCCCCTGCCATTCCCCAAATAAAAGTATAATTGGCTGTTCCTGCAGCGCTATGGATACTCCATGAAGGAGAAAGAACTGCCTGTTCATTTTTCATCCAGATATGCCTTGTTTCATCTGGTTCGCCCATGAAGTGGCAAATGGCCTGCTTATCAGGTACCTCAAAATAGAAATAAGCTTCCATCCGGCGGTTATGAGTATGAACAGGCATCGTGTTCCAAACACTACCGATGTTTAGTTCGGTCATTCCCATTTGTAACTGGCAAGTTTCGATTACACTGTTTACCAGCAGTTTATTAACAGTCCGGTGGTTAGATGACTCGGTATTTCCCAAAATCACTACTTCTGCCTCGGCAAGTGTTACCTTTTTTGAAGGGTACAGATGGTGTGCCGGCGCTGAATTAAGATAAAGTTTAGCCGGTCTTTTTGGATCAGCCGACTTAAAAACGACATCCTTAGTTCCTTTCCCAAGATATAACGCCTCTTTGTATCCAAGTTTATAAACCTGCATGCCGGCTTCAATAACAGCTTCTCCACCTACATTAATGATCCCCATTTCTCTCCTGTCAAGAAACTGTTCCGATTTAAGTTCATCTGTAGTTTGAAGTTTCAACTCTTTTTTAACCGGCATAGCGCCACCAACCATATAACGATCATACATCGAGTAAACAAATGATATCTCATCTTCGAGAAAAACATTTTCAATAAGAAACTCCTTTCTCAGTCTCCCTGTTTCATAGCCTTTTACATCATCCGGATGTGAGGCATATCTAAGTTCAATTTTCATAATATTTTTAAATGAATGTATTTCGTTTTGCAAATATGCTAATTGGAAATTACGAATTATTCTTAGTGCGTAAGCTACAAGAGCAGGAGACGAATATACTAAATAAATAATTATCTCTTCCCCAACCGAGTTAAATTAGGTTATTAGAAAACCATTCAATATATTTAAAACTGTAATCGGTGTCAAAAAAAATAGTTTTAACTGATACCATTATGTTATTTATCAATCGTATTACTAACCGTTTATATATGAATGAGAAAATGGATTCTTCGTCTTCCCTGGCAGTGGAAAACAATCATGACAAATCAGGAGCAGCAGTAATTCAACGTATAGCCTCCATTGACATACTACGGGCTCTGACAATGATACTGATGATTTTCGTGAATGATCTTTGGTCTCTGAAGAATATACCTGAATGGCTGGAACATACTAAAAGGGGCATCGATGGAATTGGTCTCGCTGATGTTGTATTTCCGGCTTTCCTGTTTATTGTAGGATTATCCCTGCCTTATGCTATAAGTAACCGGCGGAAAAAGGGAGACACCGACTGGCAGCTTGTGAAGCACGTGTTATTCAGAACGATCGCGTTATTAGTAATGGGTGTATTTCTTGTTAATGGAGAAACATATAATGCCAATGCAACCGGTATGGCTGAATACCTGTGGAACCCCCTTTGCTGTTTATCTTTTATCCTGATATGGAATAGTTACGGCAACTCTTCCAATAAATATCTAATTATAATTGCAAGAGCGACAGGCATCCTGACATTACTTACATTGAGCATAATATATCGCGGAGGGGAAGATGGAAAAATACAATACTTCGCTCCGCAGTGGTGGGGTATATTGGGTTTGATCGGATGGGCATATCTTGCAAGCGGACTTATTACAATTTTTGCAAAGAATAAATTTTATGCAATACTCGGTGGGTGGGCCTTTTTCTGCATCTTAAGTATGGTATTTAAAGCAGGATTCATTCCGCGACATGGCATTACTTCAATTATTCCCGATGCGATCCGTGGAGGTACTCTCACCGGACTTACCATGGGAGGTGTATTGACTTCCATTATCTTCCGGTATTTTGTGAAGCGTAAAGAAAATTTGCGTTTAACCTTAGTATTCCTTGTATTCTCTTCAATTCTGATTGGATTATCAATTGTCACCAGACCTTATTGGGGATTGGCAAAACTCGGAGCCACACCGGCCTGGCTATTCCTTTGTAGCGCCTTTACCATCCTGGCGTTCATTGTTATTTATTGGGTCGCTGATGTGTGGGGAAAGGCAAAATGGTTTGACCTGATAAGGCCTGCAGGAACAAGCACTATATTATGTTACCTTATACCCTATTTTGTTTACGCGGCTACGCGAATAATCCAGGTACACTTACCCGATGCAGTGCTGACGGGCGGTATCGGGTTGCTGAAATCACTTTTATTTGCAGTTCTCTGCGCTGTTATTACCGGTCTGTTGATCAGGTCAGGGATACGGATGAAGCTTTAAAGGAAGAATTCAAACCATTTTGGTTTGCTCCCGGAGGGATTAATATTCAACTATAACTCATTATCAATGATAAAACTAACTAAACTACTGATAATCCTTGCTGTTTGTTTTGTTTGCAGTAATTGTAAACAAAAAAATGAAAAAATAATTGGAATTAAAATCTATGACTACCATGGCGATTATAATGCACTAACAGCCAAATGGGAAGAGATGGGTATCAATACCTCCTTTATCAGCCCCGACCTTGCTGCCAATGATACGTTCCGGCAGGCATTGAAAAAGAAAAAAATCAAGGTCTATATAATCTTTCCGGTTTTTCAAAATCCCGAAGTTTTAAAACAGGATAGTACCATATATGCAATCACCAACAAAGGAACAAAAGCCAGGGCCGACTGGGTGGAGTTTGTCTGTCCCTCGCGACAAAACTATCGAAACGCAATATTAACAGAACTCTCTGATCTGATCCGTAAACTCAATCCTGATGGAATCAGCATCGATTTTATCCGCCAATTTGTTTTCTGGGAGATGATTTATCCCACACGCGAACCGGGAAGTATTGAAAGGGCTTGTTTTTGCGACAGCTGCCTTGCAGAGTTTTCACGTCGGCAGGGTATATCAATCCCGGATACCTGTAAGTCAACTGTGCAAAAAGCTAATTGGGTGGAAATGAATTATTCATCCTCATGGGATACATTCCGATGCGACCTTATCACCACTATGGTAAAGGAACTGGCAGAAAAGGCAAGGAAAACTAAGCCGGGTTTGATGATCAACATACATGCTGTTCCATGGAGAGAGAAAGATTTTGACGGAGCCAATATCAAAGTGGCAGCTCAGGATCTAAAGAAGATTTCCAGTTATGCCGATTATATTTCCCCAATGTGTTATTCCCAGATGTTGAAACGCGATGCCGGTTGGATTGCTGATGTGGTGGCGGATATGAATAAACGTTCCAAAGGAATGGTTTTACCAAGCATACAGGTGTATCCATATTATATCGACCAGCTGTTTACATCCAGCGATTTTAAAAGTTGCCTGGAGGAGGCCTTAAAACCACCGTCACGCGGAGTCGTGTTCTTTTCCTGGCCATTGTTCGAAAAGGACTCATCAAGAATGGAAGTAGTCAGAGAGGTTATGGATGTTGGCTATCATCTTCGCTAAATTACTCCGGCAGCGCAGGTGTTATGTTTCTAATAACTTTTCTGGTTTTAGAGTTTTATTTCTACCGGCAGAATATTCCACCCTTCAACAACCAGCTTTAATTCATCGCTGTTCACTATATTTTTGCCGGAAGTAAAATCAACTTCAACCTGTTTTTCATCACCCGGCAATAGTGTGAAATAATTGTCGGTGAAAAAACATGGCAAAACCAGTTCATCCTTTTGATTCATTATTTTTAACCGGATGAAGAAAGCTGTTTCACTTTTTGGATTTGAGATATTAATAACTGCATGACCTTCACCGCTTTTGGTGATTGAGGTTTTGACAGTCACTTTTTCCAGTTCGTTCAGTTTTTCGTATGAACGGGGCTTATTTGTAAGCCAATAAAGATTTTCATCAACTAACTTATCCTTATCGCTTAACAGTAACTTAAGGAAGAAAACCTCATTTGGATTTTTGGGCAAAGAAATCTTGTTCAATAATTTTACACTATGGGCTTCGAGAGTTACAGAATTTTTCTGTTCCGAAATCAATTTACCGTGCATATCGTACAGAAGCATTTTAGCATTTATGGCTGTTAATTTGTCTGCAGTCTGGTTTAAAACACATACCACTGAATCATTCAGGTTAAATTGAATATGAACCGGGGCTGCACCATGCTTGTATCCAAAAAAACCACCGGTATAGTCCAGATAATAATCATAAAACCCCCCTCTTAGCGCGGTCCATGGATTCTGATTTTTCCAGACCAGCATGCCGGAATACCAGTCCCACATTTTATAATTGAATCCTTCCTGAAGTGCACGGTACTGCTCATAGCTCACGATCTGTGCTTTAAAACAAAAATCACGTATAGCTTTCACTTTTCCATAACGATCGGGAAAATCAAGGAGAGGTAAATATTTATGGTACGACCATGATTTACCTTCTTTAAATCGCTGAGGAGGTATCATCTCATCTTCCGGGATGATCTTCGTCAATCCATCATAGTTTGGAATTCCTATTGAGCCTGTCTCCGGATTAAAGGGAAAAGATCTTTCCGTGAAAACACTTTCCGGTTCCCTTATGCCATAAGGTCCGTCACCAACACCTCCTATGGAATTTGTCATAAGCCTGGAGGAGGTTGACATTTCAAGAAAAAACCTTCCGGGGTCGAAAGTGGGAAATATAGTTTCTTCCAAAGCCTTTAGTATGTCAGAAGGAGGCAGGGTTTCATTTCCTCCGCACCACAGATAAAGGCTTGGATGGTTTCTCAGCATTTTGATCTGATCTATGGCCGATTCAAGAAAAAGGTTATGATTGTCGGGATAAGCTTTACGTCTGGCCTGTGACTCTTTTTTTTGCGGATCGAGCCACTCACCGTTGCAGTCGCCCGAAACCCATAGATCCTGCCATACCAGTATGCCATATTTATCACATGCATCATAAAATTCGGGGCGTTCAGTCAGCCCTCCTCCCCAAACCCTTATCATGTTCATATTCATTTCGGCATGCAACCGTACTTCAGCTTCATAACGTTCTTTTGATAAGCGAAGCAAAGCATCTGATGCGATCCAGTTGCCCCCTTTAATGAATACTTTCTGACCATTAACTGTAAATACCCGGCCTTTGATTTTTTCATCAAAATAGTTACCGGTTTCTCTTATCCCGGCTGAGAAAACTTCCGAATCCATACTTGTACCATCCTGTCCGATGAAATCAAACTTAATTTGATATAGTGGTTGATCGCCCATCCCATTAGGCCACCATAACCGGGGATTTTCAATCTTAATCTCCTGAAGCCGGATTGTTTTTTCTTCGAATGGATTAAGTGTGACATTTACACTATTTTCCATTCCCTCAAACTTAATTTTTAAAATCCCTTTAACAATTTGTGACGAAACATTCTTTAATTCTGCAGAAGGTATAATATAGGCAGGTTGCTGTTTTTTACCGGGTTCCCTTATTCCGGGAACCTTTATTTCGATATTTGGATTTTTAAGATCTACTGATCCCGTTATTTCAACACTTACCTGGTCCCAAATACCGGTATTCCTGTCGCGGATAGGACAAATCCAGTCCCATCCTGCCGTACATTGCATGGTTACATTGCGACCAATAGTACCATCGCCACCCTGCCCTGCAGAAGCATTTCCTACCGGATCGGGAGGAGCTACCGAGACAGCCAGTTTATTTGTTTTTCCTTTATTAAGATAAGGTGTTATCAGGTATTTTTCCCTGAGGTACATGCCCTGATGGGTACTTGTATTTATCCTTTTTCCATTCAGAAACAGATCGGCAAAATAATTTATTCCCCTGAAATTAAGCCATACCTCCTGGCCATCCTTAACATCGGGGGATTGAAACTCATTATAAAACCAGTAAGTATAATAATCCCTTCCGGTATCGTAAACGTCGGGTATCAGATTATTATTCAATCCAAAGAAAGGATCAGGAATCAGATTATTGTGCAGAAGAGTTGTCAAAATAGTTCCCGGAACAACTGCATCAAGCCATCCTTCAGTCTTGTAATTAGTACCTGTTAATTCCGATCCGTCGGCGAGAACATCTGTTACTCTTTTTGCCTTCCAGTTATCGTGCAGAAGGTAAGTAACAGGTTGTGCCTGTGCATGTAGCGGAAGCATAATAAGTACAAAGAGGAACAATTTAATTCTTTTCATGGTTAATAAAATTTCAGGTTTATCAATTAATACTTTGATTTAGAGCTAAGTGTAACCTCCATTTTTAAATCTTTTCCTTCCGGAAGAATAACAGACCTTTCAGCTGCATCAAATGATTTCCAGCTGCTGCCATTTATTTTTACGCCGGTAATCTGTACTGAAGGATCTTCTGCAAGAGAGACAAAATGTTTCGATTGCGATGAAGAATTCATAATATGAAAATAGAGAGTTGCAGGTTTGTGGTTAACATAGAGATTAAGATAGAGATAGTTTAAAAGTGCATTTTCCATCTCGTGGTAAGATGCCTTCCATACCACAGCTTTGTCAGTGCTTCCCGGAATACCGGTGGGCGAAACGTTCAGAAAAACGCTACCATATTCTTTATCGACAAAATAATTATCCCAGAAAAATGCCATCTTTTTATATATATCGAGATATTGTTTTTCACCGGTTATTTTATAAAGATGAAGTTGAAGAAAAAGCCCATAGCTTTGTATCCACCACGAAACAGAAGAGCTGTCTTGTGGCTTTTGGGGTGGCAGCCTTTCTATTACATCAAACCAGCCACCACTCGTTGAATCCCAGGCCGAACGGATAAGCTGGTCGCCCAGATTAATCCCTTTTGTCCGATACAACTCATTTCCGGTTATTTCATACATACGCAATAGAGAAAGAGTGGCAGTAAGCTGAGCCCCGGCCGAAATAACTTCTTTATTATTTAAAATCGTTGGAGTCAAATTCCATCTTACATCATAAGGCTTTGGAAACCCATTGAACCAGCCATATATTGAGTCTGTCATTTGCTCTACTGAAATCTGCATCAGCTCCTCTGCAAAATTCCGGATCTCTTTATCGCGGGTAATCATCATCAGATTAATCAACAAAGAGCCGGTATAGCCATATTGTGAATGTTTACTTTTTGAGCTGTCTGATACGCTTAAATTTCTATTAAGTGTTTGAAAATATCCTCCATATTTCTTATCAAAAGAATATGTTTTTTGAATCCTGATCGATTCTTTGATATGCGACAACACATTTTCATCTCCTGTTGCAAAGAAATAGAGCGCTAAACCAACATTAGTATATAACTGATTTGGAACACTTTTATTTGTTACTTTTGGATTTCCGTATTGATCAAGTAAATCAAACCATCCACCATACTGATTATCCCATGCATATTTTAAAAGATAGTTCACTCCTTCGAGCGCTGTTTCAAGATATTTTTCGTTTCCTGATAATAAATATGCAGAAGTGAATCCAAAAACCTGGCG
This sequence comes from Bacteroidota bacterium, assembly GCA_037127735.1. Classification (GTDB taxonomy): domain Bacteria; phylum Bacteroidota; class Bacteroidia; order Bacteroidales; family VadinHA17; genus LD21. Next base: position 10,396 of record JBAXXU010000119.1, read on the forward strand.
GCTTATCATTGCAGGATATTTATCCCAGGGAGGCATTGGATTTCCTTCGCGTGAGAGATGCAGGTAAAATGCCCCGTTAACAGTATCTCTGGCATGCTTCTGCCAGAATGGAATGATTTGAGTAAGACCCTGCTGACGCCAGAATTCACCATCAAGATATTTATTATTTTGGCCATTGTCGGTTTTTTGGCAAAACGCCGGAGAGAAAAACAACAGAGCTGTGCAAATAAGAAAGCATTCACCAATTGTTTTGGCATAATTGGAAGTTGTTTTGAATAATTCGTCTGATATGTTCATGTCAGTTTATCCTTTTCTCCTGAATCGGCCAACATTATCTTTTTTAATTTCATAGTTTTGCATAAATAATACTAACCTGAATTATTCACATATATACTTAAAGTGCTCTTTTTCTTTGTGTTACTTTGTGATATACTTTGTGTACCTTCGTGGTAAAAAAACATTAAACACTAAGTCGCACAAAGGATTACACAAAGTTTATGAATAAGAGAAGCTAAGTAAGTAAAAAAAACAGAATAAGTAGCTTATATCGGAAAAATGGTTTCATAAAGGACTTTAATTTTTACCTGTTTATCAGAGCTAAAACTTATATTTGTTCACTAATATTGAACGTTATGGACAATCAGAAAACAGTAATTCCGGCAATGAGAATTCCCGAAAAAATTAAGACTGAAATGGACAGAATATTTGGATTATCATTTGGGCTGGCTTTGTTATTAAGCCTGTTCTCCTGCAAGGAATCTTCCAGAACTACCGGAGGTTCTTCATTGATATTACCTCCTGAACCGAAACCTGAGAGTTATGTCTGTTACAGGTCTGCTACCCCGGTTACACCCGATGGAGTTCTGGATGAAAAAGCATGGGGTGCAGCGCCATGGACAGATTACTTTCTTGACATTGAGGGGTCAGTTAAGCCCGCTCCAAGGTTAAAAACTCGTGCAAAATTGTTATGGGATGAAACGAATCTTTATATCGCGGCCGAACTTGAAGAACCTCATGTATGGGGCAGGCTGAAACAGAGAGATACAGTTGTTTTTTACGACAACGACTTTGAGGTATTTATTGATCCCGATGGAGATACCCATGCTTATTACGAACTCGAAGTTAATGCTCTCGGTACCGCATGGGATTTATTATTGCTTAAACCATATCGCGATGGGGGGCCTGCTGTAACCGGTTGGGATATTGCCGGACTAAAAGTGGGTACGCATATTGACGGAACGATTAACAATCCGCGAGATATAGATAACGGATGGACAGTTGAGATACAAATTCCCTTATCATCATTGAAAGAATGTGCCAAAGGTGGACGTTTGCCAAAAGCCGGTGATCAGTGGCGGATAGGTTTTTCAAGGGTTGAATGGCGCACCCTGATTGAGAATGGGATCTATAAAAAAGAGATTAATCCACAAACCGGAAGACCATTTCCTGAAGATAACTGGGTGTGGTCGCCTCAGGGGCTGATTAATATGCACATGCCCGAGATGTGGGGGTTTCTTCAGTTTTCGTCTCTGCTTGCCGGGGAGGGTTCAGAAGCTTTTGTACCAGATCCCGATCTCAACCTGAAGTGGGCGCTGAGGAAGATCTATTATGCAGAATATGACTATTTTGCGAAAAATAATTCTTACTCTTCTGACTTTAAAAAAATAGGACTAACAATGGCCGATTTCCCCGGATTACCAACGGCTCCTGTTATACAATCTACCCGGACAACATTTGAAAGTTATTTTCCGGCTGTAAACAGCAACCCGGTGTGGACTATTTACAATGATGGAAAAATTGTCAGCCTGATTAATACGTTAACAGCAAAACAGAAATAGAATATTTTAATGCTATATTTAGCCTGAGTTATTCACAAATATACTTAGAGTGCTCTTTTCCTTTGTGTTACTTTGTGATGTACTTTGTGTACCTTAGTGGTAAAAA
>JBAXXU010000120.1:0-12296 GCA_037127735.1 Bacteroidota bacterium
GGTGCTTGCTTGAACATGGCGGAGTTAGTAATTATCTGACTTGGATGCAAAGGACATATGATAAAAATGTATTAGGAAAAACGATGGATATGTTTAGCTCCTTATCCTTTGATTTTACCATTACAAGTTTATACGGAGCTTTGTTACAGGGAATTACTTTACGTGTTCATCAAAACAGGGAAGATATTTCAGGAGTTGTAAATTCTATACTTAGCAACGACCAATCTTTAATACTTAAACTAACGCCTGCCTTTGTTAATATATTGGATCAAAACATAGTTAAATCATCTCAGCCCAAAGTTTTTGTAATAGGTGGTGAAGAGCTGTTGAGCACCCATGTTGATATTTTAAGACAGTCAGCAGGCTCGAAAATATTCAATGAGTATGGCCCGACTGAAGCCACTGTGGGTTGTATTGTGAAACAAATATTACCGGGTGAAGAAAAACCATCAATTGGAAAACCTATATGGAACACACAGGTTTATATATTGGATCATAATCAAAGCTTATTGCCATTTGGTTCTACAGGTGAAATATGTATCGGGGGCGATGGACTTGCACGGGGATATTTGAATCGGCCGGATTTGACAGCGGAGAAGTTCATTTATTGGGAGCCAGAGTCAGGGAAGACATACAATTATGAAGATAAACCTGAGAATGCCATCCGGATTTACCGTACGGGGGATTTGGGTAAGTGGTTGCCGGATGGCAACATGGAGTATTTGGGCAGAATGGATGACCAGGTAAAGATACGCGGGTTCAGAATTGAATTAGGCGAGGTCGAATCAGTATTACAGAGTCACTACGGGGTATCTGCGGCCGTAGTAATAGCAAGGTCTGTAAGTGGCCTGGAGAAGGAGTTAATTGCTTATACTGTTGGGCAGGCAGACGGGCCAGAGCTTAAGGAATACCTGAAAGAAAAACTGCCTGCGTATATGGTGCCTGGCTATTACGTGAAGATGGACTCTATACCGCTGACCAGTAACGGTAAAGTAAACAGAAAGGTCTTGCCATTGCCCGATGGCACTGGTTTGGACTTATCACAGTACTTAGCGCCAACAACAGCGGCAGAAAGAACATTGGTAAAGATTTGGAGCGAGGTATTGGGAATATCCGAAGAGAAGATAAGTGTAAAAGCTGACTTTTTTGACATGGGAGGAAATTCTTTGCGAATTATCAGACTCATTAACAAAATAAAAGAGGAGTTTGGTTTCACTCTGACATATAGAGCATTTTTATCACATCCAACAATTATACTATTAGCTAATTATTCGGATAGTCAATCTCAAACAGCAAGCAAGACTATTGAACTTATTCATCTGACAGAAACAACAAATCTGCCCCTTACCTTTAACCAGAAAAGGTTATGGCTTATTTCTAAATTACAATCTGATGTTGCCTCATATATTATTTCCAACACCTTTGAGTTTTCAGGTTCTCTCAATATTGAATTATTTAAAAAAAGCATAGAGATTTTGTTCTCCCGTCATCACGTCATATTTTCATTGATACGGGAAAAGAATGGTGAGCCCCATTGTGATATTGTCCCTTCGGAAGTAAATCTTTCTTTAATTGATTATTCCGGCTTACCAGATGATGAAAAGGCCTCCAGGATAGATGAAATATTTAAAGGCGATTTAAGGGAAGCTTTTGACCTTGAGAATGGACCACTATTCCGGTTGTATCTTATAAAGAGCGGAAGTGATAAATATTATTTCAGGATAAGTATACATCATATAGTTTTTGATGGGTGGTCATGGTCAGTTTTTGCCAAAGATCTTAATGAGATTTACAACAGTTTACAGAGTGGTAAGGAAATAGAACTTGATCCACTTGATTATCAGCAATATGATTATGCCCAATGGGAAAAAAGCTATATTGGTTCAGAGGAGGAGACTGAATCGATTTCATTCTGGAAAGAGAATTTAGAAGGTTCCGCAACTTTACTCAATTTTCCTTACGATTTTAAGCGTACAAAAGAATCCTCAGGTATAGCTTCATTTGAAACAATTCAGCTTTCAAAAGATTTGTCGGATAAACTCAGAGCTATAGGTAAGGCTGAGGGAACCTCGTTGTTTAATACATTGTTGAGCGTTTTCGGAATACAGATGCATAAGTATTCGGGAGAAGACGACATCAATATCGGATTACCGGTAGCCTATCGGCCACATTCAAAGCTTGAAAATATATTTGGGATGTTTGTCAATACTATTGTTGTTCGTCTCAGGTATGAAAAGGGAAATACTTTCAGGGATATTATTCATCATACCAATGAAGTAGCTCTGAATGCAATTGCTCATCAGGATCTTCCTTTTGAGAAAGTAGTAGAAATAGTAAGTCCCCAGCGAATATCCAACACAAATCCTTTATTCCAGGTTGCTTTTGCATGGCAGAATGACCTCGACGAACCATTAGCCATGCAGGGAATCATTAGTGAGAGAATAAAATCAAAAGAGATGACTTCGATTTTTGACATCTCTCTTAATCTATGGGAAAACAATAACTTAATAAAAGGTGAGATTGAATTTAATCAGAATTTAATCAAACCTGAAACAGCCAAAAGATTAAAGAACCATTTTCTGACACTTATTGAGAACCTGTCAGAAAATATTGATTTACCGGTCAGTTCTGTCACAATGTTATCTGATGAAGACAGGAGGATGATAAGTTCAGTTAACGACACAAAGACTGACTATCCAAAAGATAAAACTATTATGCAGTTATTTGAAGATCAGGTCTGCCTGTATCCTGACAAGATAGCCCTCTTTTTTAAGGGAAGATCACTTACTTATAAGGAACTTAATGAGAAGGCTAATCAGTTAGCAAGAAAGTTAATGGCAGCAGGGGCAGGAAGGAATACTCCGGTAGGGCTGTTCACTGACAAGTCGATTGAGATGATAGTAGCTATTTTGGGAATTCTTAAAGCGGGCGGTGGCTATGTTCCGATTGATCCGGATTATCCTGAACAAAGAATAGACTTCCTTATCCGGGATTCAGGCAGTAAAATTATTTTAACACAGGATGATAAATTCAACAGAGTCCTTTTTGAAGGGGTAGCAACTTACAGCCTTGATGCTCCTGACACCTATTCATCTGATAAGTCAAATGTTGATTTAATAAGTAGTCCATCTGATCTGGCATATATTATATATACCTCCGGAACTACCGGAATGCCAAAGGGAACAGTTATAAACCATCGGGGAGTGGTAAGACTGGTACGCAACACTAACTATATAGATATCAAGCCTGAAGATCAGGTGCTTCAATGCAGTGCAATCGTTTTTGATGCGTCGGTTGAAGAAATCTATGGAGCTCTGTTGAATGGAGCGACCTTATATGTTTTAGAAAAAGAAACTCTGCTTGATCCTGATTCTCTTGGTGACTTTTTGGCAAAATACAACATTACCTATGTTGATCTTACATCAGCACTCTTTACGCAGATAGCTGAGACCCGTACTGATATTTTTCGAAATGTTAAAACACTTGTACTGGGCGGGGATGTTGTATCTGTACCTCATGCAAATAAAGTGAGAAAAGACAATCCCCGATTAACCCTCATTAACACTTATGGACCAACAGAAAACTCCTGTAATTCAACTTATTATATAATTAACAGGGACTTTGATCAGAGTATTCCGATAGGGAAACCAATTAGCAACTCAACTGCTTATATTTTTGATAAATATTTGAATTATCAGCCTGTCGGAGTGGTAGGTGAATTATATGTGGGAGGCGATGGAGTTTCTCCCGGATACCTGAACAGGGAAGATCTCAATATTAAGAGTTTCATTCCCCATCCATTAAATCCGGATGAGAGACTTTACAAAACAGGTGACCTGGTCAGGTGGTTGCCTGACTGGAATATCGAGTTTCGTGGCAGAGCTGATAACCAGTTAAAAATAAGAGGTTTCAGGGTTGAACTGGAAGAGATAGAATCAGTTCTTTCAGGAATAGATGGTGTAATTGAAACTGTCATTAAGCCTGTAAAAGTTGAAGAGGGTGATTTCAAACTTATTGCTTTTCTAAATGTTCAGGAATCATTTAACCTTGGGAAGGATGAAATATTATCTCAGATAAGGACAAAGCTCCCTGCTTATATGATACCATCAGCATTAAAGTGCATGCACGGATTTCCCAAAACGGTTAACGGGAAAACTGACAGGAAAGCATTAAGTATTGATATTGATGAATTAGGGGCGCGTGAAAAAGTTGATATGACTAAAGCTTCACATACAGAAAGGACACTTCTAAGAATCTGGTGTGAATTATTAAAAACGGATGATATAAATTTAACAGATAATTTCTTTGATATAGGAGGTAATTCACTCTTGGTAATTAAACTGGCAAACCGGATATCAAAGGAATTGAATATAGTGTTTAAAGCGATGAAAGTTTTTGAGCTTCCTACAATTAAAGATCAGAGCGAGTTTTTATCCGGGAAAAAAGATGACGAATTTTCTTTGAAGAACATTGAAATTAATGAAAAGATGAAAAGTAAAAAAAATGTCAACTTCAGGAGAATTCGCGGATAGTTTTTAGATGATAATTTAACTCCAACAGATAAATGAATACTACTAATACCAAAATTGCTGTTATCGGGATGGCTTGCAGATTTCCTGGTGCCAATAACCTGGACGAATATTGGAAGAATCTAATACTGGGTAAGGATACAATAACACATTTCACTGATGAAGAATTTGAAAAACTTGATCCTTATTTTGGTAATTTCAGGAAGAATCCAGATTACATAAAGGCACGTGGTGTTTTAAACGACATAGATAAATTTGATGCGGGATTTTTTGGAATGACACCTAGAGAAGCTGTCGTGACCGATCCCCAGCAAAGAATATGGATGGAGGTTGCATGGGAAGCATTTGAAAATGCTGGTTGTGATCCGGTAAACTTTGAGGGAGCAATTGGTGTTTTTGTAGGTGGCACAATGAGTTCATACCTTTTCAATAATATTCTGGCCGATCCTAAAAAAATGGAAGACTTCAGGAAACCGGGATTTGCAGATGAAGCTCAGATAATGGGGAATGATATTTCATATATTGCTACACGTACAGCTTATAATTTTAATCTTAAAGGACCTGCAATTTATGCTCAAACGGCCTGTTCAACCTCCCTGGTTACCGTAGCACAGGCATGTCAGAGCCTTTATAGTTTTGAATCAGATGTTTGCCTGGCAGGAGGTGTGCGAATATCTGTGCCACAGGAGAAGGGATACATTTATCAGGAAGGGGCAATAAGCTCACCTGATGGCCGTTGCAGGCCGTTCGATGCTGAGGCGAATGGTACCGTTGGCAGTAATGGAGTCGGAGCTGTAGTTTTAAAAAGACTTGATGATGCTATAAGGGACAAAGATACCATCTACGCTGTTGTAAGCGGATGGGCCATCAATAATGATGGCAGCAATAAGGTCAGTTATATGGCCCCCAGTGTGGACGGTCAGGCGGAGGCCATAATGATGGCTCAGGCATTTGCCGAGGTATCGCCCGATGAAATAAGTTACATTGAGGCACATGGTACTGCAACTTCGCTTGGGGATCCTATTGAAATTGAGGCACTGACAAAAGCGTTCCGGTCAAGGACAGATAAAAAACAATTCTGTGGTATCGGATCAGTTAAGAGTAATATCGGGCATACTGATTCGGCATCAGGTATTGCAAGCTTCATAAAGACATGTCTTGCAGGTTACTATAAGACAATTCCCGCAAGCCTTCATTTTAAAAACCCTAATCCTCATATTGACTTTGAAAATTCACCATTCTTTGTTCAAAAAGAAAATAGAGAATGGAATGAAGAAAAACCACTGATAATGGGCGTTAGTTCATTTGGAGTTGGAGGTACCAACGCACACCTGATTGTAGAGGAACCTCCGGTTCGCGAAAATCACCCTTTTTCAGACTCAGCATGGCCTCATTTATTGGTTTTGTCAGCAAAATCTGAATCTTCACTCAAAAGAAGAAAACAGGACCTGGTTGAGTTTGTAAAAACTAAGCCTGATTTAAGGCTTACAGATGTAGCATATTCGCTTGCATCAGGGCGTAATCATATGCTGTACAGGAGTTTTATCGTAGCATCAGGAATGGATGACTTGATTTCCGGAAATTGCACTTTTACTGATAGTAAGAAAGATAACCTAGTTTCAAAGGTTGCATTTATGTTTCCTGGTCAGGGTGCCCAGTATCTTAATATGGGTTCCGATCTTTACAGAAGAAATGACACCTTCAGGGACATCCTCAACGAATGCTTTACAATTGTAAAATCTGAAACAGGAACCGACCTCCGTTCCATTATTTTTAATTCCAATAATTCAGAGGAATCCGGCAGGAAGCTTGCAAGCACAGATATGACTCAGCCTGCACTGTTCATAATTGAATATGCCCTGGCCCGGGTCCTTGAAGAACTTGATATCAGGCCCGATTACCTTATCGGTCATAGTATAGGTGAATATACTGCTGCCTGCATCGCTGGAGTATTTGATATGCAAACGGCATTAAAGATTGTTATAAAAAGAGGACAGTTAATGTGTTCAATGCCCGAGGGAAGTATGATGGCCGTCAGGACCGGCATTGACAAACTGAAAAGCATCGGTAACTTTAATTTTGAGATTGCTGCCGAGAACTCCGATACTTCCTGTACCATATCCTTTAAAACGGAAGAAGCTGAACAGGTAAAAACCTTATTGGAGAAGAATAATATTGCTTATATCCCGCTAAATACCTCTCACGCTTTCCATTCTGCTGATTTCGACCCGATTCTGGCTGAATTTGCCGGTTACGTAAACCAGTTCCGGTTAACTTCACCGCAGTTACCATTCATATCCTGTCTGACCGGCGGTTTTATCAGGCCTGATCAGGCAACATCAGGAGAATATTGGGCTCAGCAGTTAAGGAATACTGTTCTGTTCAGCAAAGGTGTTTCTGCTATAGCAAAGAACGAAGAATCCATTTTCCTCGAAGTGGGCCCCGATACTCACCTGAGTTCAATGGTCAGGCAAAACAAGGATGTCCCTAATAAGAGCAGAATTATAGGTACCTTCGGCAAATCAGATGACACTGATGAAGGTTATAAAATAGTAGGTGCCATTGGTAATATGCACAACCTGGGGATTAGAATAAATCATGGTTCCCTCAGGAAAGGTAGTAATCCGTTTAAAATATCGTTACCCGGCTATCCGTTTGAGAAGAAGCGACACTGGATAGAAAATGCACCAGCTACTTTAAAAGAATACAGGGAGAATCTCCCGGAAACTGATCATTCACCGTCAGAGGCGGAGATAAAAACAGGAGCCGGTTCCGGCAATAACATCTTTAACATAACGGAGATATGGAAATCTTTGACCGGACGAGATGAAATAGCCCCTGATGAAGATTTCTTCGAAATGGGCGGCCATTCTCTTCTGGCACTACAGATCCTGACAAGATTAAAGGAGGAATTGGGTGTTAAACTATCTCTTAAGGAATTTCTGGAAAATCCTACAATTAATAAACTGAATTCCCATTTAGGAATTGAAAGTAAAGAACAGAAGGGAATTGGTAACCTTCCTTCAGATGTTGATCTTTCAAACTTCCCTCTTTCCTACATACAAAAAAGGATCTGGATAGTTTCAAAACTCGACGGATTCAATCCTGCCTATAATATTCCTTTTGCTTATAAGTTTACAGGGCATATGAATATCGATGTCTTCGTTGAAGCAATTAATGCATTGTTCAGGCGACATTTTGTTATGTTTTCTTTATTCAGGGAAAGAGATGGCAATCCTTATTGCGAGATTATCCCCGGAGCTGCTAAGATTGATTTGATGGATTATTCGGGAGAACGGCCTGATAAGAGCGAAGAAAAAATACTGTCTTTAATCGGTTACGATTCCCGCAAGGAGTTTGATCTGGAAAAAGGGCCACTGTATCGTATATATCTTTCAAAACAGGATGATTCAACTTATTTCTTCCACGGAACTATACACCACATAATTTTCGACGGTTGGTCATTTGGAGTTTTTATCGATGACTTGAAAGTTATTTACGACAGTCTCCTTTTTAATAAAGAGCCGGTACTCGAGGATGTTAAACCTTACTACCTCAGTTATGCAAAGTTATTGCTATGCGGTGATGATGAGAACAGCTATCAGAAATCTTCAAAATTCTGGATTGAAAATCTTAAAGGGTGCACACCAAAGCTGGATTTTCCTTATGACTTTCCAAGAAAAGATGTTGCTTCAGGTTACGGGGAAAAAGAAATGCTCATTTTTTCAGCTGAAAGCACGTCCAAACTTAAGAAAATAGCGAGGGAAAAACATGCCACACCTTTTGCAACATTACTTTCACTACTTGGAATACTCTACAGCAAATATTCAGGTGAGTCTGATATCTGCATAGGGATTCATGTTGCAAACAGGCCACACTCGAACCTTGAAAATATTTTCGGCATGTTCGTTAATACCATACCTGTCAGGTTGCGGATTGACGACAGCAAGAATGTAAGCAGTTTGATGAATGATACCAGAGAGATTTTACTGGAATCAATTTCACACCAGGAATTTCCTTTCGAGAGAATTGTAGAGGTGGTTAATCCGGAGCGTTTTGCAAATATAAACCCTATTTTCCAGGTAGCAGTTCAGTGGATAAACTATTCCGCCAAACCCATTGAAATGTCAGGGCTTACAGGCACTCGCGTGGAAACAAAAGAGGGAGTTGCTCCTTTTGATATGACATTTCACCTCTGGGAAAACGGCGACCATTATGAGGGGGAAATAGAGTACAATATTGATATCCTGAAAAGGGAGACAATAATTCGTCTGAGGGATAACTTTGTGAAGTTGGTGCAGTCTGCTGTTGAAGATCCTGATCAGGCAATTTCAGAGATCTCTGTAATATCGGAAAGCGACAAGAAGCTGCTTTTGGAGTTTAATAATACGGTAACGCCGGTAAGGGGTGGATTTGTACAGACCCTCTTTGAAGAGCAGTCTGATCTTCGGCCCGATAATATTGCAGTTTTTTCGGGCAGTTCATCTTTGACATACAGGGAGCTGAATGAGAGATCGAATCAGCTTGCCAGGCACCTGATATCACTCGGAGCAAAAGGAGGCGATGTTATTGGTATATGCATTGAGAGGTCGGTTGATATGGTAGTTTCTGTTCTTGGAGTACTCAAGGCAGGATGTTGTTATCTTCCAATGGATCCGTCGTTTCCTGATGAAAGGATTGCCTATATGTATGAAGATTCGGGAGCAAGAGTGCTTATTTCACAAAGTTCTCTCAAAGGAAAATTCCATCATTTCCCCGACACTTCGATAGTATTGATTGATAAAGACAGTGAGCTTATAGGTAAGCAAGACAAAGGCAGACCAGACATAAGTATCACGGTCCATAATCTTGCCTATATGATTTACACATCGGGTTCGACAGGTAAGCCGAAAGGGGTAAAGGTACAACACCAGGCAGTTGTCAATTTTCTAAATAGCATGGCTAAGAAACCGGGATTTTCAAAAGAAGACAGTTTGCTTGCGGTAACAACACTTTCTTTCGACATATCGGTTCTTGAAGTTTTCATGCCCTTATCATTCGGAGGCAAACTGGTTGTGGCCGACACCGACGACATATTTGACGGAGATAAGCTCTCCGCCCTTCTCAACCTTCATGGCATCACGGTTATGCAGGCTACCCCTGCCACATGGAACATACTTCTGGGCAGCCGCTGGAGAGGCAAAAACGATCTTAAAGCATTATGTGGCGGAGAAGCCATACCTCCCGGGCTGGTTAAAGATCTTCTGTTGAAAGTAGAAAGCCTGTGGAATATGTATGGTCCGACAGAGACGACGGTATGGTCAACCTGCCAACACCTTACCGATTCATCAACGCCAATACTGGTAGGAACCCCAATCGATAATACGACCATTCATATAGTTGACAGGAATAACAGGGAGCTTCCGGTAGGGGTTGTAGGAGAAGTATGCATCGGAGGCCTTGGAGTTACAAAAGGATATAATAACCGTCCGGAATTAACTGCAGAAAAGTTCATACGCTTCGAAAACGGTGAGCTGATATACAAAACCGGCGATCTGGGCAGGTACTTAGCCGACGGAAATATTGAACTATTCGGGAGGAGCGATAACCAGATCAAACTCAGGGGATTCAGGATAGAACTTGGTGAGATAGAGAGTTTGCTGTCACAGCTTCCCGGAGTAAAGGAATCTGTAGTAAAACTTCACAAGTTCCGGGATAACGATGAACGGTTGGTAGCATTCTTAAATACAGAGCCGTCATTTAGCATGACAGCAGAGGAGATCTCGGGATCATTGTCACAGAATCTTCCGGGCTATATGATACCCTCTTTTTACCAGTGCTCCGCAGGTTTCCCAAGGCTTCCCAACGGAAAGATAAACAAAAAAGCGCTTATCCTCGAAGAAGGTGAAAAACAAAAAGAGTCTGAAATTGAATTCTTTGACCTTACATATACACAGCAGAAACTGGTGCGAATCTGGGAGGATATCCTGAAAACAAGGAATATCTCACCCTCAAAGAGCTTTTTTGACATAGGAGGTAACTCCCTGCTTGCAATAAGGATACTTAACAAGATCAAGGAAGAACTCGGTTTGTCAATCACGTTCAAGGCTTTTATCAGTTATCCGACAATTATCCAGCAGGCCTTTTATGTAGATAGTCAGACCCAACCTGTAGCTAAAGCCATAGAGATGGTTCACCTGACACAGACAACAAATCTTCCGCTGACATTTAACCAGAAGAGACTCTGGCTTATATCGGAATTTAGACCCGATATACCGACCTATATTATACCTTTTAGTTACAGGTTCTCAGGCCCTCTTAACTCAGATGCGTTTAAGAAAAGCTTAAACATCCTGTTCCACCGTCACCATATTTTGTTTTCGGTGATCAGGCAAGTTGACGGGGAGCCGTATTGTGATATTTTGCCATCTGATGTAAGCATAACCCTGCTGGATTTTTCAGGGCTGCCTGAAAATGAAAGGAGAGGTAGGGTTCTTGATGTTTTCAATGCAGATTCGGTCAAACCTTTCGATCTTGCAAAAGGTCCACTCTACAGGATTTACCTAATTACGACTGGCTCGAATGAACATTATTTCCGTATCAGCATTCATCATATTGTTTTCGATGGCTGGTCGTGGGGTATTTTTGCCAACGACCTCAATAATATTTACAATAGCCTTTCAGGCGGCAAACAGCCGGCTTTGAAAGCATTGGAGTACCAGCAGTACGACTATGCTGAATGGGAGAAAAACTCCGTGGGCTCGAGACAGGAGATAGAATCAAGGGAGTTCTGGGAAAAGAATCTTGAAGGATCTTCATCAATACTTGGTTTTCCGTATGATTTCCAGCGGACCAATGAATCTTCGGGCCGCGGAGATATTATACCTGTAAAACTATCTTTCGGGATTTCAGATAAACTCAGACGGGTAAGCAAATCGGAAGGAGCTTCGATGTTTACCGGCATTTTAAGCCTCTTTGGACTTCAAATGAATAAGTATTCTGGGGAGGACGATCTGAATATAGGGTTGCCTGTTGCGCACAGGCCTCACTCAAAGCTCGAAAACATATTCGGAATGTTCGTCAATACAATAGTGGTCAGAATGCAGTTTGAAAACCAGTTGACAATCAGGGATATAATTCGCAGGACGAACGATACAACCATGAATGCGATGGCTCATCAGGATCTGCCTTTTGAAAAAGTGGTGGAAATCGTGAACCCGGAACGTTCAACAACTGCCAACCCATTGTTCCAGGTAGCTTTCGACTGGCAGAATAACCTTGGCGAACCATTTAAGCTTAAAGGTATTGAAACGGAAAGCGTAAAAGCAAAAGACAGAACTTCAATCTTTGATATTACACTGTATCTCTGGGAAAACGATGGAGAGGTTGAAGGGGAAATAGAGTACAATATTGATATCCTGAAACGTGAGACAATAATTCGTCTGAGGGATAACTTTGTGAAGTTGGTGCAGTCAGCTGTTGAAGATCCCGATCAGGCAATTTCAGAGATCTCTGTAATATCGGAAAGCGACAAGAAGATGCTTTCGGAGTTTAATAATACACAAATACTGGTCCCCGTTGGTTTTGCACAGACATTGTTTGAAGAACAATCGACCATTGAGCCCGAAAAGACAGCAGTTGTATCGGGCACTTCATCTTTGACATACAGGGAGCTGAATGAGAGGTCGAATCAGCTTGCCAGGCACCTGATATCACTCGGAGCAAAAGGAGGTGATGTTATTGGTATATGCATTGAGAGGTCGGTTGATATGGTAGTTTCTGTTCTTG
>JBAXXU010000121.1:0-12243 GCA_037127735.1 Bacteroidota bacterium
TTGTAGTGGGCGCAGGGAGAAAGTGAAAAGCGGAGGAATGATTTAAGACAAAAGACATGCTTCGGCAAGCTCAGCAGTCAAGTAAAAAGACAAAAGTTTGAAGTCAGAAGTCAGTCAGAAGCCTTTTCCCCTGAGCACTGCGCACTGAGCCGCAATCCGAAATCCGAAATCGGAAATCGGAAATTCCGGGTGATAGTGAGGTGGTTAGCCCCATATTGGGGGGGTGCAGGGGGTAAAAGGCCGGTGCTGATGGTAGAAAGGGGATCAGGTTTAAATTTAAGTGGTTTCACATATTTTCCATTGACAGGCCTTTGTATTCTATCGAATATCCGTTAAACTGTTTTAGGAGCGAACTTGCCTTTTGTTTCAATATCGCGACATTTAAATTCTCACCTTTTCGTTTAACTTCAATGATTTCAACGCGCTTTTCAAACTCATTCACAGCTACAATATCTATTTCATTTTGATTGCCTTTTTCCCAAAACGTACCAATTGCGGAATAATTTCCTTCTTCCATCATTTTATTTATAAAATATTTTTCTAAAACGCGACCACTGAAAACTTTATAATCTCTGGCTGCAATCTCTTTTACATAGTTTAAATTACCCATTTCAACTGCTCCTCTGTATTTGTAAATAAACCGGAACCAAAAATTCAAAAAATTATCATTTATTTGATATTTCACGGAGCGACTATTGGGCTTAGAAAAGATGGGCCTTACCCGGCTTATAAGTCCAAAATCAACTTCAAGCCTTTCCAAAAAACCCCCTATCTGCATCTCCAATATTGATTCCATTTCCACCCTCGATGTTTTGGAAGAAGCAATTAATGAAAGGATAGAAAAGTAATTGCCATAGTCTTTCCCAAACTCATCAATCAAGACATTTTTACCTTCGTCGAGAAAAAGAGAATTATCAGAAAAAATTTCATTTAATATAGAGTCAACCGTAAAAGCTTCTGATTGAACCAATAACTCTACATATTTTGCCACTCCACCTGTTATCATATAAAATGCCAACAAGTCCTCGGACGAATAAGCAGGGTAATGGTCGGCAAGAATCTCCCTGATAGTTTCAATAGTAAACTCTTTGACGCGAATACGTTGAGTAGCCCTTCCGTAAAGAGGCTCTTTCGATTGCTCAAAAATCTTTTTCATTAACGAATATATCGAACCGCAAAGTATAAGATTCATTTTACTATCCTCCTTCTTGCTGTCCCAAATATGTTGTATGTCGCTATAAACAGAAGGATTGACAGAAAAAAACTCCTGGAACTCATCAATTATCAAGGTGAAGTGAACTGTTTTTGATAGTTCCATTAAATACCCAAACAAGTCTTTGAATGTTTTTAGTGTTCCAAATATCTCAACATTCAGCTTCAATTTTACTTCTTCTACAAACTCATTACAGAGAAGTGTTTCGTTTTTTTTTGCTACGAAAAAATAAATATATGCGTGAGAATAGGAGACCTTTACCAAAAGGCTTGTTTTTCCAATTCTACGCCGCCCCAACACAAACGTCATCTGCGCAGATTGTTCCGATTTTTTCTCAATTTTCTGAAGGAGGGCTATTTCCTTTTCTCTGTTATAGAATCGCATATAACTTCATTTAAATTATATAAACACTATGACGCTAAATAATTAATATTCATAGACAGCTATCGCAACCATAATTACCGTAATGGCCATTGCGATAATGCAAAGGTAGAACAATTTACCAGAAAACAAAAAAAGACGTTGGGTAATGGGCACTTGATGCCGAGTGCTGGCCAGGAAAGGGGTAAAAGGGCGGGTGCAGGAGAGCGCAGGGGGAAAGTGAAAAATGAAAAATGAAAAGTGAAAAGCGGAGGAATAATTTAAGACAAAAGACATGCTTCGGCAAGCTCAGCAGTCAAGGAAAAAGATAAAAGTTTGAAGTCTGAAGTCCGAAGCCTTTTCCCCTGAGCACTGAGCTAAATACCCTGCAACAATTAGCCTAACGAAGTTTATATTTTATCTATTTTTGTTATTGACAGTCCGGTTAAATCGGCAATTTCCTGATTACTCATCCCTTTTTGTTTGCATTTCTTTGCAATTTCCCTTTTGCCCTCAATTTTGCCCTCAATTTTACCTTCAATTTTGCCCTCAATTTTACCTTGCCTTTTGCCCTGCATTTCACCAACCTTATAATTAGAGACTATTAAACTTCTTTCGTAACGCTGATGTTCAATATAGCTTTCGTATTCTTTTCTTTCGGCATCACTGAGTTTTAAAATATCTAATTGCTTTTTAGCTTCTTTTAACCCTTTGGCTTTAAACTCGTCTTTTATCTCATCTCTCTTCAAAAAATAAACCCACTCATCCAACGTATCTTTTGCTATATCATTGAATTGATTGACCTTTATAACATAGTATTCAGGATAAATTTTCGAAATACTTTCTGTATGATATAAACTTTCCTGCTCTTTCGACAATTTTAGTTCATCGTGTGTATGCATGCCTGTGAATTTCGTGGTGCCATGATAAATATAATCGTTGCCCTGACCCAAATCGAAGTAAACAATGTTTATTGATATTATTTTCTTTACCTGCGAATAATCCATCCCCTCGTCAATGTTATTTACCAACAAAATAGAGGCTCCAAATAAAATCCGCAATAAGTAATCGTGTTCCTGGTTGTTTTGAATTTCAATGATAATCAATTCGCCTTTGCTGTTCTGAACAAGCATATCAACTTTATTGAATTTTTGATACTTGTCGGTTTTATTGCTTTCACTTTCAAGGATGTTTTCTATCTTAATATCCTCATTCAGCAGCTCAGACAAGAAACCTTCGAGAATGCCAAAGTTGGCTTTGTTTCTCAATAGCCGTTTTACTGCCCAGTCGAACCGTATTAAATTTTTCATTGTATGTCAATTCAATAGGGTACAAAAATAAGGAAATTACTGTTCAGTTTTATATTTTGTAATGTTATTCTTTTGCTTTGCTTCAGCCATATAAGAAAAGCTGACTGGGTTCCGGGTAATGGAGAGCGCAGGGCTCAGGGCGAAGAGCGGAGGGCGCAGGGCGAAGAGCGGAGGGCGCAGGGCGGAGGGCCGAGGGCGAAGAGCGCAGGGAGAACGTGAAAAGTGAAAAGTGAAAAGTGAAAAAAATCATTTCTGAATTTTGACTTCGCCCCGGCAGGGGCATAATATTTAAAGCAGGGCAGCGCCCTGCTCATAATACCCTGCAACCTTGTTAAGCCCCGTAGCGGGCGTAATATTGGTAGAACGAGGAACCCCTTTCGATCTTACGCGCCGGAGCAGAAAACTGATAAATGGGCAGGATAAGATACCGGCGCCATATAAGAATTTGAAAATGTGCGGGGAGCGGAGAGCTCAGGGCAGGGAGCTCAGGGAGAAAGTGAAAAGTGAAAAGCGAAAAGCGAAAAGTGAAAAGTGAAAAGATAAAAGTTTGAAGTCAGAAGTCAGAAGCCTTTTTCCCTGAGCTCTGTGCACTGAGCACTGAGCCGCAATCGGGAGGGGGGGTATATGGCCGGGGGCCGGGTTGATGTGGCGATGTTATGATGTGCTGATGGGGTGAAAGTGCAATACTTACGGGATGAATTTTAGCAGTAATTATACGCTGAAGTTATATATATTTTTCAGCCTGTTGGTTCTTTTTGATACTTCACGAAACCAAATACTTCAATTTTTTCTTCCGCGATCCTAACCTATCCCGTTCATGAATATGATTAATTCATTGTTTTCCTTTGTGTTACTTAGTGTTACACTTTGAGATACTTCGTGGTAAAAAATCCTTAACCACAAAGGAACTCAAAGGATTACACAAAGGTTCACTAAGTAAATGAATAATTAAGGTTAAAGACAATCGTGTATCCCTTGAATATTAAATCTCGTATGGACTCCTCTTCAAAATAAATGGATTTTCTATACCGATATGGATTTTGAGGAATTTCTTTGATCCTGCTCATTAAATCTGATTTGAATTTTCGAGCTCGTTTGGGGCTATCTAAGGTGATATATTCTATTTGGCTCTCAATTCTAAGGACGAAAGTATCCTTAAATACTATTTTCATGTTTATTAATGACATTTTCAAACCGTTGTTCAGCCTCTTCCATTTTTATAAAATTGGCTTTCCCATCCAGTATTTCATTCAATTCGCCATAAAGATATTCCTGATTCTTAGCAAAATCAGAAGGTTCAGGGATAATCTCGACTTCATCCTTATTGAATTTATTTAAAAGCCAGATAAGCTTTTCGTAAACACGATCATTCACCTTTAATCTCAGAGTATGCATTTAACTCATTTTTTACAAAGATACATAAAAAATGCCGATTGATAACTGACAAAACCTCCTGCTTTTCAACCATTAAACCCTACACGTGAGGCATGGGGTAACGGAGAGCGGAGAGCGGATTTAAGACAAAAGACAAAAGTGAAAAGTGAAAAGACAAAAGTGAAAAGTCGAAGACCCCGCCTCGGCGGGGACAAAAGTTTGAAGTCTGAAGCCCGAAGCCTTTTTCCCTGAGCACTGTGCACTGAGCACTGTGCCCTTTACGCGAAACCACACACCCGGAACCGGGGTCAGCTTTAGTTATATATCAAACCTCTGGTTCAAGATTTGAAACTGAGTATAACGGATACGATCTGATCTGACCATAAGACGAGAAATTTTCCAATGAAAAACGAATTCCAAATGGCGCTTTTTTTTCTTTTATAAACAGATACAGACTTTGCATTGACCCTTTGGTGCCCGATTTTATCTCAACAGGAATAATCTTCTGATCTTTCATGATAAGATAATCAACTTCAGCATTGCTGTTCAGCGCCTCTCTATGCCAATAATACAGATCGTTATGCTGATAACATGATGAGGCTTTCAATAACTCAAGCCCAATAAATAATTCTGCAATCTTTCCCTTATTTACAGCATTGAAACCATCTTCAAATAAGACTTCCTGGATGTTCAGCCCGGCTAACCTTTGAAAAATACCGGTATCGAAAATTAGCATCTTTCGCTTTTTTAAGTCAGATTCTGCACCCAATGGTATTCCGTTTGCCGAGGTGTGAGTTACAGGGATAACAAGTCCTGCCATGATTAATACATCGAGGGCTTCTTTTATCTGCTTGTGGTTGGCCTGCGAAAAAACCCCGGCATACTTGAATTTACTGCCTGCCTGTTGTACTGTAGATTCAAAAACCTCTGAGATGCGTAACATCGGTACCCTTTTCCGATATTTGGTGAAATCCGCTTTTAATGAAATAATAAGATCATCTAAAATCCGCTGGCATTCTCTTATATTGTGTTCCTGAACATATTCAGCAATCACTTCCGGCATCCCGCCAAGTATAAGGAACTTTTTTAAATAAGATAGTAGCTTCTGATGAACAGCATCGTGTAAAGGAAAATCCAAAGATGCATCATTCTTTGCTTTCAGTAGAAGGTTTTCATTACACGCCGGGAGAAACTCGTCAAATGAAAATGGATAGATAAACATCGATCGTATTCGCCCAACGCCAAATGAAGGCAAATCCTCAAATACAAACTCCAGGAGCGATCCCGCAGCAATTAAATGCAACCCGCGAAATTTTTCATAAAAAAACCGCAATGAAGATATTGCCGGTAAACAAGCCTGGACTTCATCAAAGAACAATAATGTCCTACCTTCAATTACAGGGATATTATACATTGTGGAAAGGTTATTGCATAATTCTTCCGGAGAAAGATCACCATTAAACAAGCTATGTGCCTTTTTATGCTCCTCAAAATTGACTTCAAGGAAAAATTCAAAATGTTTAGAGAGTTCCCTGACTACCGATGATTTACCTACCTGACGTGCCCCCCTTAACAGTAATGGTTTTCTTGAAGTTTCTTTACTCCAGGCTAAAAGTGCTGAATCAATTTTTCTTTTTATATACATTCTTGCATTTTTCAAAGGCAATATTATGAAATTTATTCCTATTTTCAAAGGCAATAGCAGAACCTGCTTTACATTTTTCAAAGGCAATAGGAGAATGATGGGTTGATTAGTTTATAAGTCAAAGGTAAAAAATCATTTCCGCGTTTTTGATTATTGATCAGCCCCGGCATACGGCGCAGGGCGCAGAGCGGAGAGCGCAGGAAGAAAGTGAAAAGTGAAAAGCGTAGGGCGGGGTGCGCAGGCACTATTTAAGACAAAAGACAAAAGTAAAAAGACAAAAGTAAAAAGACAAAAGTAAAAGGTCGAAGATCCTTACTTGAACCGTTAAACCTTTGTGCCATAGTACATTCAAGTACCGAGTACCTCTTTTACTTCCTGAATAACCCTATCAGTTATTTTTATTGGCAATGAAACTGTTTTTGCTACTTCAATACAATCGCTTAACGATGGCTTCCCATTTCCGCTAACCGTAGTGGTGTGGTTGCCATTAAACCCTTCCGAGGGTAAAAGATCATAAGCCGGTGAAACCTTCCAGTGTCCTTTATTATAAACAAAAGCAAAATTTTTAGCATGATCGTCTTTATTGCCAATAAGGATGTTGAAAACCATCTGCCGGAACAATTTCTCTGCTTCATTGAGATCACGGGTGAGTGCCAATGTGGCTTTTAGCAGGTCGGCATAATCCATTGAGGGAAACCTGTAACTTGCATATAAGAGCCCTGCGGCAGAATGCATGTGGATTTTTTTTCCTGCCTCACGATCAAAACGCCTGACCCCAAAATACTTCCCTTCGAAAAGGTGTGTTTCGGCCATTTCAATTCCGCATTTCTTTGCCAGGAGTGAATATTCATATTCTATTAAACCCACATTTTCCGGATCTGATGATGCCCGAAATTTGATCATCCATTCCTGACCATCGATACTGACCATCACTTTTGGCCGGGTACCCCCTGATGAGCCTGCCTTATTCACCATCTCCTCGAATGATCCTGTATAATCATCATTAAGTATCTTTTTCACTTCAGCTGCATAAAAACTGATGGGATAGATCACATCAGAAAAAGTTTTGTTTTGGACAGGCCGATAGGTGAGAGCTCCCATACCACTATCACCAACAAGACTTAGTCTGTCGAGTAAAGAAATAGTAACAGGTTTGATGCCTTTGCCAATGAGCCAACGGTCTATCAGCAGTTTTCCCCAACCATCAGGCAGGCTGTCATCAAAAACGCCGAACAACCCCCCAAAAGGCTCGTTTCTGGCAGTAAACAGTCCGCTTTTCAAGGGCAGATAAAAAGGAGAGATGGAAAAGCCTGTACGGATCCAATCAGCATCATACTCGAACAAACAGCGTTTGTCAGGTGAAAGAGCCAGCCTGCCTAAGCGTCCGGAGTCCATGTAAACCTCAATTAATTTTAAGCTTTCATTCATTATTTTTCCCTCTTTGACGCTTTTTGGTTGAGAATTCCAGAGCTTGATCGATGTTTTCAAATTGCCGGCGTGAAAAGAGTAAAGCGAATTCCTCTGTGGCATCCAACACTACTGCAAGCATTAACAGATGCTTAAGTGATATCTCATGATTTCTCTCAAAACGCTTAAGTGTACCCAGACTAACACCTGACTTTTTTGCAAGGTTTTGTTGAGTAAGGTTCATTTCAAGCCTGCGTTCACGCATGCGCCCTGAAATTCCACTGGCTATGGCTGCAGGGTTAAATACATCAAGAATGAAATCGTTATCAGCTAATATATTAATCATTAATAGCTTTATTAGATGTTTATAGCTAATATATTATACAAATATAATTAATTTATTATACCATTGATATTTCAGAAGACATATATTGTAAGACTGAGAACCGGGTTGGGGGACAAAAGTTTGAAGTCAGAAGTCAGAAGCTTTTTTCCCTGAGCCCTGAGCCCTGAGCCCTGAGCCCTGAGCCGCAATCCGCAATCGAAAAGAAAGATTTATAAAAGATGACAGCTCCGGGGGGGCGATCTGTTTATAGATCAGTATTATCCGGCAGTCTTTTTGTCGCTTAGCCTATTTTATTGTTCCTCCCCATATAGATTGTAAGAAATTTGAAGAAGGATATCTTGAAATAACATAAGCCTGATATATGTCTAAATTTGAGGCTAATTTTTCAACCATCTTCTGGTCAGCATTTGTAGCAGTTTCTTTTACCTCAAAAGCAATTTTACCGTCATAAATAAAGTCTATCTCTTTTCCGTTCTTAAGCGAGTAGTAATTTAATGCCCCCTTATGTTTTAACTGGTTAAATACAGCATTTTCAAACAGAGACCCACTACTTACTCTGGCCAGTCTGTTAACTATCCCGTTATCGGAAAAAAATATTTTCCTGGCTTTTACAATTTCCCTGTCGGGGTTTTTTGAGACAACTGATAATCGTTGAATAAGATAAGTTTGCTCAAACAATTCAATGTAATTTGCAACAGTGGGTATTGAAAGACCGGTTAATGCCGATATTTTTGCAGTATCCAGCTTTGTCCCTACTCTGGAAGCAAGCATTACCAGGAGGTTCCTGATATTTTCTGCATTTCTAAAATCGGATAACCACTTGATATCTATATTTATGTATGAACTTATGATATCTTCAAGCAAATCTGTCTTATCGTTAATGTTTTCGGATAAAACGACCTCAGGGAATCCTCCATATTCAATAAATTCATCATACCAACCCTTCAAACGGTTAAACTCATTCGTGTTAAAAGCCGGGTTGATAAAATCAATCCCGCTCCATGGAATAGTTTTAAATGTGAGGTATTCCCCAAAGTCTAAAGGATATAGCTCGAATATTTTTTTTCTGCCTGACAGAGATTCATTGAAAAGATTTTTAATGTAATAAGAACTTGAACCTGAAACAATAAATTTTATTTCGTATGTGTCATATAGATACTTTATTACGCTGGGCAATTCTTTTACCAGTTGAGCCTCGTCTAAAGCGATTACGCAACGGTGACTAAAATCCAATCCTCTCTGTTTCAATGCCAGCACAATACCTTCGTAATTTTGCGCTTGAAATAGAATGCGGTTATCAAGGCGCTCCAGATCGATGTAAACACTGTTTTCAGAATAAACATCAAGCAATAATTGCTTCATTAGCGTCGTCTTCCCTGTACGCCTTAACCCGGTAATGATGCTTGCCGGTTTTTTTGTGGCATGTTCTTTCAACTCATGATATAACTTCCGTGTATAAAACATTTCTAACAATATTTATTACAAATATAAAGATTTAATTTGTATTATAGTAATACAATTAATAAACTATTGTTTTATGATTAGTATCTATTTGATGATGGGCGCAGGGCGGAGGGCGGAGGGCGGAGGGCGGAGGGCGGAGGGCGCAGAGCGGAGGGCGCAGAGCGCAGGGCGGAGGGCACAGGGCGCAGAGCGTATTGACTTAATTATATAAACTGCGGGAAAATAACTTTTTCTATTTCTATGTATTTTTTGCTTATAACAAAATAATTACTGATTTGTAGAACTTCCGAGAGCTTCTTTAATTTTTCCAAATCTCCCTTATCGGCTTTCATCTTAACTTCAAAGGCTGTTTCCTGGTTCAGTATAAAATCTATTTCAGCGCTGTTCCTTTTATTATAAAATGATAATTGGCCAAAAGTTTCCAGTTGATTGCAAACAGCTGTCTCAAAAAGCTGCCCTTCAGTTACCCTGGCTACCAGATTCAATATCCCGGTGTCAGAAAAATATACCTTCTTCCCGCCAGCTACACTTTTATCAATGCTTTTCGATTGTTTTGAAACTAATTTCAGGAAAAAAATGCCTTGCAAGAATTCCATGTAATTATAGACCTTCACTCTGTTAATCCCGAGTTCTGAAGCAATTTTTGAAACATCAATCATATTACCATTGCGGGGAGCCAGAAGTAGTAT
The DNA here is from genome assembly GCA_037127735.1 of Bacteroidota bacterium. Lineage (GTDB taxonomy): Bacteria > Bacteroidota > Bacteroidia > Bacteroidales > VadinHA17 > LD21. The sequence goes on from JBAXXU010000121.1 coordinate 9,809, forward strand.
AAGATCGCGTAACTCGCGAACATCTTTCAACTCGGAGAAAACCTTGATGTCTTTTTCAAAAAATGAAGCAAAAATATTTTTTAAAACTAATTGTTTGGTTTTAATATCGAATGTAAGCGCCACTTCGGGAAATCCTCCATATTCAATATATTCATCATAATACTTACTTCTTCGTTCAAATTCAACCAATGTGTGTTTTTTAATAATATCTTCTACCTGCAACCCTATAATGCTTTTCTCGTGGGTTATACCCTTAAAAAACAGAAATTCACTAAATGATAAGGGGTGCAACGTGTACAAAAACTTCCTGCCACTTAACGATTCCGGAAATAGATTGCGAAGATAATAATTGGAAGAACCTGTCACGATGAATTTTACCTGATAGTGATCGATAAGGTACTTTATGATCTTTGTGATTTCGGGGAAATTTTGAATTTCATCGATGAAAATAAATAATCGCTCACCATCTTTTAATGAAGCTTGTTTTTTTAATTCATAAAAAATCTGGTTATAGTCAATTGCTTCAAAAAGCATTTGATCGAGCGGATTATCGAAGTCAAACCACAATTTAGAGCCTTTTGTGATATCGTATAGCAGGCGCATCAGACTGGTTTTTCCGACCTGTCTCATGCCACAAATTATAATGGCATTTTTATGATCTAAATGGGGTAATATTTCAAAATAAAGAGATCTATTCATACTTTTGTAAATATATTTTTACAAATATAGACATTTATGTAATATATTATTTACAAATATGCTAATATATATTATACCCCCTCGATAAGAAAAGTTTTTGTCTTATTAAAATCAATTAAAATGAGGGAGGAAGGCGGAGAGCGCAGGGCGAAGAGCGCAGGGCGAAGAGCTCAGGGCGCAGAGCGCAGGGCGAAGAGACGATTAAAGACAAAAGACAAAAGACAAAAGTTTGAAGTCCGAAGTCCGAAGCCTTTTCCCCTGCGCTCTGTGCCCTGAGCCGCAATCCGCAATCGGAAGCGCCATGCATGCTATTTCAAGTATTTCCCCGGATTTTGTAAAAACAACTCAACAGGAACAATAAGAATATTCTTATGCTTCATCATAACATTCCCACGGTAAAGCAAAACCAGCGATGATTCGGGATAGTCGTCCCCGAATGAAACAAGTCCGTTGTAGTCGGTGGGTCTGATAACTTTGGTATTTTTAACTTCTATAGCAGAAAATGTATTTCCACCATAGAGCACAAAATCAACTTCATTCCCTGCTAATGAACGCCAGTAGTATAAATGAGCATCCGGAAGCGCAAAATCTGAATATGCTCTGATGTGCTGGCCAACAAGCCCCTCAAGGGCCGGACCAGATATCTCAGATTCAATATCAAGGGGACCTCTTTGTCTTAACCTTCGGTATAAGCCGTTATCAAACAAATAAAATTTTTGATGAGATGCCGTTTTCCGTTTTGCCCGACGCGTAAAAACATCGAGGCGATAGGCAAGTAAAAGATCTTCAAGAATATCAATATAACCGGCTACGACACCCCTCCCAATCTGGCATTCTCTTGCCAGATTGCTGACGTTAAGCACGGAACCATGCGAAAAGCTTATGATCTCCAGAAAACGGGCGAATGATCCAAGATTTCGTATCAGGCCCTCTGCAAGTATCTCTTCACGAAGATAAATATCTACATATGCCGAGAGCGTTTTTGTCGGATCGGCGCTCTTTTCAACCACAGGAATCAAGCCGGTCTGCAATGCTTTATCGAATGAGAAAGATTGTCCTAACTCGCTTGCTGTAAATGGGTGCATTCTGCAATAGGAAGCTCTTCCTCCCAGGAGGTCGGCGCCTGTCTTCTTTAGTTTACGTGCACCAGAACCAGTAAGGATAAACAGAATCTTTTTGTCTTCCATTAATTTATGAACTACAGCAAGAATTTGTGGAACCTTCTGAACTTCATCAATAATAACCCTGTCCGGATTTACAGCGTTTACTGTTCTTATCAGGGTTTCGGGGAACGCAGTGTATGTTCGGAAGGTATCCGGATCGAGAAAATCAATATATAAATCGCCTTTATTAATTAGGCTTTTTACAAAAGTTGATTTCCCTGTTCCCCTGGGTCCGAAAAGAAAAAAAGAGGTCTTTGGAATAGTTATCTCTCGTTTTATTTCTTTCATATCTGCAATATTAGACCATAATTGCATAATAACAAAATAATTTTCGATCAATTTTATTGCGTGGCAGAACAAAATATCATGAATTCTGCAGGGACAGAGGGCGGAGAGCGGAGGGCGCAGGGCGGGGAGCGCAGGGCGGAGGGCGGAGGGCGGAGGGCGCAGAGACGATTTAAGACAAAAGACAAAAGTAAAAAGACAAAAGTTTGAAGTCAGAAGTCAGAAGCCTTTTTCCCTGTGCCCTGAGCCCTGTGCCCTGAGCCCTGAGCTTAAATCAACAATCGGAAA
>JBAXXU010000122.1:0-12237 GCA_037127735.1 Bacteroidota bacterium
ATAAAACTGTCTTGGTGGCGAGCAAAAATTGTGACAAGCTTTTTGCTTATACCCGTTTGTTGAACTAAATCCCGCCTCTGCGGGATAGCTTTAAAAATACCCGATTCTTTCCTTAATTGGAAATTATTCACTTAAAATTTCTGATTATGAGAAAGAAATCGGGTTTTACTATGATTGAACAGGCTATTATGCTTGTTCCTGAATTTGAAAAAGTTGTTCGTAAACTTGAACAACAGGTTACTCTTCGCGGACAGAGTAAAAGTACATTAAATAATTACATTCGGCGCATCGCACTGTTTGTTATTCATTTCAAAAAGCTGCCTGAGCAGATTGATCCGGAAGAGATCAATGAATACCTGGTTGCCCTGGCACGTGACCCAAAATCACCCTCCCGAAGCAGCTTTAAACACATGGTCTATGGGCTTCGCTACTATTACCGGTTGCTTGGGATGAATAAGAACGCCATCGCTCTGCCATCCCTGAAGAGAGAAACAAAGCTTCCTGTAATCCTTAACCATCAGGAGCTGAAAGAGCTCTTTGCCGTCCCAACCCTGCTTAAACAACGTGTAGTGCTGACATTGATCTACTCTGCGGGTTTGCGGGGACAGGAGGTTATAAACCTCAAAATACCTGATGTTGATTTTGAACGAAAAGTAATCCACATACGCCAGAGCAAGTACAAGAAGGACCGCATTGTTCCTCTGGCAGAGAGCATGGCTGTAGGACTGAAAAAATACCTTGGTGCAGAGAACCCTCATGTCTGGTTATTCAATGGTAAGGAACCCGATGGCCGTTACAGCGTAAGGGGACTATCGTGGGTGATGCGTGAAAATCTTAAAAAGACATCCATAAAAAAGGATGTAAACCTTCATTCACTTCGTCATTCATATGCCACACATCTGCTCGAACAGGGACTCAATATCGTAACCCTTAAAGAACTCCTTGGTCATGCCGACATCACCACAACAATGCTTTACCTTCATGTGGCACAATGTCCTCTGATAAAGCCTCACAGCCCTCTTGATACCCTGTATAACTATCATAAAAAATGAGGACAAGGTTCGAACTGGCCAATATTGTCAGTTTGTTCGGAGCCGGTCTGCTTGCCGGAACTAAGTGCACACCCCTGCAATTAAAGGTGCTCAGCAAAATATTACAGTGCCGAACTTCAGCCCTTGGCGGACACGAAGAAGTGTGCGAGAACTGTGGCACAGTACGCTATAGCTATAACAGTTGTGGCGACAGGCACTGTCCTAAGTGTCAGGCTGCGAAACAGGCCTTCTGGATCGACGACCTGATAAAAAGCACCCTGCCCGTTAAGCACTATCACATTATTTTTACAGTTCCCCACCAGCTTAATGCAGTTTGTTTGCATAACCAGAGGATGTATTACGACATTCTCTTTTCTGCGGTATGGAACACTCTCTATTCATTCGGATACTCTCATTATGGCTCTGAAACAGGGGCTGTAGCGGTACTTCATACCTGGGGTCAGAATTTGTCGCTTCATCCTCATATCCACTGCATCGTTCCTGCGGCTGGATATACTCTCGACGGAGAGTGGAAGGAAATCGGTCATTCCGGCAAATACCTTTATCCCGTGCACCAGATGAGCGAAACCTTTAAAGGCAAGTTCCTCGACAGCCTTAAACGTGCCTTACGAAAACAAAACGAACTATCACTCTTCAACGACGGGGTGCAGGCAGCGTACAAATCCCGATGGGTTGTAAACTGCGAACCTTCGATGGCAGGCGCTGAACATGTTGTAAAATACCTTGGTCAGTACACTCACCGTGTGGCAATTACAAATCAGCGCATACTGAACATAGAAAATGGAAAGGTAACTTTCATTGCCAAAGATTACCGCGACAGGGCCATCAAAAAGCCGGTTACCCTCGATGGCGTTGAGTTCCTTCGCCGGTTTACATTACACATTCTACCAAAGAGATTTGTAAAGATCCGTCGTTATGGTATTTATAACCATACCGTTAAACTTAACATGGATTTACACTTTACATCTGAAAAAAGAACAAGCATTAAACCGGAAGAAAAAAGTCAGCCGGCCGAGACAAAACAGCAACGCTTTGAACGTCTGACAGGTGTTAATCTTTGCCTTTGTCCGGCATGTAAAACCGGGAAGATGATTACTGTCAGGGAACTGCCAAGGATACGATCACCGGGTTTGTTTTTACTTTCCCTCCAAAATACTCATTCCTGATCATCTGTACATTTTGAGCTCCCGCAGCAAGCGGGAAACGTGTGTCCTGTCGCTGACAAAATGAGACTAGAAGAGAACTTTTTAATAACATTCCCGTGTTCTTCTGTCCTGTATAAACATAGAAAACCTGCAAAATGTAAAAGAATAAAAATCAGAATTACCTCTGAAATCCTATAAAACATTCAATAAGTGCATAATTCCTGGCCCGGCTGATGTAGTTCAACACAGACTCATCGCTGGGTCTTGCAGGCCGCTCAGAGTCCTATTTATTAGGTTTAGGCTTTTTTTTAATTTTGCAATAATCGGATTTGGTCATAAAAGTATTAAACTATTTTTTGAATAATATATTTTTTGAAGTTTCATTACATGAATCAATTTAAAATCAGCAACAAACAGCGTCTCGTATCTTCAATATGCATGGTTGCTAATTCAATACTATGAAAAAGTATTCTATTGTTTTATTATTTTTCTGGTAATACAATTATTTTTCAAATATAACCTGAGAATATAAATCCCCGGAATAAACCCACTCAGGTCTACTTTTGTGGTATTGCCTGTAAGCTGCAACGCAAGCAATTCCATGCCGCTTAAATTATAGATGGCAAAACGGATGTTGCCCGATTGGTTGGGAAACGAAATAACCAAATCGTCTTTTACCGGCACCGGGAAGATGGTAATATTTGTACTTGATGTATTATCAATGCCCGTTGCATTAACCGGGAACTGTATAAATGACACCAAATTTTCCCCATGTCCATTAATCATAGCCATGCCAACTCTTAAACTATTTGTATTGTTTGGTTTTACAACGAAAGTAATGTTGGCATCGCCAGTACCTGTTTCCGGACTTATAGTTAAGAAATCACTAGTCGTGTTTATAAAAAACCAGGAATCGTTTGTATGGATATTGAATGCTGTTGTGTCGCCTTCAGCAGGCATTTCTGCAGGATTACCGGTTAGGTATAAATACTTTTGATTCGACTTCAAAACCCAAAGGCTTGAACCTCCGGCAAACATGATATTCTGGTATATAACCAGGGCATTAACCCTTCCATCAATTCCCGTACTTATAGCGCTCCAACTACCACCATCCAAAAAATCGTGATATGAATATACATTCCCAGTATCTGCTCCTGTTCCTATTAACACCAAACCATCATAAATAGAATAAACAGATCCATCATAGCCACTTGTAGTGATTGAATTTACCATGGTATCGGAAGCCAACCCAACAGTGGACTTAATCCAATTTCCTTTACTTTTCATTAAATATACCCCGCGGTCAGTGACGGCAGCCATGCTTGTTGGAAATAAAATATTTCCCTGAACATAATGAATATATTTCACGGATTTTACAATAGTTTTGTTTGTAATACCTGTATCAGCGACTGTCCATGTTTTACGGTAATCTTCATAATAGTTCAATCCTCCATTCGTCATTCCTGCATAGAAACTATTTTCGCCAAACGAAAGCATTGCACTTACACCGAAACCTGAAAAAGCAAATATTGACCAGCTTTTCCCATTATTTTTCGACAGGTAAATACCTTTTTCGGTACCTGCATATAAAAAAGTGGTATCACCGCTACTATAACTGGTAAAACTATTTACCAAAACACCATTTAAACCTGCCTGTTGCCAACTGGTTCCATTGTTTGCCGATGAATATACACCGTCGTTGGTGGCCAAAAAAATGTTCTTGTTCCGGATAAGTATGTTCCAGACATTCAGGTTCGCAGGTAAGCCAGTATTGGCAGTACTCCAGTTATCGCCTGTGTCGGCCGATAAATAAACACCATTGCCGGCGCTCCCGGCATATACATAACTTGTTGAATAGTCAACTGCCAACGATAAAATGGCATTGCTGGCTGGTAACTTGGCTTTCTGCCACTGGCCAAAACTCTGGCCAAACAGGAAAAGACTAAGAATTAAGGGAAGCAGTGATTTTTTCATAATTAAAGATTTTAAGTAGTTTGACATCGTTATAGTCGTATTTTCCACCCAAAACATATGAAGGGTAATGTCGTTTAGAAGTAAATGAAAAAAATAGATGCTCCATTATTTATTCTAATTACTTGTATATTTTTTCCTTTTTGTAAATCACTAATTTACGTTGTCTGTCAACAAATTCCGAGTCAAATTACAAATTTATCTCTCCACCAAATTCTCCGCGAAATTTAAAAACTCTGTCTGCGAATACGTTCCCAGTTGCAGTCTGTGTCAATTCGAGAATGAACGTATTAGTCGAAATTGTCTCAAAAAGCGAAAACCTGTCAAACCGAACCGACCTAAAAACCAATTTTAAAAATCTCTTCTACCTGCTGAACTGTCAATTTTATAAATCTGTCAAAACCAATACCGTTTCAAGAAGCGACTAAACTGCCCCATAACGGTTGACGCTATGGCAAGTGCGGGATTGAATTGTTCTGCCTTTTCATGCCAACACAAATGTATGTAAAGATTCCAAATGTTCAAACGAACACGAATACCCGCATTTGTTATAGCGTTTGTTGAACTAAATCCCGCCTCTGCGGGATAGCTTTAAAAATACCCGATTCTTTCCTTAATTGGAAATTATTCACTTAAAATTTCTGATTATGAGAAAGAAATCGGGTTTTACTATGATTGAACAGGCTATTATGCTTGTTCCTGAATTTGAAAAAGTTGTTCGTAAACTTGAACAACAGGTTACTCTTCGCGGACAGAGTAAAAGTACATTAAATAATTACATTCGGCGCATCGCACTGTTTGTTATTCATTTCAAAAAGCTGCCTGAGCAGATTGATCCGGAAGAGATCAATGAATACCTGGTTGCCCTGGCACGTGACCCAAAATCACCCTCCCGAAGCAGCTTTAAACACATGGTCTATGGGCTTCGCTACTATTACCGGTTGCTTGGGATGAATAAGAACGCCATCGCTCTGCCATCCCTGAAGAGAGAAACAAAGCTTCCTGTAATCCTTAACCATCAGGAGCTGAAAGAGCTCTTTGCCGTCCCAACCCTGCTTAAACAACGTGTAGTGCTGACATTGATCTACTCTGCGGGTTTGCGGGGACAGGAGGTTATAAACCTCAAAATACCTGATGTTGATTTTGAACGAAAAGTAATCCACATACGCCAGAGCAAGTACAAGAAGGACCGCATTGTTCCTCTGGCAGAGAGCATGGCTGTAGGACTGAAAAAATACCTTGGTGCAGAGAACCCTCATGTCTGGTTATTCAATGGTAAGGAACCCGATGGCCGTTACAGCGTAAGGGGACTATCGTGGGTGATGCGTGAAAATCTTAAAAAGACATCCATAAAAAAGGATGTAAACCTTCATTCACTTCGTCATTCATATGCCACACATCTGCTCGAACAGGGACTCAATATCGTAACCCTTAAAGAACTCCTTGGTCATGCCGACATCACCACAACAATGCTTTACCTTCATGTGGCACAATGTCCTCTGATAAAGCCTCACAGCCCTCTTGATACCCTGTATAACTATCATAAAAAATGAGGACAAGGTTCGAACTGGCCAATATTGTCAGTTTGTTCGGAGCCGGTCTGCTTGCCGGAACTAAGTGCACACCCCTGCAATTAAAGGTGCTCAGCAAAATATTACAGTGCCGAACTTCAGCCCTTGGCGGACACGAAGAAGTGTGCGAGAACTGTGGCACAGTACGCTATAGCTATAACAGTTGTGGCGACAGGCACTGTCCTAAGTGTCAGGCTGCGAAACAGGCCTTCTGGATCGACGACCTGATAAAAAGCACCCTGCCCGTTAAGCACTATCACATTATTTTTACAGTTCCCCACCAGCTTAATGCAGTTTGTTTGCATAACCAGAGGATGTATTACGACATTCTCTTTTCTGCGGTATGGAACACTCTCTATTCATTCGGATACTCTCATTATGGCTCTGAAACAGGGGCTGTAGCGGTACTTCATACCTGGGGTCAGAATTTGTCGCTTCATCCTCATATCCACTGCATCGTTCCTGCGGCTGGATATACTCTCGACGGAGAGTGGAAGGAAATCGGTCATTCCGGCAAATACCTTTATCCCGTGCACCAGATGAGCGAAACCTTTAAAGGCAAGTTCCTCGACAGCCTTAAACGTGCCTTACGAAAACAAAACGAACTATCACTCTTCAACGACGGGGTGCAGGCAGCGTACAAATCCCGATGGGTTGTAAACTGCGAACCTTCGATGGCAGGCGCTGAACATGTTGTAAAATACCTTGGTCAGTACACTCACCGTGTGGCAATTACAAATCAGCGCATACTGAACATAGAAAATGGAAAGGTAACTTTCATTGCCAAAGATTACCGCGACAGGGCCATCAAAAAGCCGGTTACCCTCGATGGCGTTGAGTTCCTTCGCCGGTTTACATTACACATTCTACCAAAGAGATTTGTAAAGATCCGTCGTTATGGTATTTATAACCATACCGTTAAACTTAACATGGATTTACACTTTACATCTGAAAAAAGAACAAGCATTAAACCGGAAGAAAAAAGTCAGCCGGCCGAGACAAAACAGCAACGCTTTGAACGTCTGACAGGTGTTAATCTTTGCCTTTGTCCGGCATGTAAAACCGGGAAGATGATTACTGTCAGGGAACTGCCAAGGATACGATCACCGGGTTTGTTTTTACTTTCCCTCCAAAATACTCATTCCTGATCATCTGTACATTTTGAGCTCCCGCAGCAAGCGGGAAACGTGTGTCCTGTCGCTGACAAAATGAGACTAGAAGAGAACTTTTTAATAACATTCCCGTGTTCTTCTGTCCTGTATAAACATAGAAAACCTGCAAAATGTAAAAGAATAAAAATCAGAATTACCTCTGAAATCCTATAAAACATTCAATAAGTGCATAATTCCTGGCCCGGCTGATGTAGTTCAACACAGACTCATCGCTGGGTCTTGCAGGCCGCTCAGAGTCCTATTTATTAGCTGCTGGGCTATTTAAAACTGTCACGGTTGCAGAAATTGTCACGGTAAATCAGCATTTTATAAGTCCCGGTAAAAGGTACTGATTTGTCATGATGTACGAATTGTCCAAACGGCGAAAAATCTCTTGGTCATCTTGTTAAGAAACTCATTTAGTTTCTCAGAAAACATGGAGTCTTTGGATTTATGTGGGCTGGTATGTGCAATAAGCTTTTCCTGAATATTCTTCAAAAAAGTGATAGTCTGTAAAGCTTATTGCATGTACCAGTGAGTTAGCTGCTGGGCAAATTTTGTGTTTGTCTTGGTGAAACAATGTTATCTGCTTTAGCCGTTTGTCTCGCTGAGTGGCAGGGACGGGCTGGAAGGCTCTTTTGCAGCTTTTGGTATAAGCGATGGCAAGAGGGGCTGCAAATGTGCCTGACAGCGAAGGGACGGTGCAGAATCAATTAGGTCAATATGTTGTCCCTTTTATTTATAGAAAAACGAATACCCTACCCTAAGCGCTATATTTATTACATTAACATTAAGAGCATCTGAAATTTCATAAACTGTAGAACCCCCAGGTATAACTCTATTGGACATATGATATGCAAAATTTGCTTTTTGATAGAATGCTTCAACACCTACTCTAAACCTACTGGATATATTATAGTTAGCAGATAATGATGTTCCATAAGTAAATGATTTAAGGGTAGGTTCAGTTCCATCGTGAGCAAAAATTAAAGGTGGATTTGTAGATGTTTCCGTATATAGAAGAATAAACTTATAGTACGGGTATTTAGCTATGGCATATCCTAAAAGCAAATTTATATTAAAATCAAATTTACTTAATCGATATTCATAACCGACTCCGGTCGCTAAGCTTAAAATTTTGTAGTCAGATTCTTGCATTTTTTGATCTAAACTGTAAACCTGAACAAGATAATCTGTCATTCCACTTGACTTTACTGGATTTACAAATCTGCTCGCTAAGAGGATCAATCTTAAGGATGGAAATAGTTTATATTTAAGTTCCAGGTTAAAATTATTCCCTGGCATTGCGAAACCGTTCTTACTCTTAGCAAACCCTATAATTCTGGTAAAAGGTGCATTTTCATCTAGTATTGCTGATTTTAAGGGATCTGATTGACGATATGAACCAACCGGTAATGATACTCCACCACCAATTATAATTTCTAATTTGCTTGTCTTATCGTTCTGACAAAAAACCACTACTGGTACAAACAATAGAATTAGTAAGTTACTCCAGAAAATTAGCTTTTTCATAGCTTGTATGATGTTGAATAAAGAAAATATTAATTATTAATTATAAAAAGCAATATTTCGTGTTCCGATAGTAGTTGATCCATTTTTAGCAGTCACTAAAAAACTTATAGAACCACCCGAAGTCATATTAAAGGAAATTGATGTGCCATTTGGAAAATATCCATTAATATTTCCACCAGTTTTTTGCCAAATGAAAGTAGTTGCATTTGGACATGAGACTCTAACTGCAACACCTCCAACTGTTACATGGTTCATTGTATTTAAATTCTGTGAATATACTCCGGCATTGTCATATGTTCCTTCTAAACATATATTTGTGGTAATATTTAAACTTATTAATTGAGTTTTAATTGTTGCATCACAATCCGAACTTATATTTAATTGCAAAATAGCAGAACCGCTATGAGATGGAGCAAGATATACGGTACTTTGATTAGAACCTGAGTATATTGAGATATTTGAATATCCACTTGGAACTGACCATGAATATATAACTGACGGAATATTAATGACACTAAATTGTGCGAGACCCGTTCCAATTATTGTAGAAGATCCCTGAATATAACCAACGTAAGACCAAAATTGAACTGGAATACCTATATCTTGCCCAGTCAAATGATACCAAGACTGCATTAAATTATGGGCAACTAAAGGGCCGTTATGATTATATTTAGATAAATATTTAAATACACCTCCGCCTATATTTTCTTTTACAGCGGAGTGATCACCCTGTGTGAATTGATAATAAGCAATGCTTCCATTAGCTTCTGAACCTACATGAACATAACGTGCATTAATTTGGTATATATTAGAAGCTGGATTTCCATAAGAATTAGGACAAGCGTACGGTGTACTGAGAATATAGCTCCAACTTGGTTTTGGACAAGACGGCGAAGGAGTTGTTTCAACGTAGTACATGGCTAATCCATGACAATTATAGTTTGCCCCAGAAGAACAATCAGATAATCTTCTTGAGCCATAGAGCGATTCACTTATCTTCCAGTATAGATCACTTTGGTCTTGGTAACAAAATTGTGAGAAGATATTATTATTGCTAAAAACGACAATAATAAAGATTACTAAAAATTTTGATAAACTATTTATCATGATAGTAAATTTTATTTAGTTAAATTTTAATGTGCTTAAAATAATTATTAGAAATTCATTAGTCTTGTTCTCTTGTTTATTTTAGGACAATTCCTACGAAAAGAATTTATCCTTCTTTGCTTAATCCTGAATATTCTAATTGTGCTTTACAATCAACTGTTGATGATAATAGTGGCTACCAGCACTGACTTCAATTATATAAGTACCATCACGCATATTTACTAAAGGAATATTAAAACTTTGTCCACTTCGTGTCATGGAAGATAACAAAATGCTTTGTCTGTCATAAATATTGATCGAATATACAATTGGTTCATTATTAGAAGGGCTTTCCAAAATTGTAATAGTCACATTATCTGAAGCAGGATTAGGATATAAAGTCATTTTTATAGAATCAGAATTATTGATATTAATATTAAATAAATCGAAACTAAAATTGCTATTGTTATCACACATATTATTTGACGTTCCTGAAATTATTACCCTGCTTGTACTGGTTGGTAAATTAAAGTTTAAAGAATTAATTCCTTTTGTATATTGAATTCCTGTCGGAACTGTCCAATTTGTTGCAACAGTGTTACTGCCTTTTGGATCAATACTTAATAAATGACTTCCTGGACAAATTTGCATTCCCGGATAGTAACTATTTCCATCAACCATTTGATTTGTAAGTTGGGGTATTCCGACCCAAACATCACGTTTAGGAATAGTAAACGAGCAGGAATTAATTATTGCTTTAACCCAACCTTGATCATTGGTTTCCTTACTTACTGCAGAGAATACCGCTTTGTTCCCTGATGCTGATAATAATCTTAAGTTTGGACTATTGTCCCAAGATATTGTACAACCTAGTGGAGGATTTTCAAGAGTAAAGGTAGCATCAGAGAAGCAGACAATTGCAGGACCTGAGATTGTCTCAGAATTCTTAGAATTAATTCCAGACAGTATATAGAGTTCCTCAAAACAACTATCTTTAACAAGATCATAAGTCACCCAAAAATAACCCTTGTCGCCAGCTTCTAACCCCATTGAGTTTTGAACCTTAAACATTTTTTGTATATCATCGTATCCTATTATGCATGCAGCATGACCAGCTATAGGATCACCATAATTAACCTTCCATATTCCTTTACCCTTGTACCACATATCATTGAAAGACTGATTACAGAAGAAGCCAACAACAACTGGATCACCCAAATCGATGGCATTTTTTATACCACTTACATCCCATTTGTCTAGGACAAAATGGGAGTAGGCTTTATTCTTGGAAGCATCATATATTTGTTCTGAATTTGGTAATATTGAACAATTATTTATGTCGTAAGGCATCAATCTCATTGAACTTGAACCTTGATTTATTATTAAGTTTATCCCATCAATTAAAGCAGCACCGGAAGTGCAATTTAATATCTTAACTTGATTGTAAATGTAACTAGGGCTTCTTTGGGCAATTTCCCAACAGTAATATTTTTGATAATTAAGAATCCCTAAGGCCGTGCTTGTTGCCCAACCAACACAGGAATTTTGATGACCTTGTGATCCTATTGGTGGATTAAAAAGTATTTTAGTACTACTTGTGTTCACCAAGAATATGGTCTTAGATTTTGATTCCTTTTCTAAGGTATCCCAATTTGGTCTAGGCAGTTTATTATATTCCTCTTTCGTCAAAAATAATGCACTGCCTACAGAAATATTGGCTTGGGATTGAGAAAACAAAATCGTTGTTACTGAGAATTGCAACAATAATAAGAAGATCAATGTTGGCACTCGCTTTTTAGGGAGATTTGAGAACTTAATCATTGCGATCAAAATTTTGAGGTTCATTATTTCTTAATTTAAATTTTGTAAAGAATTCATAATTGTCAATTATCTCGTACTTTTATTGGTTTTACATTTATATGATGCTATCAGGAAACATGATTGAATCTAATGACGTTCGAGCATTCTTCTTTTTATCATATTACGGTTTAATAGGGAATGGTAATGATTTGTTACCCTAGAATTCAATTTGTTTTATGAAAACAGGATAGATTTAGGTTTAATTAAAGGTGTTTTCACTAAGTAATAGGCTGAATATTATTTGAATACGAAATTTTTAAAAAATTATGAAAAAAGGAAAGAAATTGATGGAAATAGAAATGTGAATTTATGTGTTGTGCACTTGGTTTCGCAGTTAGATCCGTAAGAAGGTAAAGGGAAAAGCATCGGAAGAAACAATGTCAAGCATCTTTGTTTTGACAGGAATTGGTATTGATTATAATTCCCGGTGCTTTCATCATAGGGACCAAGCATACTTTTTTCAGCAGCATGTCTTGCATGATAAAACTTTATAGTCTTCTTAATATTTTCGAGTTTGTTTTAAGTCATAATCATACAGGTAACTATGCAGGATTGTCATGTTATAATAAAATTGTCACGATTGCAAAGTCTTGGTAAACGGGCAGGAGTTGTCATGTAATAATAAAGTTTTCTAAATGGCAAAGTCCTGGTAAACGGGCTGGAGTTTTCGTGTCATGATAAAATTGTCTAAACGGCGGAGTCCGGGCAGGCAAAAAAGCATGTGTTTTGCAGCGACGGGACGGTTGCAGGGAAGGGCTTCAAAACTCTTGCGCGCGCGTCGGAAGTCCCGGTATAATGAGGACTTGGGGCCAAGTCGGATAGGTCGGGCGGGTTACCCCGCCTTTCCCTCCTAAGAACCGTACTTGCG
>JBAXXU010000123.1:0-12148 GCA_037127735.1 Bacteroidota bacterium
TATTAACAGCTTTTTTACTATTTTTATTGCCTTGTGCTGCAATGTGGGTTAAGTAATAATTATGTTCATGTCAAATAAATTTGATGGAATCCTTTACTAACAAGAGAGTCATGAAGTACAGGAATAAGAGGATAACTCGTTTCCGCCAGCCAGCGGATCCTCGTGATCTTCATTTGGGGAGGATTATTTCATGATCCTCATTTTAGACAAGAGGTTTGAAATAACTAACCTGAGATTAATCAGAGACATGGTGGAATTAGTTGAACTGGCAGAGGTTTTATAATGACTTTCTACCATAAGAAGAAAATTTTGCATTTAGCTGGAAACGCCGGTATCCATGATCACTTGACGCCGGATAGGATTGACCACCTGATGCCGGAGTTAATCACTTGATAAATAAACTTCTATTAAAATGACCGGATGGATGTAGTCAAGGCTTCAGGTTTTTGCAGATAACCCTTTAAAATGTATTTATTTGGCATTTTGTGATAAATCGTTTCTGTCGTCTGTATAGTCTTTTGGCGGTAGCTGATAAAGATGTCGTATTCAAAACCGGGAATCAGGCTTGACATGTTAGTTATTCATTTTAATTCTTAAAACCGAAATATATTCTAAATAATTGAATGCAAATATTTATTTGATTGTTAAATATTTAACAGCCTGATTTCATCTCCAAAATAAGGTACTTATAGTAGTTGAAAAACCAGTGTCCTTGTCCATCGTTGACGGAATAAGTTGACCACCATAACCTTTGGTTAGATTCATGAAATTGTCAAGCTGCTATTCTGTCCATCGAAAAATAAGTTATCTTGCCTTAATGATGAGAAACATATGTAGGGATTAGCCAAAAAAAAATATTCTTTCAATTTATTTGTCGATCATAGAAACATTTTTCTCGAAATCGAAAAAAGTCTTGCGCATTACATCTGATAAGAGAAGTTTATAATTAATGAATGATTCGAGTCGTGACAAATATGCGCTGTTTAATCTTTCACGTTCCAGCGCCATAGCCTGACTGTCGATATCTCCGTTTGCATATCGCTGCCGTGAGATTTCGAAGCTCTTTTCAGCTACAACAACATTTTTCTCCAGTAATTGCAATCTTTTCAGATTATTCTGCAACCTGTTTACAGTGGTACGGATGTCGCGTTCTATGGTAACTTTGTCTGCATCCTGCTGTATCTGATTTTGTTTAAGAGTTGCCATTGCACTGTTTACTTTTGCCCTGTTCTCACCCCAATCAATTATAGGGATATTCACGGTGAGTCCAACCCCGAAGCTGCCCTTCCTGTTCATCATATTCTGCCAGGAATAGTCCATAGATGAACCCAATGGTATCGACAAGTTACTCTTATTGACACCGATAAAATTATAGTTCAATAAAATATTCCCATTTATTCTTTTTGCAGCCTTTCTTTTTCTTATCTCCATCTCTTGCAACTCTATCTGAATCTCATTTTCTTTAAGTTCGAGCCGGTTTGCAAGTGCCAGTGCAACGGCCTTTTCTGGGTCAACAAATACCTGGTTGTAACTCAGGTCACTTTTAATTATCACGCTGTCAGTGAGGTTAATACCTAGTTTGTCTTTAAAAAGGGAAACCTGTGAAAAGTAGTCCAGACTGGCAATATCATAATTATTTATGGCGGCGCTTAAATCGACTTCCATCTGAAGTGCCTCTACTTCACGTATCAGACCTGCTTTGAATTTGTTTTGTGCGATATTATAAGCTTCCTGCTGTTTGTTCAGACTCATCTGTGCAATGTTCATCTGCTCATGAAAAGATAATAGACTGAAAAAAGCCTGGCTTATATCGTATACAAGGTCAAGCTCCTCTCTCTTCAGTTGTTTTGACGAAAGATCATAGGCAAGTTTTGCCTGTTTAAATCCCATCTTTAACTGGTTATAGCCAAAGAATGCGGCAATAGGTTGTTGAAGCCCTATGCTTGAAGAAATTTGCGCATTCCGGTTATGTGCATAGAAGTCTGCAAAACTTAAAGCACCTGAACGAATATAAAGGAAGCCATCTGTTGGAAGCGGCTGGTTGATTGTCAGTATGCTGCTCAGTTGGTTCTGACGAACAGGATAAAAACTGATTCCGGCGCTATCCTGAAACTGATTTACTGTTTCGCTGTATTGGGGAATAACAAGATCCATATCAATATGCGTTTTTAGACTGCTTGTTGCCGCTTTAAGATCAAAGGATGCTTTCTTTATGCTCTGTTTTAATATAAGCATTATCTTACTTCTCTCTTTAGCTAATTCAATACTTGACTCCAGATCAAGATTGTAAATCTGCTGTGAAGAAATTAATGGAGAAATTGAAATTAAGAGCAATAAGACTGAAATTGATTTTTTTAAGTGATCCATCGGGTTACTGATTACGTGTTACTGGTTACTGTTTACTGGTTGCTGGTTGTGCGTTGCCTAACTCCTCACTCCTCATACCTCACTCCTTCTAGTACCTTGTCCTGTGCTCTGTGCCCTAACCATCATTCATGACGGATTGACTCAATTGGTTTGAGGTTAGCGGCATTTTTGGCTGGTAAATATCCAAATGTAACGCCGACAAGCACCGAGAAGCCAAAAGCAATGATAATTGAATACAAAGTAATGCTTGTCTTAACAGCTGTGGCAAGAGATATACCGAGCGATAGAGATATTCCTAATATTACCCCGATGATGCCTCCTGAAATGCTCAGAACAACGGCTTCAGTTATGAACTGGCTCATTATATCTGACTTTTTACCGCCTATTGCCCGCCGGATACCTATCTCGTTTGTTCTTTCCAGGACTGAAGCAAGCATAATATTCATAATGCCAATACCCCCAACAACAAGAGAGATTGCCGCAATGGAAGCCAATAAAAGGTTATAAATCCTTCGCTCCTTTTCTTCCTGTTTTAATAATTCATATGGAACAATTATGCTGAAATCATCGTTGCTGTAATGGCGCCGCATCAGTATGCTCCTGATAACCGCAGCTGACTCCACGAGCCGGTCAGATTTATCGAGCTTGACGGTAAGCTGCTTTACCTCACTGGAGAACTGATTATCCTTGGGAATGCGCCTTGTGAAAGTCGACAAAGGGATATACACATCACTGTTCAGGTCGCGTGCCGCCAGTTCGCCTACAGTTTCGGTAAAAAGTGCTTTATTTTGCATTACACCAATTACTTCAAACCACTGATCACCTAATTTTACACTTTGTGAAATCGGATCATCATATCCAAAAAGTGATCGGGCAACAGCAGATCCAAGAATACAAACTTTAAGCTGCCGCTGATAGTGATCTTCAGTTAAAAACTGACCTTTATCGGTCTGATAGTTAAGTATTTTCAGGATAGATGGTGTTATTCCAATGACCGTTACCTTTGATGATTTATCAGCATATTTTGCTTCCATTTTTACTTCAGACTGAGGAGCAACATCTGAAACTCCGGGAACAATATCACGAATTGCCTCTGCGTCTTTTATTGACAGTCCCTGTGAAAATTTCATTCTCACAGCTTCAAGCTCAGGATCAGTCAAATCTTTATCACGAACTATAATATTGTTAATGCCCAGATCCTGGTATTTTGAGATGGCTTGTTTTTTAGCCCCTTCTCCGATAGAGACCATCGCGATAACAGAAGCAGTTCCAAAAATGATCCCAAGCATGGTGAGAAATGAGCGGAATTTATGGTCAATCAAGCCTAGTCTGGCAATATTTAAATTTTCAGCATAATGCATAACCTAAAGCTTTTTTAAATTTAAAACATCATTAAAAGGTACAAGTCTCTGGCCTGGTTTCACTTCACCGGTTATGACAGTATGATTAATATTTGCAGCGCCGGCCTGCACTTGAATCTTCCGCACTGATCCGCCTTTCTTAAGAAAAATATATGAGTGACCTTTTTCTTTAAAAAGGCAGCTATTGGGTACAAACATACTTTCGTCTGATTCATAAATAATATACTCGCAATTTACAGTCATTCCAGGCTTAAGACGAAGATCTGATTCATCAATTTTAACTACTGCATTAAAGACTTTTTCTTTGTCACGTGCAACACAGATTTTACTGATATCCGTAATACTTCCGTTAAAGGGTACCGATGGAAGTGCATCAAGCCTGACAATAACTTTCATTCCTTTATGCACTCTTTCTACATCAGACTCATTTATATATGTTTTTACTTTCATTCTGGTGACATCGGGAATACTGGCAAGTATCTGGCCCTGGTAAGGAGTATCGCCTACTTTCCACATCTGAGGATTATCGCTCCACTCGTTAACTGAAACCTGAAATATACCGTCAAGCGGAGACTTCAGGAGAAACAGTTTCAGGGTTTCTTTTGCATTATTCAACTCATTTTGACGTTGCACAACTTTGATTTTCTGAATAAGCCGGTCAAAATTATCAAGTTTGGGTTTGAGGTCCAGATTACGTTTTACCTTATTAAGTTTAATAGTCTCCTGCTGAAACTCAAGCTCTTTAATTCTTTTTTTGATCTCAGTATCGAACTTGCTTCTATCTACTTCAAGCTTTTTCAGATCATATGCAGCCTGTTCACTTTTGAGTTGAGCATCAAGTTCCTGAATATTATTTTCACTCTGTACCACTTGTTTTTTTGCATCTGCCAGCTCATTTTCAAGCATATCTTCCCTTTCTATTATGAACTTATAAACAGTTGATGCGTCCAGTTTAAGAATAGAGTCGCCTTTATGGACAATTTTACCGTGGTCTGCCAATCCGATTATTTTAAACTGGTAGCCATATTGCCAGTCAATACTAGGCATGGGTATAAAAGATGCCTTTACAGCTTCAAGTTCACCTGTCTGCTTAATTGACTGTTTGAATGATCCCGACATAACTGTGAAAACCCCTTGCGTGCTTTTATTACAGGAAATTGACAAGGAGATCAATAATAAAAATAAAATGAATTTTGTCCTGCAATTAAAAAATCGGGAAATCAGAAATAATCTTTTTCTTTTAATCATTCTGTTTTTACTAAACTTTTGAGTGAGCATCAGGCAACTATTTGAATTTAACGATGAGGATAATACCGATTAAAAGACAGGCTATTTGTTTTTGCTTTGTGCTTTAATTTCTTCTTTGTTAAGATACGGATCTGTTAATGCAAGCTCTTCATTTTCCTTCAACCCCTCTGAAATAATAGCAAAATCAGAGTTTACCGGTCCGATTTTGACGGGTTTTCTTTTAAAACCGGACTTTGTTCTTGTATAAACAAAGTCATCCGTCTGATCCTTAAAAATTGCATCAATAGGGATGTATAATATTCCGGGAATCTCCCGTATTATTATTTTGCAGCTTACAGTCAATCCGGGTAACAGGCTTTTTGATTTTCCGTCTATAACAATCTGCACTGGGAAAATTTTAATTTTCGATTTTGAGTCTTTATTTTGTGCAAGGTTGGCAACAGAAGTAACTTTTCCGTTAAAAGTTGAATCGGAAAATGCATCAGGTCTAATCTCGACCTTCAATCCCGGAGCGACTTTAGCTATATCCACCTCATTGATTTTCACCTCGGCCATCATGGCATCCATATCAGGAAGCTCAATTAACGATGTTCCTGAGTACGGTTGATCGCCTACCTGCCATTTCTGATTTGTCATCCAGTTATCTTTTAGTATTGCTATTCCGCTATTCGGGCTTATAACAAAGAGACTGTTCACAGACCGTGTTGCATCATCAAGTGTAGCAGTTAATTGTTTAATATTTAATGTTTTCTGATACATTTCCTGCTTCTGAATCTTTTTCTTGTTCTCAATCTGTTCTTTTGCACGTGCCAGAGCAATATTCGCAGTTTCCAGTTTTAGATTGATCTCTTTCTTTGCTACCTCCGAGTCATAAACAGCTTGCTCTAAATTGATTTTCGATATCTCCTGTGATATACGGGAAATCTCCAGATCAGATTCAAGATCCTCTATTTCTGATTGTTGAGTTGCTTTTAATTTTTCAAATTCGGCATTTGCTATTTCCAATTGCTGCTGGGCATTAATTATAGCCTTTTTTATTTCAGAAGGATCAAAAACCATGACAGTATCACCTTTTTCAACTTCTTTTCCATCAGTGGCTATTTTAGTGATTTTAAGACCGCCGTACCTGTACGAGATATTTGGTGCGTTTATGTTGGTGGAGTTGACAGCTTTCACATTTCCCACTTCAGTCAATTCCTCTGTGAATGTACCTTTTTTAACAAAGGTTGTCTGGACCTCCTGAACTATTTTTTTCCCTTTACATGAAATAAGTCCAACACATAAAAGAAGAATAATTACTTTGTTCATTACCATAGTGTTTTATAAGTGATTTCCGGCTATTTTTTTAGTAACACAGTTTTGTTTAATGAGTCTTTTCTTAATGTATCAATAATTTGTGATGAAAATATATTCTTAGCGGAATTCCCCGACTTCCCCTGATGAGATATTAAAAAATAAGGAGGCTCCATCAGGGCTATTGTCTCATTGCCGATAAGTCCTTTTGATACTATGCTCTCGGAACTATTTGATACACCGGTTTCTATAGGAACCGGTATATATTCATGGCCTTTTGAGACATATATGATTTTTGTGCTGTCTTTCGCAAAAATTGCAGCAGATGGCACTACAATTGTGTCTTTCACCTCATTGATGATAATCCTGCAAGATGCACTCAGACCTGGTCTCATACAGGAATCACAGCTATCGACACTAACAATAACTTCGTAAGATTTGATTGCTGATTTTTGATCTCTGTTTTTCGTTGCAAGCGACTTTCTGATTATTTTCCCTGTCAGTTCAAGATTTGTAACAGAAGTTATTTTAATCACAACCTTCTGGTCATTGTTTATCCTCTTATAATCAGCTTCAAGCACTTCAACTGATACCTGCATTTTACCGATATCAGGGATCTGTAATAAAGGCATAGAGTTAAATACCTTACTCCCTTCTTCAATTTTCCCGCCAATTGTCGAGCCTCCCATGGTGTAAAAGGTAGGCATTTCGGCATGTATAATATATCCATCAGACGGGGAAATTATATAAAGAGAATTTATCTGACTCTGGAACATCTGTATCCTGTTTTTCTGCATCATTATCCTGGATCCTATTTGTGAGAGCTCTGAACTGGCAATTTTCTTCTGGGCTGCAAGTTTTTTTTCAAGTTTCATTTTTTCAATTTTCACTTTCTCCATTTCCAGATTGATCAGTTTTTGCTTCACAGCTGGCGCAAATTTCAACTGTATGGAATCTAACATAGTAATATCCATCTGGGCATTGTTGGTTGCAACCTGTGCTTCCAGCAAAGAGAGTTGCATAGCCTGATTTGCTTCAAGTGAATCTTTTGACCCTTCCATCTTCTCCAGTTCTGTTTTAAATTGTTCAAACTGGTTCATAAGATCGGGGGCCGCGAGAATACAGATCGTATCGCCTTTTCTTACTAAAGCTCCCTCTTTTGAGAGGCGGGCCACCTGCAGTTCCGAATAAACCCGTGGGGTAACAACAACACTATTGTTAACTGCCTGCACTGTCCCCTCTGCTTCTATTGTTTCCAGATAATCAGAATGTCTCAGTTTATAGGTTACTATATTTGATTTTTTCTTAACGCATCCCAAAAAAATACAAATAAGAAGAATAACTAAAATGTGAGAATGCTTCAGCATTTTAATAAGGGATCAGAAATTGTCAATTTTAACATACCGATTCATTTCAAATAGAATTATTACCAAAGATATTAAAACCAAACTTAAGAATTCCTATACTAAAATTAATAAAATCTATCTATAAAAATTTAAATCAAGAGGGAATGAAAGATATTCTGATCGTGGTATACAGTATTGCTCCTATGAATATATAGATATTCTTATGAAAGCAAATATTGCTATAAGCATGACACAGAGGGGAAGTTCTTATGAAAATGCATTAGCCGAAAGGGTAAATGGTATCATAAAGAATGAATTTTTCCACAAGAAGGTATACCAGAACCATAAGGAGGCAAAGAAGACAATAGCCAGGATTATAATGACCTATAATGAAAAACGTCCTCATTCAAGTATTGATTATCTTACTCCTGAAAAGGCCCATAAACATGTAGGAATAATAAGAAAGCGCTGGAAACAATACTCTAAACAAGAAAAAACAAAAGAACAAATACTAGTTTGATAATAATAAACTATCATTGTTAAGCATTGTAAAGGAAATTTAGGATTAACTAAATTAATCTGTAAAGTGAAACCAGGATTACTAACCAAATGTGTAAGGTTTTTCTAGGACGAGAAACATCGGTGTAAAGACAAGCATCTCTGACCACCATTGGCCGGAGTAAATTGACACCAAAAACCGGAGTTACAGGTTTGTTGTTTTTTTTATCTATGGTATATGAGATCTGACGGGATTTTGAAGTGGTCAAAGAAGGACGGAACTTTCAGTTTATTTAATGGTTACTATTTTTACTGTGTTTTAATGACGTCACGGATAGATCATCAATGGTCAACCTATTCCTTTCTAAATACCAATCAGTTATCTTATCAGATCATGCTATTCCTTACCTTTTCAATTTCAGGAGCAATCGTTTTAAGTTCAGCATTCCCGATTGTTCTGTTCTCTTCAAAGAACTTCATAATTGGCTTAATGCTTTCAAAATAAGGTTTTACAGTTTCATCTCCCGATATAGCTTCGAGAAGTTTTATCACAGAACCAACACGTTCCTTCTGGTTACTCATCAACTCAAGGAATTTGCTGTTATCTTTCGCATACAGGCTCATCTGGGTTAAAATATATAAAGCTTCAATGTTACTACCAATAGTTGTAAGGGCATAAATATTGGCATGACTGCCACTTGCCATTTGTTTATGATATTCGCTAAATACTTTGCCGGTCAGAATTTCCAAAGAGTCTTTATTTGATTTGTTATTTGCAATTCTCACCATATAATTTTTGACAATATCGATGTCGCTGCCGATTCCAAGATCGGCAATAATTTTGAGCAGAACATTGTTAATCTTCAGGGAAACATCACCCCGGTTATAAACCGAAGCATATTTTGTATCAAACCCATACATTCCCCCCACAAGGCATTTTGAAGTTGTGGTCATCATCTTTTCAGCTCTTTCCACGGGAACAGTAATGTCCACCATATAAACAGCGCCTGCCTTGTTAAGCATATCCACTAGTTCAGTTCCATGGGGCGAATTCCGGATTATTTCAATAATCTGAGTCTGCAATTTAGCTGTGTCGACTGCGGCAACTACTGCATTGTCACGCTGGTAATTAGCAGCTTTTGCCTGCCTACCGGTATTGTTGCACCCTGCTACCATTAAAGCAGTAAGAGCCAGAGCAAGAAAGCTTTCAAATAAGTGCGTTTTCATAATTGATGAATTTTTTAAATAATAAATGATTCGTCTATAAGCAAAACACCTATGATAATGAATAGATTAGCCAATCCACGGGTTATATGTTCCTGACACAATTTCTGATACAAAACAAAGATAACACAAATAATATTATCTGTTTAGCGAATCAGTTTTTAAAAATAAGGTGTAAAAGCCGGACGCCTTGACCACATTCAGCCGGAAAAACGAGCCTAATTATATGTGCTTTTATATCAATGATTTAACTACGGCATTAATTGGTCAATCTATTCCGGCTAACTATGGTCAGGGATACTGACTTTTCCAGGTTACACCATTAGTTATGAAAGAAACGATGTTCTTTTATTTACTCAACAAGCCATTAAAAGTAAGCGATACATAGTAAAAGCCTCCAATTGAAGGACCTCCAACAAATTGAGTATAATACCTGTTCAACAAGTTAGTTCCGCCGACAGCAAATGTTCCTTTGGTGTTTGGAATATGGTATTTAAGTTCCAAATCAACAGTTGACCAGGGAGGAACAGTCCCAGTTGCGAAATCAGATTTCCAATCTGTTTTGTCTGTCCATTTGTATAATATCTTAAAACCAAAGTCTTTAATAACATTATTATTTGATAACGAAACATTTACATTAAACTTAGGTGTATTAAACCCATTGGTCAACGCATTTTCAGGAGTTGTTCCCCAATCGATACCATTATAGTTAAAATTGCCAGAAAAATCATATTCTTTATAGAAATTATAACCTAAACCAACACTTGAACCATAAGCATATACGGTTGAAGTTACATTTGAATAGGTTAAAAATGCTATAATTTTATTTTGAAGTAACTCAGTTGCTCCCTGAAAATTATTTGAAGTCCCGTCAGTTGGTTTTATTACGGTAAAAGTTTGAATAAAATCGTTGTATCTGATACCATAAATATTTAAATCAAAAAAAATTTTATTATTTATAAAGGAACCTTTATAACCAAAATCCAGTGTTTGGTTTCGTTCTGGTTTTAAATAATCATTATTATAAACAGTCAGCAAACCTATGCTTGAATCAAATGCCTGTGCTGATGTTTTTCCTTGTAACAAAGCAGTTTTATAAGCTGAAGTAAATTGTAAAACAGAAGCATAGTTGTATGAATTATGTATAATATTTGATGGTTGTAAGTTTTGTTGAATACCACCAACAAAAATACCGGCTGCTACTGTAACATTAGCCCAGGCTTCATAAAAAGTAGGAAATCTATATCCATTTTGATAAGATAAGTGAAAGTTATTTGTTTTGTTTGGAGCAAAAATCAAACCCGCTCTTTCTGTAAATTTAGGATCAAAATATTTATCCTTATCCAAACGAACAGAACCTACTATTCGGAAGTAATCTCCTAAATTACGGGCCGCTTGAATAAACCCTCCAAATTTTACATCATAAACGGGTTTTCCTCCGGCAGTATCAGCATAAAACGTTCCATCTGAATTAACCTGCGTGTAACGGTAATCTGCACCAATGCTCAAATCTGCGACTTCTTTGGTAAAACCTGATAAATCGTAAATAGCCTCGTTATGCCATAAATACCCTTTAGCAAGAAATTTTGCTCCGGTTTTCCAATTTGGATTTTGCTTAATTGTATTTACAGTACTATCAAATCTGGCAGTTCCGGTTTGAAATCTGTTTATGTCGGCAGCAACGCGGGCTGTTTGATATGCCTGATTTACAGATTGTCCACCAGCAATAGCGGCATTATATGCTGCTGTATAATTTGCATTCCAATTTGCATTTGTCGATGCGGCAGTATTCAGGCCTTCAGCTAAAAATCTGATATTATATGAGTTCCCGGAGTTTTCTGTGTTGATATATGAACGAAATGAAAAATACCGACTTTTAAATTGAACTTCATGTTGCTGAACTACAAAATCATCAAATTTTAATTTGTTATATCTTGTGAAAATTCCATCCATGCCACCAACCCGGTAAGTATATGAAATTCTGGTACTATCTGAAATTTTATAAACCAACGAAGCATCTGCATGAAGTAATCTGCTATCATAATTTGTTAAATCCTTTTCCAGATAACCTGTCCGGCTAATATGGGTAGGAACTCCTTTTAATATTAAAGTATTTGACAATCCACCTTCATCACCATAAACATTTGCACCGTCATAACCAGGATCAGTGAGATTATTATTGCCTTTACCGTTATAATTTTGATAGTCATTAACGTCTCCTGAAACCCAATCGTGGGCTTTTAAATACCCTAAATTCACTTTAAAAGCAATCTTGCCTGTTAAAGCTTTTGCATAACGAAGTGATAAATTGTTGTATGGTGAAGCTTGAATATTTTCGCTGGTCTTAAAAGGAGAATTTACATTATTTACACCAGATTTCAGACTAACACTTAAACCTTGTGATGTAAAAGGATCTTTTGTTATTAAATTAACTAACCCGTTTGATGAGTTTAACCCGTAAATGGCAGATGAAGCGCCAGGAATTAATTCAACGCGTTGAACATCCAATTCACCAGGTCCAATGGTATTTCCAATTGGGATGCCTAATTCAGGAGAAGAATTGTCAGCACCATCTGCCAATTGAACAAAACGTAAGTTGGTAGGACTTTGGAATCCTCTGGTATTATATACTGTAAAAGCAATACTGGTATTTAATGTATTTACACCCTGCAATGTGGAAATTGCATCATAAAAGCTTCCACCGGGAATGCTTTTTAACTCATTTGAACTTATGGTTTGTAATGAAATTGGTACTTTGGATAAAGCTTCCGATTTTTGGGATGCAGAAACTACCACTTCTTCCAATTTGTT
>JBAXXU010000124.1:0-12011 GCA_037127735.1 Bacteroidota bacterium
GATTCTCTGTAGGTAACTCCGGAATTGATTCTGTTAAAAGGTATATAGTAAACCAAAAGAAGCATCATGAGAAAGTATCTTCTGAAGATGAATACAAAAACCTTCTGGATGCATACGGGATTCAGTACGAAGACAGGTATCTCTGATAACTTTTTATTACGCCCACTACGGGGCTGATAATGTTAGCATGAGTCTTACATCGGGCTCCGCCCAATGTTACTTTATGCAAGGCCTACAGCCTTTTTGGTGTTAGTCATATCCTCGATTTGGACAAAGTTAGCATGTGTCTTTCTCCACATTTCACCCGATGTTGCTGTATGTAAGGACTACAGCCACTCCTACATTCTCAATAATACATTACATAGATAAGCTGTTAAATATCAGAACATCTCGAGTTGCTGTGGTGTATCGGGGCGTTTTGCCGGGTCTCTGCTACGAAAAAATTCCATCATCCCGAACTGTTTATCAGTAAGAGTAAAGATTATTATCTCTCCTTTTGGCGCGAGAAATGACCTGACTCTTTTAAGATGAACATCTGTATTTTCACGACTGTTACAGTGCCGTACATAAATTGAATACTGTAACATGGTAAATCCATCTTTCTGCAAAGATTTTCTGAATATAGCATAGTTCTTACGGTCTTTTTTTGTTTCAGTAGGAAGATCAAAGAATACGAATGCCCACATAATTCTATATTGATTAAGACGGGATAATTCTTCCATTGGACTACACTAATTATTTCAACCCATGATAGGATATAGAATTTTCCGGGTTTCTCCTTCAAAACATGAAGCAAGCGATGCCGTGGTGCGCTGTACACCAATCATTAAAGGGCTGTTTTTCCCATCAATAACAACATCAATTACAGGTATCTGTAATAGTTTCTTCTTAATTTCCGGTGTCAGATCTTCCATCCCCTGATCATCCTGAATAATGTCAAGAACCAGGGCATCGACATAAGGTCTGAAAGGTTCCATTATATCATCGGCAAGGCAATAGGGATTGTATTTATTCCTGTGATGAATACCTATTGAAGGGAAAAGTCCGGAAGCAATCAGAGATCTTGCCACTATTGCCCGGAGAACGGCGTAGCCATAATTTAGCAGGTTATTTGGGTGCTCGCCAAATCGGTGACGCAAGAATATTGCGCCACTGAAAATGTTATCCCAATAATATGCAGCAGCCCTTCCTTCAACATTTCCAGGGTCGCCACTCTTAACATCAGATATATAGAAATCCATCTTTTTCACATCTACACCTACTTTTCTTAAAACTGCTGCCTGATTCTCGATTTTTGATACTATAGTTTGTTGCCATAGGTTTTTAACAAGAGGCTGAGAAGCTTCCAGCTGGGAATGGAGTTTTTCGGTGAATGCATGATGTGAAAACATCGGAAGCATTAAACCATAAGGCAAATGAGAAGTATCACAACTTATAATGGCTGAGTTGTTTTCATTCAAAGCCATCAGCAGGGCATTACTTATTAGTATCTGAGGATTGTCGAGTATAATCATTCCGATATCCTCAAGCGGGAGAACACTATCTTCGTTATTTTCTTCAACCGGATAGCTGACCTTTAATTGCATATCCTTTTTTCTCAGGTTACAGGGATTACCGAAATAAAGAGTACGTTTAATCATGGAATTTCTATTTGAGACCAATACTGCAATACCAATAATCTGAAACAACATTCTTGGCAAAACATTTATTCCTAAAATGAAATATTACCAAGTCGATCAGTTTTAATTTTTAGACAAACATCTTTAATCATCTCACCCGTTAATGCTTTTTGATTCTTTGATTGAGGGCTTCTGACTCCAAATTCATTTTGAATTGGAAAGTTTAGTCCAACTTTTTCTTGGTCTTTTTTATTCATATTAAAAACAGTAGAAGCTGATGAAACCGGAACAAAATTGGCAATAGTATCACTTGAATCAATAAATCTATAGATTCTATTCCTATCTACCTCATCAATAGTAATATTATCAATCTGATCTAAGGTTGGTACATAGACTAAGTCATTGGGATTAAGATAAAATATTAACGAAAGATCATTCTCTTCAGTTACTTCTTTTAATTGAATCACAGGACTTTCGCCGTTCTTAAGCCTTTCAATAACAATATTTAATGGTATTGTCTCAAACCAACGTTTACCATTTTTGTCCCTATATATTGCAAAATACAAGTTAGTTCCTGTGGCTGCGACAACATATTTATCCTTTTTATTACCTCGACTTCCAACATTGAACTTATTCCCTTTGATTTCATAGGTACGGACTTTGCAGATAGGTTGATGGAACTTACCTTTATTTAATGATGTGATATTCTTATTCATATCATCGATTCTTTCAGGAGAAAAAGCTAATTCCGGGTGTTCTACCGTTTTTCCCTCCCTCTCCTCATTGTATTTTTCCAAATGCCTCAATAGAATTTGCCGAATACCTGTGTCCGTAATACTTTCAATTTTTTTAGAGTTGAAAGAATCATCTAAGTTAACACGTGAAGCGACCAAAGCATCATTCTCTTTATCGTTGGTGAAATAATATAACTCGACTTTGGATAAGTCTTTACCCATCCATAGATTTTCCAGATTGGCAAAGAAATTTTGGATTTTCTTTTTGTCTAATCCTTCATTGATAAGTTGTTTGATCTTTGTCTTCAGGTTTTTGTCAACTAACATTTCCCATTGGTCAATTGAAGCAGATAGGGTGACTTCCTTTTTCAAACGAAGATTCACAATTCCAGCAATCGTATCTTTGTGCAATGGTTTTCGTATTGCCCATCTATCTCCTTTTTTCTGTACTTCAGTCGTTTTCTTTCCATCTTTATAGCACTGATATTTATTTACTGCTTTATTTATGATTCGTAAATTTTGCTTAGTGCTTACTACAATATTTTCCAATGCTTTTTGAGCATCTTCTGTAAAAGTATCCCAAGGTTTATGAAATTGCCATTTATAGTTACCGTTATCATCTGGCTTTGTTTTGAAACAGAGTTTGTTTTTCAAATCGTATCTGCTCTCTTTTGCGGAGGATTTTGCAGACTCATTATTCAAATAGTTTATATGACTTCGGGTTGCACAGGCAATTACCAACGCATCCATGGCGTGGTGGCGGTGGTCAATTCTTTTCTTGGTGAACCCCTTCTGAAGCTCAAGTGGCATGTCAGTTTGAAAAATATTTTTGCCTTCCTTATTTGTCCATTTTCCGAACTTCGTGCTTTTAGTAATTTTGTTCATTCTTAGAAAGCGTGGCATAATGATTCTATTCCAAACATCATTTAATCCCCATTCATTTTTTAATGTACTGGTTACTGATCCGGTACATGGAATTACATTTTTAGAAATGGCTTCTTGTTCAGAATCTTCGCGTACAATGTTTGACAACAGACTTTTTACCACCTTACTTATATAACGACTGTCATTGAGTTGACGTTCTATAAATGATTCAGGAATTTCTTCCATTAACAATTTCTTCATCTTTCCACGACTTTGACTTTTGCCGTAATGCTCCCTTATAAAATTCTCATATTCTTCAATGGTGAATATCTTAACTGTTTTCTTAAAGCTTAACTCAATGATTCTACCTTCATTTTTTTTGATAAATTCAAAGCCAAGTGCGTTTTCTTTTTCTTTGTTTACTTCAGATTCGCAGATTACTTTGTTGCTTAACGAATCATCAAAGTATCGGGATTGTGGTATAATATGCTCTATTTCATAATCTGCGGTAAACAGTTTGGCAAGTGGTATCATTTCACCGGTGTATGGCGAACGATATTTCTGCTCTAACCAAAGTTTGTATCTAAGAAGGTCTGTTTTTGAAGGCTGTCCTGTCTTGGCTATCTTGGAAATTTCATCTGGTATTTCAATTCCTGAAAATAAAACCCCTTCCTCATAGATTTTCAAAATCTCTTGCTGGCTTGATGAGTATGGACGTACATTTTCAACATCGTTGTGGTTTGCGAGTTCAGCCAAGAGAGCTTTTATTCGCAGGTTCGTATTTTCACTATCAGAAATCTTTAAAGTCATCTCCCTGCGTTTATCTGCCGGATTTTTCATTTCTCTTCCCAACTCAATATGAATTTCTGAAAAATTTCCATACTTTTTCCAAATATCTTTTACCGTGCGTAATGCTTCTGTAATTACTTGTTCAACAATTGGATTACGAAGTGAGTGTTGTCTGAATTCTTCTTTTAAGTAATTCTCAATATCTTGCGGAGAGTTCCATTTTTTTAATTCTCCAGCTTCTGAATGACGATCATATACAATGTAACAAGCCAACCATTCAGGCAATCCTTTAAAATGGTTTGGTTCGATTAACCTGATTGCCTTTTCACGAACACGATTGCGTATATTTTCATCAAATTCGCCTGAAAGAATTTTATTAATTCGCTGTTTGGTATTAACATCAATATCCTCTTCGTTCCAATACTTACCCATCCGCATTAAAGGCAACAGTTTTTTTATTGCTTTGGCTGAATAAGAACCGTACTCTTTTTTGAAAGGGGGGAACTTTTTGAAGGCCTCAACAAAATCGTCGTCTAAATTATTCTTAAGGGAAAACGATTTCAATGCTTTTTCAATTTCAAATTTATCTTCTACAGAATAGAGTATATGCCATAATGCCAACTCGGTTTCAGTATTCAAAAAGTTTTCAGGAACATTGTTAACTTTTGATAAGCGAGCCAATATCTGAGAATGTGTCACGTTGCACGGATACTCTTTGTCTTCAACATAATTCCAACGATATGTAGACTTCTCTTCTCCTTTTTTCTTTCTTATTTTAAAATAGAAAGATAGTAGAGTATCCTGTTTAATCTCTTTTCTATCGTTCAACCAATCGAATAATGCAACAAAGTCTTCTTCAGTTTTAAAAAACTCAGAAGTTACATCGATATCCGTTTCCAATTTCCCATCTATCCTCCTTTCTCTTTCAATAATTTTGAAATCTCTTACAAATTTCCACAACCGAAATTCTTGATATAAAGGATGAGATTTGGTTATACACTTAATAGGTTCCTTTTTTATCTCCCCTGTTTGTTGGTCTTTAAAGGAGTGATATTCATACTTGCAATTGCTAATTAGCGATTTTTTACTTTTGAGTGGTCTCTGGTAAAAAATAATATCATTTAAAAACAAGTGGGTAAAATCTTTAGTAGCTATGCTTCTTCTGTGGGATTCGTTGTTTTTGTAAAGTTCCTCTAAACATGCATTGTAAAGCGCTGGATTTTGCAACTTTAGGTGAAACTCCTTCTGTTTGTCCAAAATGGATTTTAATTCCAGCTTATAATACTTTCGCTCAATGGTTCTCACCAATTTACCATTGATTTTTTGAGCAGGGTTTTGTAAAAGGGTTTCATAGATATAGGAACCTACAGATCTCTGGCTTTTGTCAATATCGGACTCCGTTTTCTTTTTTATTAAAGTCCAATCATCTTCCAAAGGAGCACGAAATGAACGTTTTTCGTTTCCATCTTTGTCTGTTTTAACTTTCCCATCATCAGTTAAATCAGTCGTAACTATAAATTTTTTGATTTTGTCTTTCCAATCAAATAAAGGTGTTTTGCTTGACCGCCGATAGATCCAACCATTCTCCAAAATCACGTTGTACCATATATCTGATTTCCCCTTTTGTGGTTCATCGGCAGTTACATCTACAACTTTAAATGAATGAAATTCAACAATTTTATTTGTGCTTTCTTCCTCTTCTTCTCCCCGCACCTGATAATAGCCTCTTTTTTGATTGAAATTAAGCAACAGCCATGCCAATTCTTCCTCTTCAATTTTGGACTGTAATGCTTTTTTTCGGAGATAATAAATCGTCCAGTCGTAAGGTATTTTTCGTTCTTCTCCCTTTCCATTTAAAGCAAATAACTCAGGCTTAGCAACTTTAAATTCCTGTACCATTTCGTAAAATGAAGATTTGAAAATAAAATCAAATTTATTTGGTGCGATTTTCTTCCATGCCAATTTAGGTTCTGTGTCGTCCACAAACTTTCCCATTCTAACATCAAAGTCAATAGATTTAGCATAATGGTCTGGCAAAAATCCTAATATGTTTAATATCCGAAGCAACCTCTCACGACGTAATAAATGCCTTTGTCTTAGTCTGCGAACACCTCTAAATCCTGTACGTTCAGCTGTTTGTGACTTAGAGTTACCCCTATCAAAATTTCCTAAAATTTCCTGGCTCATAGGAATAATCCTGCTTCCTATTCCAATTATTTCTTTTTTTTCATCATTTTCATTTACGAGTGCCCATCCTATACTATTTGTTCCTAAATCAAGCCCAAGAATTTTTTTCATATTGTTGCGTGTTAATATTTTTCGTACATTTGTTATAACTGAAGCAATTCACAATAAGGATTATTCCGTTGTGAAAACATTTAGGTCGCCCTCGTCCTTAATACGGGGGCATTTTTTTTATACAATACGCTATTTTCCAGAAGAATCTAAGTTAAACAAAATAATTGGATCAATGACAAGTCAGATGTATAATCTGGTTAATGAATGTGAATCGTTAATGATCAACTTCCTTATTCTCAGCAAAAGATACATAAACCGGTGCAAATAACAGTATTATTACGCCCACTCCGGGGCTTGTTGAATTAGTTGTGAGTCTTATACCGGGCTACGCCCGGCTTTATTTTATAAAAGGCCTACGGCCTGGCTGGTTTTCGCCATATCCCAGACTTGGAAGAAGTTTGCGTGAGTCTTACGCCGGACTTTGCCCAGCTTTACTTTAAGTTAGGCCCACGGACTTGTTTTATTAAGTATGGTTTCTGAAAGCCTTCATCCACTTCGGAATTGCATTATAAAATATTATCACAACACAAATCAAAATGCTTATTGTCAGAATCAGATTTATCAGACCGGGAACCATTGTGGCAGATTCCCTTGCCTGTGGAATATAGATATTCTTCATGTTCAGGAAGGCGGCTGTCATAGTTGTAATTCCGACAAAAGTCATAGGCAATATTGTGACCCATGCATATTTTGCCCTTCCCCGGTTAATAATAAATGATGTTCCAATTGCCAGGGCTATTGTTGCAAGTAACTGGTTGGCAGTTCCGAACATCGGCCAGATTGTCGATACTGACCCGGTATAAATAAAATAAGCCCAGGCGAAAACTATCAGTCCGCTGGTTATTAGATTTCCCGGAAGCCAGTCTGTTTTCTGAAAAGGTTTATAAACCCTGCCTATTGCTTCCTGTAATAAAAACCTTCCAACACGCGTCCCTGCATCTATAGTTGTGAGGATGAACAACGCCTCAAACATAATTGCAAAATGGTACCAGTACGACATGAGGTGTTTCATACCCGGTATTGATGAGAAGATATATGCCATTCCTACTCCTAATGATACTGCTCCTCCGGTTCGTCCGGCAATTTTTTCGCCGACACTTGCAGAGAGCTGGTCGAGATTGGATTCCGTGAATCCCATCGCGTGAAGCTTTGGAAGGATAGCCTGAAACTTCTCAACCGGAACATTTATCTGAAAATAATCGAGTGGAAGAAGGCTTGTAGCAGCAATCAGCGCCATAATACTCACTGCACCCTCGGTAAGCATTGAACCTACAGCAATAGTCTTTATATGTGACTCCTTCATAATCATTTTTGGAGTTGTACCTGAACTTATGAGTGAGTGAAAACCTGAGATAGCGCCACAGGCAATGGTTATAAAAAGATATGGGAATAACTTTCCGGGAATAATAGGTCCTCCCCCATTTATAAACTCAGTGAATGCCGGCATTTTTATCTCGGGTGCAACAATTATTAACCCTACTGCCAGCAAGGCAATGACTGATATCTTCATTATTGAACTCAGGTAATCGCGCGGGGAGAGTAAAAGCCAGACCGGAAGAACAGATGCAAAAAATCCATATATAGCAAGAAGTATTGTAAGTGTTTTATGATTGAAGGTGAACCAACCTGCAAATTGTGAATCAGGAATATATCGTCCCAAAATAACTGAAAGAATGAGCATTGCAATACCAAAAACTGTTGCTTCGAGAGTTTTGCCTTTTCTTATCCTGAACATCCAAATTCCCATTATAAGAGCGATTGGAATAGTTGATGCAATGGTAAAAGTAGCCCATGAACTTTCGGCAAGAGCATTGACAACAACAAGGCCCAACCCTGCCAGAGCCACAATAATTATTAATATGATTGCAAAAGAGGTAGTACCACCGCTAACCTTGTTGATCTCGGCCTTTGCAATTGCCGCTAGTGACTTACCATCGTGCTGAACCGATGCTGTCAGAATTACAAAGTCGTGTACGGAACCGGCCATCACGGCGCCGATCAGCATCCACAGAAACCCGGGCATAAAACCAAATTGCGCAGCCAAAACCGGACCAACAAGAGGTCCGGCGCCTGCAATGGCGGCAAAATGGTGGCCGAATAATACCCATTTATTCATCGGGTAATAATTCTGTCCGTCAAAAAGTCTGTTTGCCGGAGTAATGGCCATGTCGTTCTTTACAGCAACCTTAGCGGCGACAAAACTGAAATAAAGCCGGTAAGCTATTGCAAAAACCGCGATGGTTCCTATAACAAATGGCATTGCATTCATATATCAAAGAGTATTATTTGAATGAAGGAACAAAATAAACATTATCCCGGTTCTTTGCAATTCCAATTATCAGGATTGCAACTTATTTTGCCGAATTTTCTTAAATTGCAGTTAAAACACATTTGCATTGAACTTAAAGAAGTGAAGCGCCATGAATGTAATGCGAACATTTGACCTGTTAGACAAGTATAAAGAAGACTTCCCTAAAGAGGATGCCTTATGCTTCAAACAAAATGGGGCCTGGATAAAATACTCTTCACACGAGTATATTGAATGTTCATATAATTTCTGTTATGGACTTTATGAACTGGGATTTAGAAGAGGCGACAAAATTATTACAGTCTCTTCCAATCGTCCTGAATGGAATTTTATCGACATGGGCATGTCGATGATCGGGGTGGTTCATGTTCCGGTTTTTGCATCTCTGAATATAACCGAATATGAGTTTGTTTTTAATAACTCCGGCGCTAAAATGATCATTATATCGGATAACAAGCTTTATAAATATGTGAGTCCTGCTTTTAATAATGTTGGCTTTTCCGCAGGTATTTACACTTTTGATGAAGTTCAAGGGACAAAAAGCTGGTTGGAAATAGTTGATAAAGGAAAGAGTTGTCCCGATGAAACCAGACAGAAGGTGAAGAAAGAAAAAGAGGGTATAGGCCCGGAAACATTTGCCACATTGATATATACTTCCGGAACAACCGGAAAACCAAAAGGAGTCATGCTATCGCAGAAAAATCTGGTGAGTAATTTTGTTTCAGCAGCTTCTGTCTTCAAATTAAAACCAACTGATAAATACCTGAGTATATTGCCATTATGCCATGTTGGCGGACGACTTGGCAATTATCAGACACAATATAGCGGTGCAAGTATCTATTATGCTGAGAATATGGGGTCTATTGCTGTAAACATGCAGGAGATTAAACCCGATGGATTTGATGCTGTACCCCGTGTTCTTGAGAAATTCTATGATGTTATTATCTCGAAAGGCAAGAAGCTCACCGGGGAAAAAAAATCACTATTCTTTTGGGCAGTAACCCTCGGTTTAAAATATAAGCCATTCGGTGAGAACGGATGGTTCTACGAGGAAAAACTCAAACTTGCCGATAAACTCATATTCAGCAAGTGGAGAACTGCACTCGGGGGAAATGTCAGAATCGTTGGCTGCGGAGGAGCAAGTCTTCAACCAAGGCTTGAAAGGATATTCTGGGCAGCAGGAATCAAAATAATTAATATGTACGGCCTCACAGAAACTTCGCCCATTATTACAATAAACAGAACTTCTAAAGGTGGAGTAAAGCTTGGCTCAGTCGGAATTGTGATTGAGGGTGTCGAAGTTAAAATTGCAGATGACGGCGAAATCCTTTGTAAAGGACCAAATGTTATGATCGGATATTATAATGATCCCGATCTTACAAAATCAGTTATAGATGATGATGGATGGTTCCATACCGGGGATATAGGTTACCTCGATAATAAAAGGTTCCTTATGGTAACTGACAGGAAAAAAGAGATATTCAAACTTTCAAATGGTAAATTCATAGCACCTCAACTTATTGAAAACATATTTAAAGAGTTGGCAATAATTGACCAGATAATGGTTGTGGGGGAGCATGAAAAATTTGCCAGCGCTCTTATTTCACCCAACTTTAAATATTTTGATGAATGGCGGTCGGCAAATAAAATATCATTTTCTGATTTGGGAGAGATGATACAGCTTCCTGAAATACTGGCATTTTTCAACTCAGAAATTGAAAAAATCAACAAACGGCTCAGCCCACCCGAAAGAATCCACAGGTTCAGACTTGTTCCTGATGAATGGAGCCCGGCGACAGGGGAGTTATCTCCGACATTAAAACTCAAACGTCAGTTCATAACAGACAAATACAGAAAATTATTGGATCAGGTATTCATGAAGTAAAATGAAATCCACACCAACACAACCACTCTCTTTAAAATCCACCTCATCCCACTTCCCCCTTCTCCCAAGTGATAAGGAGGTAACTAAATGTCATACAATGTATTAGCCCCTCTCCCCCGGGAGAAGGGTAGGAGTGAGGTAAAAAAAGGGAAGGGGCTGGTTAATGTATTAAAAATATAAGGGAAGTGCAATTAATAAACTAATATCCAACAACTTAAACTAAATTATAATACTATTTCAATCCACATTCGTTTATGAAAATCATCAGGGTTACTGACAGGAAAACAAGGAAAAAATTCCTCGATACTGCAAAAATAATTTACAAGAATGACAAGACATGGGTATGCCCCTTTGACAATGAAATCGAGGCCATTTTTGACCCGAAAAAAAACTCCTATTATAAACATGGTGAAGCAGAGCGCTGGATACTGAAAGACGATAATGGCAATCTTATTGGCAGAGTTGCAGCTTTCATTGACAGAAATCTTGCTCACACCTATGAACAACCTACAGGGGGAATGGGATTTTTTGAATGTATTAACGATAAACTTTCAGCATTTCTGCTTTTTGATACTGCAAAAGAGTGGCTTAAAACAAGAGGCATGGAAGCGATGGACGGACCAATTAATTTCGGTGAAACAGATAAGTACTGGGGGTTACTTGTCGGGGGTTTTACCCATCCGTCTTTCGAGGTTCCTTATAATCATGCTTACTACCGGTATCTTTATGAATCTTATGGTTTCAATACATATTATAAAATGGAAGGGTTCCACCTCGACATTACGAAACCTCTGCCGCAAAGATTTCAGAAAATTGCAGAATGGGTAACAAATAAACCAGGGTACGAATTTCGTCACTTCACCTGGAAAGAGCAGGAAAAATATACACAGGACTTTGCCACAGTGTTTAATGAAGCATGGGCCTCATTTAAAGTATATTTTGAACCTCTTAAGGCTGAATATATAAGAGGAGTTCTGCAGAAGGCAAAAGCAATAATAGATGAGGAATTTATATGGTATGCCTATTTCGAAGGAAAACCGATAGCAATCTATCTAATGTTTCCTGACCTCAATCAGATACTTAAGCAGATGAATGGGAAGCTGAATCTGTTCACCATGATTAAGTTTCTTTATCTGAAAAAATGCAAGACAATGACCAGGGCCAAAGGCCTGTTAATGGGTGTCATACCCAAATTTCAGGGAATGGGAATCGAATCGGCTTTCATTTTGAATATCAGAAAGGTATTCGAAAAAAAACCTCATTATCATGAAATTGAATTCTCATGGGTTGCTGACTTCAATCCAAAAATGAGAAAAATATTTATCTCTGTCGGAAGTGTCCCGGTAAAGAATTATATTACCTTCAGGTATCTCTTCGACAGGACCAAAGAGTTTAAAAGATACCCCATTCCGGAAAGAAAATTATAAATCAATAAATAAAAAGTTTGAAGTACTTAGAGTTAACCTGAATTATTCACAAATATACTTAAAGCGCTCTTTTCCTTTGTGTTACTT
>JBAXXU010000125.1:0-12008 GCA_037127735.1 Bacteroidota bacterium
TTAGAAAAAAGGTAAATCTCATCATATAGTACGTTAACTGCTTCTGTAACAATCTTATCATTTGGTATGACTTTAAAGTTGAGCTTTGCGTTGAATTTTCCTTTTCCCTTTTTATCCCAGATATTCACATGCAGGACATATTCGCCCTTCGACTTTATAGGCGAAGCCACTGTAAGAACAGAAGTAAGCAGTAATGGTGTAAGCTTCAATCCATTTGTATAATCACTGTATAAATCATTCGTCTGCATAATAGTATCGCCTTTCATACCAAGAATAACTAACTTCATACCAGGGAATACATATTCGTCATCCTTTACAAAACCTTCAATGTTGTTGAACTTAACAAGAAATTCTTCTCCATAAACAAAAGTGGTACGGTCAGTTTTTTCATCATTAACAGAGATATAAACATCTTCGCAGGAAAGGCCATCGCCGATTGTAAGTAAACCTGAAATTAAATCCTTTTTGACAGATTTGCTGAATTGACAACCTGATAATGCAACCAGTAACAGAATCGATGTAATTAAAGTTCTCATTTTTGAAGGTTTTAGGTTTATAAATAATTTATAAAATTAAAAAAAGCCCCTTGCGGAGCCTCTTTTTTTTCAATTATTATTGTCAATAATTATTTTTTATCATAGACCATGGTGGATTTAACTTCACCATCCTGACCCTGTCTTGTAGAATTAACAGTAAGTGTTTTTGCATCGGTGAGCGCCCATACTTCAGATGATTTCATTGTTACGGACTCACCGTTTCTGTCCATAGTTCTTGAAGTTGCAATATTAAGTGCCTTCCCATCTGCCGACCATGTTGCAACAGACTTGCTGTCGCCTCTTGGACTTGTGTTTATACTTTCTTTTCCATCGAGGGTATATTTCGATGTTGTGGTAGTTGACTGACCATCCTGCCCGATCCTTGTTCTTACAACTGTCAGAAGATTAGCTTCTTGTGTAGCAACAAAATTACCGCCACCCATTCTCTGGCCACCACCGCCACCCTGTGGCTGGGTACTTTTTTCCGTATTCATAACCCAGTTACCGGCGAAATCTGTTTTTCCTGCCTGTGCATTTGTCAGCACCGGGGCAATAAGAGCCAACATGAGAGTCAATGATAATAAGCTCAAAAATTTTGAAACATTTTTTTTCATATCTTTTGAATTTTAAGTGAGTTGATTTCTAATTAGACAACCATATAAAAGTATTTATTCCGTTGACTTGCCTGAAATTGTCTCGTACCAACAGACATTTTTCCGTTAAAACAACGTAACAGGTACAAGGCCTTCAGACTTTGTGATTTTTTTGAACTTTGTTGACTTCCTTAAAGTTTGTCTGGTGTATAACATTTACTATTTTTGTAGTATAAAGAAACGTTTATAACAAATTTCTAAAAGATGAAAAACAGGTACATGAACCCTTATGTGGCAGGTACCATGCTTGGGATGGTACTGCTTCTTGCGATGTTCCTTTCAGGTCGCGGGCTTGGGGCCAGCGGTGGCATTAAATACTGTGTTGTCTCAATTGTCGGAGCAGTTGACCATACGCATGCGGAAAAATCAATCTACTA
The DNA here is from genome assembly GCA_037127735.1 of Bacteroidota bacterium. GTDB lineage: Bacteria > Bacteroidota > Bacteroidia > Bacteroidales > VadinHA17 > LD21. The sequence continues at coordinate 1,567 of JBAXXU010000125.1, forward strand.
CAGCAAATATTTTGAAGGCGGGAAAAAACCTTTAAAAAACTGGCTGACACTCGAAATACTCGGAGTGGTGGCTGGGGGATTCATTTCAGGCGCCATTTCAAAGAGACTGAAATTCAAAATTGAAAAATCATCTGAAATTTCAAACACAAGGCGTTTAATCTTCGCTTTCCTGGGAGGGGTCTTCTTTGTTTATGGAGCTCAGCTTGCCAGAGGATGCACCAGCGGCGCCGCTCTCTCAGGAATGGCTGTTCTCTCAGTTGCCGGATTTGTCACGATGATTGCAATTTTCGGTTCTGCCTATATCTTCGCGTGGTTCTTTAGAAAAAACTGGATATAATGTGGCGGAGGGCACAGGGCGTAGAGCGTAGAGCGTAGAGCGCAGGGCGGAGGGCGCAGGGCACAGGGCGTAGAACAAAGAGCGTAGAGCGTAGAGCGCTGGGCGTGGAGCGCAGGGCGTAGAGCGTAGAGCGCAGGGCGGAGGGCGCAGGGCACAGGGCGTAGAGCGTAGAGCGTAGAGCGCTGGGCGCAGGGCGCTGGGCGTAGAGCGTAGAGCATAGAGCGTAGAGCGAGCTGAAGACAAAGAGACATTTAGACACTTAGATAAACAGACATAAATTAATAACATGGGACCAATATCATCACTTATAACAATGCCCGAATGGCTCGATTTACTTATCGCGCTGTTGATTGGCATAGGTTTCGGATTTTCCCTCGAACAGGCCGGATTCTCTTCCAGCCGCCGGCTTGCAGGGATGTTTTACGGATACGATACAACAGTAATTAAGGTATTCTTTACAGCTGCCATCGTTGCACTAATAGGATCTCAGCTATTAAGCTTCTTTGGGCTGCTTAATCTGAAAATGGTCTTCGTGAACGAATTTTATGTTACATCTTCAATTGTGGGCGGGGTTATAATGGGCGCCGGGTTTATCATGGGCGGGTTTTGTCCGGGTACCGGGTTAAGCGCACTCTCAATAGGGAAAATTGATGCAATGTTCTTTTTTGCCGGCGGACTAACCGGAGCTTTTCTTTTTGCAGAAACATACCCATTAGTTCAGAATTTAGCTGACAACGCTTATAAAGGGCCTATTAAGATAAATGAGGTTATGGGCATTTCACCCGGTATGTTTATTCTTCTGCTTATTATTGCTGCAATAGTAATGTTCTGGCTTGCAGAGGTAGCAGAAAAGAGATTCGCACGGCCCGATATAACGAATGAAATTTAATAATCCAGGACATGAATACCAGGGAAAAATTTTCAGCCGGACTTTTATGCATGGGATTAATTCTCGCGTTGTTACCTCTTTCTTCGAACCTCTCTTTTACTGTCAAACCTCAAAAATTACTATCTGAAGTACTTGATGCGAAAACATATTTCTCTGTTGATCAGGTAGCAAAATTTATAGTTTCAGAAGATAGTACGGTTCAGATTATCGATCTCAGGCCACCTGAAGAATTCAGAACAATGAATATCCCGGGTTCAATAAATGTTCCTTACCGTGAACTTCTTAATAATGAACCCGGCGCAAATCTGAACGGTGAAAAAACAAAGAATATTTTCTACTCCAATGGTGATTTTGACTCAAATTTTGCAATTACCATAACAAGGGGCTTAAACTATAAAAATACATATATAATGAAAGGTGGTCTTAATGAATGGTTCAATACTGTAATGAACAGCAGCTTTACGGGAAACAGGATATCAGTCAGGGAAAATGCACTGTTTGAGACAAGAACCCGGGCCAGAAAAATGTTTACTGAAATAAATAGTCTGCCCGATAGTCTGAAACTGAAATTTATCCGGTCTAAACGTACTGCTGCAAAAAAGCTTGACGGAGGGTGCGAGTAAATGAGGGGTGAGGGGGTAAAGGGTGAGGTGTGAGGGGTAAAATAACTGAAAACCAGTAATAAAAAATGAAAAGATGGCTGACTTTCTTAAAAAATATAAATTAGTAATTGCGGTTGTTCTTCCAATATTGATCCTGGTACTCTTCAGGTCGTTAAGTGGAAATTATTTTAAAAATGATGCAAAAAGATGGGCCGAACCTTCAGTATCGCGATTAAACATTATTACCGGTGAACAGTCTGGCAACCTTTCAGGAAATAGACTTTTAATCAATCTCGATAAAAAGGTCGGTGAATTCAACGAGATATCAAAGGATGCGCAGATTATACCTGCTGAATCAATCCTTATAAAAAAATATCTTAATATTATCAGGAAGCACAAGGGGCCTGTTCTGCTGTATTCATCTGAGACAGGTGTTTCAGCTCGGATATGGATGATTCTAAGTCAAATGGGGTACAAAAATATTTATATTCTATCCAATGATGCTGATAATGAAGTCTTTAAAAATAAATTCCGGCCAGATACTTTGAACAGACCGGAATTCTAAACATAAATGAAGAATTAAATTATATGAGTATCAGGAATCTTGCACATATATCCATTGATTTTCTTCGTTTACCCCGACCCCATGGGGAGCGAAGAAAATCAATTTACTCCCCTTGGGGATGGGGTAAATAAATTGATTTTCAAGCAATTCAGAAAATTTTGTTTATGATTACCGATAGTCATTTTATTTATTTTACTACCTCGAAATTATTAACATCTGCTGAAGTAAAAGGAAGCCACGACAAAGCAGTTCTTTGTCTGACCATCTTATCGTACATAAAGCTGTTGTTTCCATATCTCAGGGTTCGGGCATCATAGCCAAACAGGCGAAGGTATGCAGTAGCAAATCCCGAGTTATGACCTGTCCCGCAATAAACAACCACAGTCCTGTCAGTTGGAATAGAGGCCATTTCTTCGATAAACCCCAGGGTAGCTTCAGGTTTAAATCTCACAGCGCCGGGAATATGTCCATCCTCATATTTATCCTTCCGTTCAAGATTAATTATAAAATATTTTTCAGGATTATTGAATACCTCATCAGCGGTTATCAGGATGTTCCCTGTTCCCTCCTCAAACAATTTTCTGAATCTTTGGGCTCCGATTTCCGTTCCGGTTGTCATCCCGGTTTTAAGCTCCGGCATCCCTTTTGAAGAAGGTCTTTCATTTATATTGTTTTCCAGCTTGGTTTCATATTTTCCCGATACACCCTTAAACCATCCATCCTGCGCGTACTTGTTATTCCATGCACTCATTCCCCATCGCATCGAATATACGTTTCCATAACCCATCAATCTAAGCAACGATGTTGTATAGCTTGAAACCTGTCCATCTTCACATACCATTATTATTTTGTCATACTCAAAAGGTTTGATACCTGTCTCAAAATAAGCAGGTAAATCCTCAAATTTCTTATTTACTGAACCTTTTATGTGGCCTTCAACAAAAAACTTTGATGATCTGAGATCAATCACAAGAAGATTTTTTTCCAGACTTTCATTAACTATAGAGGCTTTAATTAAGGATGGGAAAACCTGACTATTAACATAATCACCATTTTCTACAAGATCTTTCAGAAGCAATGAAGTTTCATTTCCAATCACCACAGGAGTTTTTACCTCCTGCGATGGCACCTGTTCCTGTTTCTTTTCCGATTTATTTCCAGAACAACCTGCAAATAAGATAAAAAGAAGAAATGAAAAAAGAAAAATTGAATATTGTCTCTTCATAAGAATCATATTTCAGAACTAATTAAAGTTTTACCGGAATCCTGTCTTTATCATAACTGAGTGTTTCAGTCCGGTTGCCCGACTCATCATATTTATATTCTGTGATGGCAACTCCGTTTTCCGGATTGTTTATTAAGTTTCTCTCTTTATCCATGGTTTTAACTTCAATAAGAGCGCCATGACTATCATAAACATTTTGCGTTACAGGCACAAGCTTTCCTCCAACGTATTCATCATCCTGATCATAGTAAACTTCTTCCAGCTCATTACCGTTTTCATCGTACTTACTGATACGCTTTGACCATCCCCAGTAAAGATTTGACATCTGTCCGGTTACATTAAAAACTGCAAAACTTTCAACATCACCATTTTCATTTGGGGTGAAGGTAAAATAGGATACTCCGATATCACCGCAATTTTCAGCTGTACAGTTATAGAGAGTATCGGCCATATAATTTGCCATTCTGGTCACATAACCTTTGTCATTATAGGTAAACCTGAGTTCATAAAACGGGCAGAAGGGATTCATTACAACTTCCTCACCCGCAAGATTATATCTGAGTTCCCGAACCATTCCATCAGGAAGAATGCTCCACTTCCAGGAATGAATTTTATTCCTGTTTTCAATCATTGCGCCATCCTTACCTAAATTCACCAGGCCAACGCGATTTCCATTTGCATCGAGAGTAAACTCTTGCGCGAATACGCCGGCTGATTCAATTGGTTCATTATTCTTGTTGAAATAATGCTTAATCTGCTTATTATCTTTATATTCATAAGATATTTTTGCAGCGCCCTGCATTGATGAATAGTCAAGAAGCAGATTGTTTCTTACAAATTCCACCGCTAAAAGTCTTCCTGAATTATCATAAGTTAACTTATAACTGTTAATAGATTCTGCTTCACCGGCTGAAAGTGGATAAGTTCCCTTTTCGATGTTATATGGGGTTTCACTAAATTGCAGATGCCTGTAATATTCTACACCGGAGTGCAGATTTTTCTGATTTGTTTTGCCGGTACAGGAAACAATAATAATCCCGAATACTAATGTCAGGATTGCCGTAATAAGCGCTTTATTCAATTTCATATTTTAATCTGTTTTGGTTTAAATTAATTTTCAAAAATATTACTTATGTTTCAATTTAACTAATCTTAATTTTACTTGCCATTGTTTAACAATTAATACGATGAAATGTTTTTAAATATGTCTTTTGTCTTGCACCACGTTCTGCAATTGTGCTGTTACATCTTTATATCTATCTTTGTTACTAAAATATAAACACAATCATGGATAGTTCATTCTTTGATTCCGATTTGTTCAGCTACGCGCTGATGCCCCTGTTGATATTTCTTGCCCGTATATGCGACGTATCGATAGGTACAATGCGCATTATATTTGTTTCAAAAGGAAAAAGGAACATTGCTCCCATCCTCGGATTTTTCGAAGTATTGATATGGATAACAGCCATAAGTAAGATAATGCAAAACCTCGATAACTATATTAACTACATAGCTTATGCGGCAGGCTTTGCAACAGGTAACTATGTTGGGATGATTCTTGAGGAGAAACTCGCGATGGGGATTCAGATGATAAGAGTTTTTGCACACGAAAGAGGGACAGAACTGGTACAGAGCCTTAATTTAAACGGTTATGGGGCAACAGTTGTGGAAGCGCATGGGGCAAGGGAGAAAGTGCATCTTATATATACCATTGTTCAGAGAAATGAACTTGCCAATGTTCTTGATGTCATTAACCGCTTCAACCCAAAAGCATTTTATACCATCGAAGATATTAAGGCTGTCAACGAGGGAATCTTCGCTCCGAAAAGACCGAATACCATTTTCCCTTTCAGCAATGTGTTAAGGCAGTGGAGGAAAGGAAAATAAGATATAGGAAGTAGAAATTATTAGTTAAATTTGACAACATTTAAAATAATCAAATATGGAGCAATTCAGTAGTCATCCCCTTTATAAAAGACATAATATTGACAGCGCAATGAGTTCATTATGGGAGTTTTATAAAAAGAAATTCCTTTCACTGTTTACTATTTCGGTTGTTATGTCGCTTGTAATGCAGTATGCTTCAACATTTGTTGATATTAAGGAGATGCAAACGGTTACCGATCCTATGATCATGCTTGAAATATTAAAAGGTTATCTGGTGCCAATTTTAATAATCTCGCTTGTAAATCTTCTGTTTACAACAATCCTTCAGTACTATATTATTTACAATCCGCTGAATAGTGAGAACAATATTTTTGTCTCCATACTTAAATCGCTGAAGTATTATATACCCTATCTTATTATTATGGTACTTCTTGCATTTGCCGGCTCAATAGCTATTGTTCTTGGCGTTTTTGTGCTTATAATCGGTATGTTTTTTGCAATGCTATATGTAATAACACTTTACCTTTTCATCTTACCAATCATGATGATGGAAGGGATCGATATTGGTAATACTATCAGTAGAACCATAAAGCTGGCTCATAGAAATTTCTGGTCGAATATTGGGTGGGTGTCAGTTTTTATTATTATTATTTTGGTTGTTTCCGTTATCTTTTCAGCCATTGTTCTTCTTCCCTTCACCGGAGGCTTTCTGAAGGCAATTCTGAATCCTGAGAATGCGGCTGACCTGGTTGATGTCACTAAGAATCCATTGTTTATTATTCTTTCAGCCGTGGTAAACGCACTTACTCTTCCTGTAATGCCAATTTTTGCATGTATCCTCTATTTCAACGGCAGGGCAAGTGAAGAACAGGGCCAGACTGCCACTCGATTGAATACTGAAAATGAGAAGGTTAAAGTTGAGGATCTGTATGCAAAACCCTATTCTGATGATCATCCGGAGAATCCGGATAAGAACAGGTGAATTCTTTCATGTATCTGAAGGAGAATAAAATCGTAATTTGATCAGGTAAATTAAAAAACTAATAGAAGGATAAAGCTGGTTGTTCAAAAATAAACAAAACTGATTATTCAAATAGCGATTCGGATTATTTTTGTTAGATATTTACAAAAGGGATAGTTATTATACATTCTATTTTCTTTTTATAGGGAATTTTTATGAAAAAATTCACTCCAATCAACTTTTTTGCCTATTTGACAATAACTCTGTATTTATTAATTGGGTCAATTAGTATATTCGGTCAGAATTATGAGAATTTAGAGAAATTCAAAAAAGACAAAAAAGTAATAAATTTAGTAATGAACAAAAAGGGTATTCCAAATTTTATAGAAGGAAACCTGAATGCAGTCGGGATAAAAGGGAATAAAGAGGAACAAACTATCAGATTCTTTGAAGAAAACAAAGGACTATTTGGAATGCCGGATCCACGAAAGGAGCTAAAAATCACACAAACTGATAAAGATAATCTTGGATTTACACATGTAAGGTTGATACAGCATTATAACGGAATCAGAGTGTATGGATCAGAATTAATCAGCCATTTTTCCAAAAACGATGAACTTAGAGTTATAAATGGAGAGTATTTATCGGAAATAAGTATTCAATCCTCCCCTGATATATCAATAGTTCAAGCACAAACAATCGCTTATACGGATTCATCTGTAAGTACAAATTACCCTGTAGTTACCGGTACTGAATTAATAATATATAATTTAAATGACTCTCCTATTTTGGCATGGCTGGTAAAAGTATCCACTAACAATCCCAGCGGAAGATGGGAGTATTTTATTAATGCCATTAATGGTACTATTAGTTATAAAGCCAATCGCATTAAGAATGAGAATGAGAATGAGAATAAGAATATAAATACTATTTTGAAAGGAGGAATTGGCCCCTGTATTGACCAACTGCAAACAGACCCTGCAGATGCATATTTATCTGATGGAGATGCCATTGGGATAGGAACAGGGGTAATGGGCGATATTAAGGATCATATAGACACTTATCTGCGATCGGGGTTGTATTATCTTGAAGATAACACAAGAAGAGCAAATAATAATCCCCATAATCACGATGGTCAGATGCAGTGCAACCAATCTATCAGAACAATAAAATATCCATATAATTCATCAATGTCCGATGAGGATAACTCCTGGGATAACTCAAATCAGGCAGCAGGAATTGACGCACATTTTTATGCCGGTTTAACGTATGATTTCCTTCTATCCCAGTTTGGAAGAAACGGTTATGACGGTAACGGCATGAGTATGTTAAGTACAGTAGACGATTACACGATACATAACAATGCGCAATGGGATGGTTCACAAGTCACCTTTTTTACTGCTACAGATGGTAACTATTCAATGGCAGGGGGTATTGATGTTGTTGCACATGAATGGGGACATGCCGTAACTGACTTTCAAAGCAGCCTGATATATGAGAGTGAATCCGGGGCATTGAATGAATCGTTTTCCGATATGATGGGTGTTACTGTTGGTTTTAGTACCGGTGTCGATGCTGACTGGTTAATAGGAGAAAATTATAATAGTTTAGGAATCAGAAATTTGAAGAATCCCCTCCAGTTCAGACATCCGGATACTTATCTCGGATCTTATTGGGTTGATATTCTTAATTTAAGTTACGATCATGGGGGGGTTCACACAAACAGTGGGGTACCAAATAAGATGTTTTATCTCCTTGCTCAGGGAGGTACCCATAATGGCATAACAGTTACTCGAATTGGAATATATAATGCCATAAACATAATTTATCGTGCCAATGCTTTTTACTGGATTGCTGCGTCAACATTTGAAAATGCAAAACAGGGATGCATAAGTGCAGCAAATGATTTGGATGATACTGGAAATTGGGCAGCGCAGACACGTAATGCATGGGAGGCAGTTAAGGTTGGAATGATTACCTCCGGTCAACAGGCACCAACAATTGGAACGATCACACATCCAACATGTAACATTGCAACAGGAAGTGTTTTACTAAATGATTTGCCACCAACAGGAACCTGGACGTTAACAATAACTCCCGGTTTATTAACTATAACGGGAACTGGAACTAATACTACAATAACAGGACTTACAACCGGTTCCTATGCATTTATAGTGACCAATGCATCAGGAAGTACTTCAATCCCATCTGCTAATGTAGTTATCAATGCCCAACCTGACATTTCAACAGCTCCATCGTTAGGAACAATTACTTACCCAACATGTCAGGTAGCTACAGGAAGCGTGGTTTTAAGTGGCTTGCCGGCAACAGGAACATGGATATTAACCCGAATTCCCGGGGGAGCAACTACTTCTGGAACGGGAACAGGTACAACAATAACAGGGATTCCGGCCGGAACCTATGCCTACACTGTAACCAATCCATCAGGATGTACTTCAGAAGCATCGGCTGATGTAGTTATCATTGCCTATCCGATGACACCACAAACCCCCTTTGCAGGAATAATCACTCAACCAACGTGTGAATTAGAAACAGGAAGTGTTGTTTTAGGTGATTTGCCGGCAACAGGAACCTGGACGTTAACAAGAACTCCCGGTGGAATAACCACCACAGGAACAGGAACAAGTACAACAATATCAGCACTTGAAGACGGAACATATACATATACAGTAACCAATGAATCAGAATGTATTTCTGTAGCATCAGCTAACGTGGTTATCAATGCCCAACCGGCAACTCCAACAGCTCCAACCATAGGAACAATTACACATCCTACTTGTGTTTTGGCAACCGGAAGCGTTGTTTTAAGTGATTTGCCGGCAACAGGAACCTGGACATTAACAAGAACTCCAGGAGAAATAAACACTACAGGAACGGGAACTATTACAAAAATAACAGGACTTGCAACCGGTTCCTATAACTACACATTAACGGGTGCTTCTGGCTGTACTTCAGCAGCTTCAGTAAATATAGTTATGAATACCCAACCGTTAACTCCAACAGCTCCATCGTTAGGAACAATTACTCACCCAACATGTCAGGTAGCTACAGGAAGCGTGGTTTTAAGTGGCTTGCCGGCAACAGGAACATGGATATTAACCCGAATTCCCGGGGGAGCAACTACTTCTGGAACGGGAACAGGTACAACAATAACAGGGATTCCGGCCGGAACCTATGCCTACACTGTAACCAATCCATCAGGATGTACTTCAGAAGCATCGGCTGATGTAGTTATCATTGCCTATCCGATGACACCACAAACCCCCTTTGCAGGAATAATCACTCAACCAACGTGTGAATTAGAAACAGGAAGTGTTGTTTTAGGTGATTTGCCGGCAACAGGAACCTGGACGTTAACAAGAACTCCCGGTGGAATAACCACCACAGGAACAGGAACAAGTACAACAATATCAGCACTTGAAGACGGAACATATACATATACAGTAACCAATGAATCAGAATGTATTTCTGTAGCATCAGCTAACGTGGTTATCAATGCCCAACCGGCAACTCCAACAGCTCCAACCATAGGAACAGCTACACATCCTACTTGTGTTTTGGCAACCGGAAGAGTTGTTTTAAGTGATTTGCCGGCAACCGGAACCTGGACGTTAACAAGAACTCCCGGTGGAACAACCACTACAGGAACAGGCACAAGTACAACAATATCAGCACTTGAAGCCGGAACTTTTACCTACACAGTAACAATTGAATCAGGATGTACATCAGCAGCTTCAAATAATGTGGTTATAAATTCGCAACCGGCAACACCTGGAGCTCCATTAACAGGGACAATTGTTCAACCATCTTGCGCTTTAGAAACAGGCGGTGTTGTTTTAATTGATTTGCCGGCAACAGGAACCTGGACACTAACAAGAACTCCCGATGGAACAACTACTACGGGAACAGGAACAAGTACAACAATATCAGGTCTTACTGCCGAAACATATAGCTA
>JBAXXU010000126.1:0-11816 GCA_037127735.1 Bacteroidota bacterium
TTCTATTATTTTTTTTTGCTTTTTTTCAAATAAATTCCTTTACTAACCATTAACAACTCAATAAAAGCAACCAGTTGAGTTTATTTTAGCCTCAGGTAAAACTCGTACATGATGTAAACATTTTGATAAACTGAAAATTAATGATTTAATTATACTTTCATCCAATTGTGGTAATTTATTTTGATTTAATTTTACTGTAGCCAATAATGCTATTTTAACTATTTTTGACACTATTCACATTGATTATGCAAATACAGGTAATATAAACTTGATTTTATGAAGCCATTTTATCAGAAACTGGCCGTTGCTCCCACGCAATCAGTAATATTTTATAATGAAGAAAAGCCTCACTTTACTGTTCCATGGCATTATCATCCTGAGATTGAAATACTCTACGTTGTAAAGAGCTCCGGCTTATGTTATGTCGGCGATGGGATACACCGGTTCAACGAGGGTGAGATCAGCATAATAGGAGAGAATGTGCCACACTGGTGGAAAAGCGATGCAAAGTATCTCGATCCCGATAACACTCACGGAATCAAAGCCCTGATAATTCAGTTCAAGAAGGAGATATTTGATTCCAATTTCATAAACCTTCCCGAGATGATTGCCATAAAGGGACTGATTGGAAAATCGCAGCGGGGAATACAGTTCAGCGGTAAATTCAGGAAGATGGCAGGCGATCAGGTACAGAAGATATTCAGGGCTTCGGGTATCAGGAGGATTACTGAGCTTTTAATCCTGCTGAATATGATGGCAAATGCTGAAGAATACGAATATCATTCAAGCATAGGTTATTCAAAGATCATCAATTCATATGATTTTTCGCGATTCAATGTCATTCATGAATATATAATCAGGAACTTTACCAAGCAGATAAAACTCGATGATATTGCCGAGAAAGCAAACATATGCCCAACCGCATTCTACAGATATTTCAAGCAACAAACAGGCCGGACATTTGTTTCATTTCTGAACGAGATAAGGATCGGTTATGCCTGCAAGCTGATGATTGAGGAAAAGCTGCCTGTTTCGATAGCATGCGGTGAGAGCGGGTTCAACAACCTGGCCCACTTCAATAAATTATTCAAAAGGATTTTTGGCCAGAGTCCTACCGAATACCTGCACTGCTACTATCTAAAGGAGAAACCTGCCACGGAATCTTCAAGGGTTGGCCATATAGCACAAGTGGTAGAGAGTCGTGCATCATCGCCAGTGTCAACCATCACCTCCTCCTTTCCGTCGATATAAATTCTAAGTTCTCTTCCTGCGAAAACAGGAGCGGACAATCAAAAACAAGCAGAAAGCTCAGCAGAAGAAATTTAAATATTTTCCCGGGCATTGCAGAAGAAATAAGGACAATAAGTGTTTCACGAATAACACAAAGGGTCTAAAAATTCAGGGAAGATCCAAACCTGTAAAAAGATCTGAAATCTTCCCCGAAAATTAAAATTCTGTTTATTCAGGGGTTACCTTGCTCCTGTATAGCCTGGATTCTGGGTAATTGATCCTCCGCTGTTATCTATCTCCCTCTGCGGATAAGGCATCAGGTTATGCACTGCAGGATTAAAAGTACGAACAGGCTTGTAGGTACCCTCAGCCGGAAGGCTGTTATACACTTCAGCTGCAAGGCCCCAGCGAACCAGGTCGAAATGACGGTCGCCACCTTCGAAAGCAAGTTCCATCCTGCGTTCGTACATCAGATCATTAAAGTTTGGAGCAGCAATTTCAGGAAGGCCTGCCCGTGCACGGACTTTATTGAACGGAACTGCTGCAGCTGCAACGGAGGTAGTCCTTGACGTCGGGCCGCCGCCGTTAAGCATCATTATAGCTTCTGCATCTATAAGCAGAACATCTGAATATCTGAAGGCAGGAACATTTAGCCCGGCTGCCCAGCCTGTGTATGTTTCAGCATATGGTGACATATACTTTATGCAGATAACTTCTGATTGGTTCAAAGGAGCCTGAAGTATGTCAGTATAACCGTTATAAGTTACTAAATCAACATTTCTCTTTGCAACTGTTCCAGCCTTTCTCAGGTCACCTGACTGATATGCGTCATAGAAGGCATTCGTGGCGCTTACAAGTCTCCATCCTTCACCATTAGGTTCAGGATGAAGGCCGTTCCATACAATTTTGGGCAGCATGAGGACCGGGGTTATCGGGTATTCATTAAGTCGGGCGCCCAATCCCCATAAAATTTCACTTATGTTCTCATTTTCGATAGTAAATACCTGGGCATAATCAGGGTTGAGCGTATGGGAACCGGAATTAATTACCATTTCAGCAGCAGCTTTAGCTTCAGTCCATTTCTTCTCATAAGCATATACTTTTGCAAGGAATCCCCATGTAGCACCAAGTCCAGGGCGCCCTTCCTCGTGATTCCATGAAAGTTGACTGGTGGCTGTTACAAGATTGGCTTCAATAACATTCCATGTTTCTTCAGCGGTAGCCCGTACAAGGGAAGAAGCAGAGTTATTGGCATCATATATTGGAAGACCGCCGTAACGTGCAGCAAGTTCGTAATAGCTGAATGCCTGAAGAAAATTGGCTTCACCAAGAATTCTTTTTTTCCGTTCTTCATCAATTGACATTCCGGGAACATTTGCAAGTACGTCGCCGGCTCTTTTAATTGTCTTATAATATGATATAAACGCAAGCCCGTTAAGGTCGCCTTCAGTGTTCTGCGTTGCCCTGAATTCGGTCATGGCAACATAATCTGAATAATTATCGTTCATATACGCATTATCACCGAATGTCTCCATTCCACACCAGTCCTCACCACCAAGGGCCTCTTCATCCTGAAGGGGACTATAGACACCTGCAAGTGCTGCTTCTGCCTGGTCGGCAGTCTTCCAGAAAACCGCATCCGTAAATTCATGTGGCTGTAAATCGAGGAATTCTTTTCCGCATGAAGTCAGAACCACTAATATCAATAAGATTGGAATATACTTTTTCATGATATGTAATTATTAAAGAGTTAAAAAGTAACGTTCAGTCCAAAAATATATGATTTTGCCTGAGGATAAATTCCCGTATCGACACCATACATATTGGAATTCCCGTAGGAACCAATTTCCGGATCATAGCCGGAATACTTTGTAAATGTTAATGGATTCTGCAGAGTAACGTAAAGACGCAGTTTGGAAATACTTTTAATTGCATTGTCATTCAATGTATAACCAACTGTAAAATACTTCACACGTGCAAAACTGCCATCTTCAATAAAAAGAGTGCTGAAAGCCCTGTTGTTGTTTAGGTCTGTAACTGTTACCCTGGGTACTTTACCGGATATTGATGAAGGAGTCCAGCGGTCAAGAATAGCAGGACTGTTGTTATAATCGGTTCCCTGCATGATCGTTCCACCAAGCGTCAGACCGTTGAAGATTTTATTTCCGTTACTTCCTATTAGCAACAAACTTGCATCGAAACCTTTGTATTGAGCATTAAAGTTGAATGAATATGTTATTGTCGGGAAACTGCTTCCGGCATTGAATCTGTCATCAGCACCTATCACACCATCGCCGTTCCTGTCTTCAAATTTAACGTCGCCTGGTACCGCGTTCGGCTGTATTTTTCCACCGCTGACGTTTTTGTAAGCATCGACTTCTGCCTGAGACTGGAATAATCCCAGTGCATTAAGAACATAGAAATGTCCGATAGGTTCGCCCTGTGCAATACGTCCGACATTGAAGTTCTTGTATCCGGCAACAAAGATTTCTTTCGAACCTGCAACACCAAGAGTAACCAACTCATTAACAACATGTGACAAGTTGGCTGATACCTCATATTTAAACTCATTGTCACGGTTTCGGAAAGCAAGACTAAGGTCGAAACCTTTATTTGACACTTTTCCGGAGTTACGGAAAGGAGCAACTCCAACCCCAAGAGACGATACGAGAGGAACCTGTACAAGGATATCAGTTGTCTCTTTGTCAAAATAGTCCGCTGAGATGTAGAGTTTGTCTTTCAGGAAACCCATATCAATACCGACGTTTGTCTGTGTAGTGACCTCCCACTTGATATCCTTATTGGCAAACCTGTTCTGAGCAAGTGCAGTAAAGGGAACACCATTCAGAGTAGGAGAACCAACAGAAGAAAGTGTACTGTAGTATTGGTAGTTGGCTATTTTATCATTACCAAGCTGCCCCCAGCTTCCGCGGATTTTAAAATCTGAAATTACATCTCGCAAACCGCTGAAAAATGCCTCTTTCGAGATTCTCCATCCTCCGGAAACTGAAGGAAATATACCCCAGCGTTTATCTTCGGGGAATTTCGAGGAACCATCAGCGCGGATGTTGGCTGCAAAAAGATATTTGTCTGCAAATTCATAGCTCACCCTGCCAAAATAGCTTAAAAGGGAATAGTCATCGGCACTTCCGTTGGAGTGCTCGGGAAACGATCCGGCATTGTTGAAATAACGGAGAGCAGGGTCCTGATTACTGAAATCTTTGGCAGTACCGGTACCAGTCCATTCAGAAAGTCCGCTTTCCATTGACATGCCGGCAAGAACAGCAAGATGATGGCTTGCAAATCTCTTGTCAAAACTGATTGTATTGTTCCATATCGTGGTGTTGCTCAGACCATAAGATTCATTTAGGCTGTTCTGATAGAATCCGCGGCCGCCTCCCTCTGCTTTTGCAACAAAGCTTTTATTCTTCCCAAATCCAGCGTTGTAGCCAAAATCGGTTTTCAAGGTTATCATATCAAAAAGCTTATACTCAAGATATGCATTGCCACCAAAGCTAAAGTTCTTCTGAACATAATCACGGTTGTTAATCGAAGCTACAGGGTTTGGAAAGTCACCTGTTGGTAAGCCATATACCTGATTTGCTTTATCTGCCCAAACGGGAGTATTACGCATATTGAAAAGGGCGGCACTTAAAACGCCATCATAACCTCCGCGGAATTCAATCATGTTTTGATTAGTTGTCACAAGTGAAACATTCTCTCCGAATGTAAGATTCCTGACAATTTCATGCTGGCTGTTAAACCTTATATTATATCTTTTGAATGAAGAGTTTCTAACAATACCATTATCATCAAGATAGCCAAGGCTGAAAGCATAATTGGATGTTTGTGTTCCCCCCTGAAGGCTAAGGTCATGGGTTTGTACATAACCGGGCCTTAATATTTCCTTGAACCAGTCAGTTCGTGTCACCGCATTATTCGGATCATTATAGTAATCCCATATGGATGCATCAGCCGGAGTTCCGTCATTAATAAGAGCCTCCTTGTGAATAATATTTCTTTCTTCAGCAGTCAGCGATGTCGGCATTTTCCATACCAGCTGAATACCCTGGCTTGTGTTATAGGAAACGGTTGCCTTTTGACCCCTGTTTCCTTTTTTGGTAGTAACGATAACTACGCCGTTGGCGCCTCTTGATCCGTAAATTGCTGCGGAAGCTGCATCCTTAAGTACCGAAATGCTCTGTATATCGGCCGGGTTAAGCCCTGATATGCTTCCGATTATACCATCAACCACATACAGAGGACTGTTGTCGTTAATTGAACCGGCACCCCTGATCCTGATTTCAACACCGGATCCAGGCTCACCCGAGTTCTGAATTACTGTGACACCTGATAGCTGACCCTGAATCGCATGACTGACCGACTGATTAATACCTTGCAGCTTTTCCGGAGCCACTACGGAAACCGCACCGGTAATATCAGCCTTCTTCTGGGTACCGTAACCGATAACAACAACCTCGTCAAGTCCGAAAGTCTCTTCACCCATGATAACATCAACAATGTTGCTGGCACCGATGAGAACCTCCTGTGGTTTCAATCCAATAAATGAAATCACAAGTGCTTCAGCCTTATCGGGAATTGCAACTTCATACTTTCCCTTAACATCCGTAAGCGCTCCGACAGAGGTACCTTTCACAGTGATAGTAGCACCGGTTATTGGTACTCCCCTGGAGTCTTTTACAATTCCTGAAATCTTCCTCTGCACACCCTGCTGGCCCGAATCGGGAGATGACCCGACTGCAACCAGGCTTAGTGTGGATGTCAGAAAAATTAACAGCATAATTTTCAATGCATTCATTCCCTTTCTTAATAAAGCTCTTTGAAAGCTACCGGGGAAGTAACACCCATTTTTTTTCATAGGTTTCTTAGGTTAGTTAAATAATAAAAAATTATTAACGTGGCAGTAAACCAATTGGTGAGTACCGTTTCTATCACTTTCACCCCAAAACTACGGAGTAATTACCGGCACGTTCATCAATTTATCAGGCTTTAGCCAAGCTTAAGTTATCAGGATAAAATTATGCCCTATAGGGATTGAGGATTCATACATTTTTGACCAAATATGATGCTATTTTAGCATTTTTTATATTTTTTTTCTTCAATATATGCTAACTTCTCTTATTCATAAACTTTGTGAGCCTTTGTGTAATCCTTTGTGCGACTTAGTGTTTAATATTTTTTTACCACGAAGGTACACAAAGTACATCACAAAGTAACACAAAGACAAAGAGCACTTTAAGTTTATATATGAATAATTCAGGCTAATATGTTAATTCATTAACAGTAGATTTTTCTTAGCATAATCAGAAATTCAAAAGGATAGTATATTTAAAAAATATTCAGGAAATATTTGCCAGCTCTTTTATTGAATAGCCCTTTCTACTGATATTTTTTTTTGTCGCGGGTACAATCAATGCTTCAGCGGCAATCTCAGAAATATCAGCCACTTTTGTTTCTGTTGCTGCTGAGAAAGTTTTCTTACAAAGAGGACAAGCTGTTGCAAGAATATCAGGATTTCCTTTTGTAAGTTCTGCTGCCGCATCGCGGGCAATTTTTTTTCTTTTCTGACTACTTATCTTCATATTGGCAAGGCTGCCACCGCAACAGAGTGAATTCTCATCTTCGAAATTGGTTTTTTCAAGGCGTGATACATGCCTGAGAACCTCTTTTGGTTCATCATAAACACCTGAGCCTCTTCCCAGTTCGCATGGGGCATGATAGACAACTTTCCTGCGTAAGAAATTCATTTTTACAGAACCTTCATCTATCAGATTTTTAATAAATTGGGTATGATGAAGTACTTCGACATCAAGATAATAACTCTCCCTGAACACCTTATAGCAGATAGGACAGGAAGTAACAAGAGTATGGGCTCCTGATTTCCAGATCATCTGCGAATTATAATTGATCAGCTCCCTGGCTTCCTTATCCTGGCCGGCAAGCATAAGTGGACGGCCACAACAAACACCACCCTGTTCATCAATAAATTTGTATTTCACTCCTGAGGCATCAAGAATTTTTATCATTGACTTTATTATGGCCGGGGTAAGGTGTGTCATACAACCGGCAAAAAACAATACATCAACTTTTTCAGGATTACTTTCAGGAAGGAAATCATAGGTTGGTGAACCATTGGTTCTTTCAGCAGCAACAATCTGACGGGAACGGAAATATCCTTTATATATATTCCTGAAAACATTCTCCGCTTCACCAACCCTTCGCTGAATCATCCTGATGGGTAAAAGTTCTATTCCCACCGGACATTTCTGATCGCATCTGCCACACATGAGGCAATTATGGACAATTTCAGAAACATCATCGTTATTCCTGATGGCTTTCATCAGATAAGCAGACTGAATATTGTTGATACCTGCTGAAGAGCTGAGCTGGCAAGTATCAATACATATTCCGCATGAAGAGCAGGAGTGTGTTTCGACTTCCGAATATGTTCCGGTCTTATCGCCTGTTCTTATCCCTGAGTTACGCATAAAAATCAGAAATAATTCGGTCGGGATATGCATATACCTTGTAATAGGCAGCAGAACGAAAAATGTACCTAATGAAAGTGAATATAGCCACCAGAAAGGGTAAGCCAACTCCTGTGCCGGAAGAAATGAGGCCAGCCATGCACCGAGAGTACCTGTCAGAAAGCTGCCATTGCCATAAGAGCCGCTGGTAAAACTCTCAGCCAGCAGGCGACTAGGGAAAATAAGCCATAACGAGGTCAGGGCGACTCTATCGGTAACCTTCAAGCGGGTTGTCTTCTTCATCCCGACAACCTTTGAGTAGAACCGTTTTGAAACAGCAAGGAGTAATCCAGAGAGAATAAATGCAAGTATCAGGTCCATCAAAAAACCATAAGCCGCTTCTATTCCCATACGGCCATGTTCAGGATTAAAAAACCTGAAAAAAATTGCTTTATATGGTGCATTAAGGTGCTTCGCCCCAAACAAATCAGCTTCAATAGTACCAAACAGAATGAGCAGGAACCATCCGAAAGCAAGGCTCATGTGCATGTATCCAAGTCTGAAATTTGTTTTAAGTATTTTCCTGTGTATAAGGCTTTCCATAAAAATCTCCTTCAGGCTTTGTACGAATGCAATGCCGAAGAACCCACGCTGTAATCTCAGTTTGTCAGGACGAGACAGGCCTCGGAACCAGATAACACTTCTTACCACAACATAAATAAGGATGAAGTATAAACCAATATCAAATGGTATTATAAACGGATCAAATTGCATAGCTGTCTGATTTTTGGAATGCCTGTTTTGCCAAAACCACAATATTTCTTGTATTGACACCACGGGGACAAACAAGAGTACATTTTCCGCAAAGCATGCACTTTCTTATCTCTTGTTGTACCTGATTGTTTTCACCTCGTTTAATGAGTATATGAAGTTCTCTCAGACTGAATTTTGTCAGATTACCGGTTGTGCAAGTTGCAGAACAACCACCACATTCAATACATGATCGGAAACTGGGCTCTCTATCAAAGATATATTCAGCTATCCTCCTGTCGTTGGCATCATAGTCGATCTGACGCCCTTTTGATATGGTGAACCCAAATTGTCCCATATTATTTTCTCCCGTTTTTCAGATAATCCATGACGTCCGAAACAGCTGACCTTGCATGTGAGATAGTTTCGGTGATGTTCATTGTCGCTGTACATGTGCCGGCATAAAATATCCCTTTAATATTGCTTCTGTTGCTTCCATAATGATGGTCAGCAGCGGCAAAAAACCTGTTTCTGCCAGTGTTAAGGCCAATCATTCCTGCAATTTTTATCCCGCCTTCCGACATTTCCATCCCGGCCATAAGCACAAGCATGTCGAGTTCCATTTTTAACGGTCTCCCTGCAAGGGTGTCTTCAACTTTGATTACCAGCTTATTATCTATTGCTTCGCCAGCCTCAGATACTTTGCCCCTAATAAAATTGACCCCCCATTCTTCCTGTGCTTCACGATATAGTTCTTCATAATAAGCTCCGCCCATCCGCATATCCATATAGAAACAAAATACTTTCGATTCAGGAAGATGCTCCCTGATCTCAATTGCCTGCTTTACTGCTGTAACACAACACAATTTAGAGCAATAAAGATTTCCAACCTGCTCATCGCGCGATCCTACACAATGGACTATTCCAACAGTTGACGGAACCTTGCCGTTTCGTAAAGAAATTTTACCATCGCGGAACATTTCTTCAAGGTCGGCAGATGTAATAACATTATCATAAATCCCATAACCATACTCCTCTTTCCTGGCGCTTTTAAATAGATCAAAACCGGTCGCGACAATTATTGCATCAGCTGACAGCTCTTTTCCTTCATTTGTTGTTAATGAGAAATGATCCCTGTTCCTGTTAAACTTTTCAATTGTTGTATTCGTCAGTAACTTAATTCCATCATTGAGCGAAATCCTGTCGAGGTATTCCTTAACCTCTGAGCTGTTCCTCCTGTCGGGAAAGAGCTTGTACCAATTATTCAGGTGACCGCCGGTTTTGTTATCCTTTTCTATCAGGCTCACCTCAATGCCGGCTTTCGACAGCTGACCTGCAGCTTCAAGTCCTGCTACTCCCCCTCCTATTACTATAACATGCCTGCTCATCTACAATCAAACATTTATAAGGTTGTGGCTTTTTGAGGAAACCGCATTAATATCGGTTTTGTATTTATCTTCAGGTGAATATTCAATAGCCATTTTATCGAGTACCGGTTCACAATCGGTCTGGTGCATCTGAAGGCCGAGGTCCCACGGATCATAGCCCAGAACAAGGCCTGCTACCTCTTCGTAAGTAAAAACAGGTATCCCCTCTCCATTCGAACCATATCTTTTTCCCTCCATTTCATTAATAACATACTGCCACCTGTCGAGAAACATCGGGCAACCCGGGCAGTTTGTAATAATCATGTCGGGTTTAAACGGTTTCATTGATTCAAATTTTTCTTTGGAGCATGCTATGGAAAAGCCCCTGTTAGCCTGAACAAGGTATTGCCTGAATCCGAAACCACAGCAGTGACGACGTTCAGGATAATCAACAATCTGGCCGCCCCACTCTTCGACCATACCTGCAAGAACATAAGGATATTCGGCGCCTCCAACCCCTTTTGAAGGGAACATCTTGGCATAATGGCAACCGATATGGTCAACAACTTTTAAAGGCTCACCGGTATTTTTATTTATAAGTTTATATTTTGCTTTGGCAGCAATCTCCTTTCTGAATTTATAGATAACATCGCTCGCGTGAGCCAGGTTTTTAGGGATATGGAATTCCCTTCCTGTAGCTTTTTTAAGCTGTCGCCTTATCTTTTCCTCGATCTGCGGGAAATGATGCCATGTATCAAGAATTTCCGTATAGAGACCGAACGATGTGATGCATGATGGAACATAATTGCTGTAACCGGCTTCTGTCATAAGTGCAAACTGCCTGGCAACTACTGTCATGGCAGTCTCGACAGGAACAACATCACCATGGTATCCGATTCCTGAGCATGTAGTATGGCAAGGGTGTTCATAAACATCTTTTTTAAGAACATCTCTCATTATCCGCAGGAATGCTACTTCAGAGCCAGGGAAGAAATTCTGTCTGATACAGCTTCTTACATAAAAGAATTTATCATCCGCTATCTCTTTCTGGTACTCGCTCCAAATAGCTCTTTTCCCTTCCTCCTTCATAATTAAAAACTGTTTTACCTTGAATGATTGCCGCTATTGGCGGTATAAATGTGTCTGAAATATTCATTATCAATACCTTCGTCAAGGTCCAGATTCATATCTTCAGCTTTTATTTTCGAGTAAGCTTCTATCTTCTCATATCGTTCCAGACCACCTGTAACTTCGAATATCTTTCTAAGCTCTTCAAGCGTTTCTTCCGGGATTTTCCTGAGAATGCCAGGTCCGTCTCCTTTATAATTTCCACCTAAACGGTTAAGAAGACCTGCCTTATTATCCTGTACCCATTCCCATACAGGGCCTTGTTCAGGATGCATAGCGATACTTATTCCATCGAGATAAACACAATATCCGGTACTGAGAATCCAGTCTCCGACAGTCCTTTTTATGGCTAATTGTTGTCTTCCTTTTTCCGACTCTGTAAAATATCCAAGATCCTGCGATAACCCTCTGAGCGCCATTATAATCAATCCGGGGGCATTTCCACGAGGGCAGCGAGTTTTGCACGACATACATTCACCACAGTACCAGATAGTTTCAGATTTCAGAAGATCTTTTATCTCATCATCATCCTTTGTCTGGACGGTATCGACAATTTTACGAGGATCATAATTATAAAACTCTGCCGCAGGGCAGATAGCAGTACATACTCCACAATTCATACAGGCGTTCAGCCCCTCTTCAAACCGGATATCCTTTAGTAATAAGTTGTAAAGCGTTTCCATCAACCTGCTGAATGTTGTGTTAAAATATTAACACAAAAATAGTTCTTCGAAAAGAAGGTTGAAATAAGCTTAAAGCCTATTTATATGGGGTATTTATACTTATATGACACAGGGGAAAGACAAAAGACAAAAGACAAAAGACAAAAGACAAAAGACAAAAGACAAAAGAC
>JBAXXU010000127.1:0-11547 GCA_037127735.1 Bacteroidota bacterium
AGGTCTATATACCGTTGGCTAAAGCCAACGGTAAGTTATAAAACAGCAGAAAAAATGGTAGCCATTTCAATAAATAATTAATCGAACCAAATCGTCACGTAATAAAACCCGCTGCAAATAATTGATTATCAATAATATCAAAGAACATTTTAACATTTAAACGAGACATTAGTGTTAATATTTGATAACTAAGCGATTACGTTCTGTTGATCAGTAATCTATTTTCTATTCAAAAATAAACACTCCAAAATTATTGTATTCATGGAACGATTTCGATATTTTCTGCCAGGCATAAAGCGCTGTACCATTGTCATAGTCAATACGATACATGTTTGCTCTCCATTTTGTTCCTGACGCAGGCGGAACCTGGTTCAATGGAGCAAGTAATTTATATGGTATAAAAAATTCTGCAATCCAACCTGAAACAGCGCCTCCGCTTTTCTTTTTTCCACCTACAGCGCTTGTTGCGTGTTGCGTTTTCCTATCACCTTCATAATGCCATGGGAGCCAACCAAAAGCAGTTCCTTTGTAGTTGGGAATGATAATAGGCAATTCGTAATTAAGCGGAGAAAGTTCATACTCAAAATAGACAGGAAAATTCTCATCAGTCCATAGAAATACTTCAACAACATCTTCTGTAAACAGGTTAAGATAATCAGCTTTCATGGTTGAGGTAAGCTTTTTATCTTCACAATCGAAAAGAAAGTAGATTCCTTTCCCCGAATAAAGAACTTTAACTTTTGTCTGGTAAACAGATGGATATGAACCCTGCGGAACCACATTTACCCATCCTGTACTCTTCCAGTTGTCAGAGCTTCCATCACCGGTAATTATAAAATCCTGGCATTTTTTAACAGTAATTGAGCCTGGATCAGGACTTACCGCCAATATCACGTTATTTACATTCTTGCCAGCTAAAATGAGGCACAAAAGAAAAAGTTTAAACATTAAATTTCTTTTCATTTTCAAAATTTATTAGTTAATACGCGATCGTTGATTATTTTCACTTCACCGGCAAAAAGAGATTCATGGTATATTCTGCTTACCCTGTACTTGACGATGATGCGTTTGTAGCTGAAAATATTAGCAGGTGGCTCTCATAGTTGTAAATTTATTTCTTACTATACATTTTTTCATATTCCAGCTGTAATCCTGAAATATTCAGACTGTCAGCATTGCCATTATGAATAATAATCCGGTAACGCAAAACAGCGGGTTTATCCATTGCTATGCCAATCCTATTCTGCCCTGGAAAGACAATATTCTGCATACTGCCTTTCTGCCTTAAGATCCAGGGCTCCGGATAATTTGGCGTACTTGAATGACAAAGTAATATGAGGCCGCTAACTTCTGAATTCTTTCCAAAATCAGCCGAAAAATCCATCCATGGTCCCGCTTTTATCTGAATATCTCGCGGAGTTGTCGCTCCTTTCTCTGAAGTGAAAATCAAACCATCGGGAAGTTTTATACGCGCACAGAATCCGCCATATCCTTTTTCATCAGACGACCCTCCAATCTGAAATCCCGGGACCAGAGGTTTTAATGTTATTTCAAAATCGATTTTGCGGATACCTGACTCCAGTTGATAAACAATAATAGTTGTATGCTCAACCATAAATGGCTTTCCATTTTGAAAGGTTGAAGATTTCCACATTACTTCCAGGTTGAATCGAGCTCTGTTATTACTCTTTTCAGTCTTAACATTAACAACCTCCAGCGATATGCCATCATTTATCCAGCCATCTCCAATACTTTTATTATCAACATAAAGCTGATGCCATGTCCAGAAAATACCTCTATGATAAGGATGATCAGGTGGAAATTCTTCTGTCAGAGTATCTCCATTTATGCTATATAAGGGATGTATATAATTTGTACATACATACTGACCTGCGGATGATTTTGGTTTTCTCTGATAAAAGAATACAGGATTACCATTTTCAATTAATTCGATACCCGGGTCAGTTTCCTTAAATAAAAAAGGTGATTTCTTCACTTCAGTAAAAGTACAACAAGTTAAAAATAGGGAACAAAGTAGCGAAAAGATTAAATCACAAATTATAAGTACTTTGTGTACTTTCGCGTCTTTACTTAGTGACATTCCTATTTTATTTAATAATCCGCGTTATTGGTTTAAACGATTTTTCTATTAACCGGATCCCATTCTGTACGGCGTTTTTCAACGTATGATTTATGGGCCATCAGGCAGGCAACACCTTCCTCAAAAGCGCGTTCTATGTTTGCACTGGTTGTTTTCCCGCTGCGGATACAATCTATCCATTCTTTAATATGTAAATAAGTGACATCAACCTGAAGGCCATTAATAGTTGTTGTTGTTAAACCCCGTGCAGCATAGTATTTTTCAGTTGCTGAAGTAACAGCGTCAATCCTGCCCGAATTTGGATTAAATGAAACCATGGGAACTGTAGGATCTATAAAACCGGCGTCAATTTGTTTTTTATAACGGGTTGAGTCTCCATCAGCAGTGATGCTGATAGCGCTTCCCAGCTCCATGGATGCATCATGCCCCATAAATACACGGCCCCGACTACGGCTGTTAGCCAGGGTAGCGCTGTAAAGTAATGTTAACTCACGGTCGGGATATTCAAAAACACAATGAAGTAAATCCGGCATGTCACGGTTATCTTTCCAATAATAGATTCCTCCGGAAGAAACTACTGATTTCGGGATGCCAATTCTTAATAACTGATTAACTGAATCAAACTCATGAGTGAACAGCTGGCCAATCAAACCAATGTCGTAATCAAAGAATTTAGTCCAGTTATAGAAACGGTCGATAGTGAAGGGAACTTTTGGTGCACTCCCAAGCCACTGTTGCCAGTCTATCGTTTTTTCATCCCCGGGTTTCGGTTTTCCATTTTTGTCAAGATGCCTTATCCAGGCTCCATCTGACGTGTTACGATTGGTTGTTGTTTCAACCAGGGTGATCTTACCAAGTATGTCTTTTTTAATTATATCTTTTGCCTGTTGGAAGATGACACTTTGAGGAATCTGATGCCCTAACTGATACACGATCTTACTGTTTTTAACAGTATCATACATTTCATAGAGTTGCTCTTCAGAATGTGCCGGAGATTTTTCGCAATAAACATGTTTCCCGGCTTTTGCCGCAGCAGTAGTGATTGGAGCATGATGATGGTCAGGAGTCGCAATCATTACCGCATCAATATCTTTATCATCAAGCATTTCCTGATAGGTTCGATACCGTCTCACGGGAAGTTTGGATGGAGTACCTCCACCGGCCCGAATTTCATCGCGGGCAGTTGCCAATCCATTTTCTGCATGAAGGTCAAAAACATCACAGATACCGGTAATAGCAACATTCAAATCTTCCTGGGCAAGCCAGTCTTTAAGAGTATCATTTTTTTTCTTCGCTTCAACATCAAGGGGATGCATATATCCCAACCCGTTTGCGTGAGACACTGCCCTGCTGCCAAAACCGATAATACCGACCCTGAGTAAGTCACTTTTGACGCCGGATGAGCTTTTTATAATAGCCGGAGCCTGAATGTTTTCTAAACCCAATTCCTGCAGAATCCTGTTTTTCTTTTCCAGTTCATAAGTCCATTTTTTAAATAACTCAAAAGCAAATACTCCTAAAACCGGTATTCCTGCCAAAGCCTTTAATAATGTCCTGCGTTTAATCGTTGTAGTTCGAGCTATCTCATTCTTCTTTTCAGACTTCGCCGGCTGTTCTTTTCTTTTTTTCATTAAATTATTCCTCCATTTTATTATTACGATTTCTAAACCGGCAAACTAATATATCCAAACCTGCAAACGAACCTGATGGAAACACTGCCAGGGCAACTAAAGCCACAGATTCAATAAGCGTCTTGCTTACAACAAGATAGCTTCCCTCGGTAGGAACTGAGTATTCTAATCCGATAAGCGGTGGATTGTTTAAATAGTAAATAAAAAGCAGTATTGCCCCTGAAATTGCCGCTGCCCTCGTGAAAAGTCCGAGTATTAAACCTGTACCAATAGCTATTAACCCCCATGTATTCAGAAAGTCAACTGCATTGAGTATGCCGATATGGGAGATTATCCAGTTAGAAAAACCTGTAAGTATCCATTTTGATTCCTTTAAAAATCCCAGTGAAGACCAGTTAGGAATTAATAACTTTGAGAAACCCTCATACAATATATGCCAACCGATTAATAATCTCAACGCGACCAAAACATATCTCTGTATTGGAGTGTAAATTATATTTTCTTTCATAGTTTAAAAATAATTAATAATGCATATAATATTTGAAATTTCCTTAGCCTGAATTATTTACAAATTTACTTAAAGTACTCTTTTTCTTTGTGTTACTTTGTGAAGTGCTTTGTGTACCTTCGTGGTAAAAAAATATTAAACACTAAGTTGCACAAAGGGTTAAACAAAGGTTCACAAAGTTTATGAATAAAAAAAGTTAGAAAAACAATCAAACAGAAAGAATCATTTGAAAACCTCAGCTCTTTTAATTCTACTTTAACTTCCTTTACAAATATAATCAAAAATAGTTTGTGTGAACCTGAATAATAATCATTTACATGATGTAACTTTATGAGACTACAAGATCACTTAATTATTTAAAAGAAATGATACAAATCATAAACTAAATATTGATAAAATGAGACCAATCATAAATTTAATGCTGTCGTTTACTATTTTAATCTCAGGTCAAATATGTTCACAATCTCTCTATCTGATTGGAACATCACAGGCATCAATTGAACCTGATCAGTCGTTGATTTCCCTTCATCTGGGTGGTTATGGTGCCCCGAGAAACGGACGCTTTACTCTCCAATGGATCAATAAAGGCGCTGTACCTGATGCTGTTGCAATGGGAGGAGTGACCGGCAAATTGTACATTGTCAGTAATGGCAATCTTTTATCTATGATTCCTTCAGAAACAAGCTCAGAATGGAAATCAGACGGAAAGGCAGAAAACATAATATCCATTGCAGGATTAGACGGAAAACTTTATGCCGTTAACAAAAAAGGAGAATTACTGGAAATAAAGGTGCAGGGAAAAGTTAAATGGAAAAAGATCGGTTCAGTAGATACTACAGTAACTGAATTAGCAGCTTCAGATAATAAATTATTCGTGGCTAATAAAAGCGGTTCATTATGGACAACTGACCTTTCCCAAAAAAGCATTGAGTGGCTTAAGTGTGAAACAGTTAACAGTATCCTTAGTCTTGCAGCCAATAAAGGAAAACTCTATGCACTTACAGATGATTGTGTTATCTATCAGAATGAACCGGGAAAAGGTGATCATAAATGGTTGAAGATTGCTTACAAAAACGGGCAGACAATTAAAGAAAATATAAACCATATTACAATAGCAGGTGACAGAATATACGGGATAAGTACAGATAATTTTCTTTATAAAGGAGAACATCGCAGTGAAGGAAACCTCACTGCCAGGGCTATGGCTGTCAAAAGCGGGGAACAGACAATTGTTGTTGTCAATGTTGATATTTGCGGACTTACTGACACTTTCACCGGAATACTGAAACAGGAGATATTTAAGAAAAATCACATCCCTCCAGCAGCACTTTTTATCAATTTCTCGCACACACATTTTGCACCGGTTGCACAGGAGTGGCTCACATGGCAGGAGGCTAATCAACGGCCCGACAGTACTTTCCTGTATTCAACTGTAAAAAATGGTATTCTGACAGTAGTGGATAATGCTCTGAAAAACATGTTGCCTGCAGAAATTTCTTTTGGAAGAGGTACTACTGACATAGGTTATAACAGGAGTCTTAAAGATCATCCGGAATTATACGATAGCGCTGTTGATGTCATCAAAGTAAATTATGCCGACAAAAAAACCGAGAGTTATATGTTTCTGACAGCCTGCCACCCTGTAGCCAGTAAAGCCGGTAAACTTCATTACACGATAAGTGCAAATTATCCCGGAGTAGCACGCAAATTGGTAGAAGAGAGGACAGGAACATCCAATTCATTGTTTTTACAGGGCACAGCAGGAGATATCAATCCAAAAGATAATGGGGAGTATATCATTGGAGAAAAGCTGGCTAATGAGGTGATTGCCGTTTTAAACCGTCCCATGAAAAAAATAGACGGACCTATTTCATTTTATCTCGATACTATAAATATCCCCATTACTCCATGGACAAACGAGGAAATACTTGCTTACAGGTCGCTAAATAATGACAAACCCGGAGATATTTTTGCTGAAAAAAATGTTAAGTGGTGCGATCTGATGTTAAAATACTATAGTGAAAACAGAATGCCGGTTTCTCTGCCCGTTTATGTTCATACCATTAATATCGGGAACTGGAAACTTGTGGGATTTTCAAGAGAAACCACAACGGGATATAGTTTCGGAGTAAAAAATCTCTGGCCCGATAAACTGATCTCGGTTGCAGGATATACCAACGATGTTTCAAGTTACCTGCCAACGCATATGCATATCGAGAATCGGGGATATGAGGGGTTAGAATCATTTTTCTGGTATGGGATGCCAAATGTATTTCCATTGAACGTAGATGAAATTATTATCGGTAGAATTAAATCTCTCGACCGCTGACATTTACCCATACTACCGATACTCATTATTTACTTTATCCAGTCTGAAAAAATCTCATATTGTTTTTCATCTGCTTTCAGAGGTAGAATATTAAGCTTCTCATCTGCTTTTTTGAACCTGTAAGCAATCTTGATTATTTCCAGAACTTTATTAATACTCTCTGTATCTGCTGTTTTGCCATTTCCATCTGTAACACCTGCCATCAGTAATTTTCTTGGAGCCAGGGTTGCAGCAAGGTCAGGAAGGTCATACTTTTTCAGGGCGCCGGGAACAACGCCCGGGATAAATGAAGAATTATAAAAATGGTTCATCACAATGGATTGGTAAGAGGAAAAAGGTTCAATTAAAGCAATCCGTGTAATAGCCGTATCAAAAGCTGCTGCATGCAATAGTACAGGAGACATCTCTTTTATAGCCAAACCATAAACTTCATTTATTCCTGTGCTTTTCTTTAATAAACCTGTAAGTCTTACAACATCACCGGCCCTTATCCCTGCAATGCTTCTGCCTATCAGCATAGAAGCATACCATAAATTATGGGAAACGCCTTCAATATCAGCATCTCCGCCAAAAACACCGGGACCTGACTCACCCACTCCTATCATATCAGGAGCAAGAACTGTAAAACCTTTATTGACAAACCATTCAATCTCTCCGCCAACCGATGCTTCTGCTGATTTACCTGAAGGATGAAGATAGATAAGGGCTATATTGTTTGTCTTATCCGGTATCATCAACAGGTAGGGAATGACATAATCGCCTTCACCTTTCACAAAATACTTTTCAACCACATAACCTTCCCGTTGAAAACGTCCGGTAAAAACCGGTTCAACAATTTCTGACGGTTCCCGATAGCCGGAAAGTTTTCTGGCTGAAATCAATACATCCGAAAGATGGCTGGTCAGATCATTTCGTGAAGAGTGCAATTCATTGACCAGTTTTTCTGCTTCTTCGCAGTTCAGACTGAAAACAGTTTCTCCTTTATAAGATGTTGAAACCTGCCCTGTGGCGGTTACCCTCATCTCTTCTACTGTTAAATTATTAACAGTATCATCCTTCGAATTGCCGGGGTTAATTAAATGTTTCCGGAAAAAGGCATACATTGCTTCCCTGTTCTTTTTGGTTGAAGCATGGGGAGCATCATCCTCCACCCAGTCAAAGGTGTCCTCTTTCCCATAAGCCTTAAAAATAAGCGACACCTCTTTTTCAGTTTCCCTTGCTCCCTGAATACTGAGCATATCACGAGTTGTAGTTATCATCAATGTAGGTTTTGGGGCTCTGACCGACAAGAAATCCGCATGATCAATTCCTCGTATGATCCCGTTAAATAAGTTCTGTTCTGCATCCTGATTCCCGATGGTTTGAAGCAATCTGGTAAAATTTGTAATATAACACTCCGGAGCAGAAGCATATATACGATCGTCTATTGCAGCAATATATGCAGATTGAGTTCCTCCGCCTGAACGTCCTGTAATCCCGATCCTTGCAGGATCAATCTCTTTGCGTGAAAGAAGATAATCAACAGCTCTGATTCCATCCCATATCATATACCTTGCCTGGGAGCTTCCTGTTATAAATGCCTGTGACCCGGGATAAGAATGTTCAGTTGTCGGACCGCCAACGATTGATTTGTGGGTTTTAGGATCATAATATTCAAGACGTTCACCTTGTCCGACCGGATCAAATGCAAAAACAATAAAACCTTTTTTTACCAGGTTGAGTATCACGTGCTGATAAACATCGCTACGATAACCATTTTCCGAATGCCCGCTGCAGTATATCACAACAGGTGATTTACTGTTTTTCTTCAGCCCTTTTGGGATAAACATTGATGAAGTGACATAAAAACCTGGCTGAGACTCATATACTATATGTTCAACCCTGAAACTATCTTTTTCAACAATCCTGGTTATCTTTGCATTCAGAGGAGTTTTTTCAGGAAATGGACCAATAATATCGAGCAGGGTTGCACTTATCCATTTCTGTCTTTGCCGCCAGTCGGATAACGATTTCATCCTCGCTATTTCTAAATTCCGCTGCTCAAGAAGATCATACGCCTGATTAACAATATGATGATATAATGAGTTTGGGGCATCGGTGTACTGAAGCCAGTAGTTTGTTATCACATCAAGATCTTTTTGACCATCTTCCTGAGAATATGCCCTTCCGTTAATTAACAATAGCGTCAGCGACAGGGGAAGAATAATCCTGAACAGATTCACAAACCTTATAATTCCGTGACAGGATAATTGTATCATATTATTAAGTTGTTATTAATCAGTGCCTGGAGTTTGGAGTGCCTAAAGTGAGCTAAAGTGAGCTAAAGTACTGATTAGTCCCTCAGTATAGGATAATATGGCCCCAAAAAGAATAACTTTTCCCATGACCTTGTGACTCATTTTCCCTGAAGATGATTGATAACTGCTTCTTTAAGATCACCTGCAGCGCCTGGGGTATATGGTGAAACATCGGGTTCATGTCCTCCATATTTAAATTCTGACTCAGGAAGCATATAGCCGAGCCATCCGTTAGTCAAACCAAAAAAGAAGGTATATGGTCATGAATGCCGGTTGACCTTCGGGCCTGGTATCCAAGCAACATCTGCGAGTCTTCAGGTGTGATATCTATCTTTACCACCGCAGCGCGAAATCCCTTAATGCCAAGAGTGGATAAGATCTTAACTTGCTGATTGAATGCGGTATTGCATAACAAAATAAAAACGATTACAATAAAAAATCTGTTCGGCTTCATCACATCCGGATGAAAATTTAATGCCGGTAATTTTTGGTTCGAATTCATAATAGTAAGTTTAATTTGATTTATGATAGTCGCTATTCAAAAATACCATTACAACTCCTGTAATAGCCACATTTGAAATGAATTTTCTTCTACAAATCATTTTTATTTGTTCTTATAGAAATTTGTCAATCGGTTAAAAGTATTCAAATTCCGTGTTGATTGAATTTATTCTTCACCCAGTTAAGATCATTTTTCATAAATTTCGAAATTTCTGCTAAATTCATGGTTGGGTTTTTAGAACCAGTTTCCGCTCCTCCCAGATCGTACTCGTAATGAACAGTAACAGGACCTGAAATCCCAAGTTTGATACATTCTTTAAAGTAAGCATCAAAATCAACCATTCCTTCACCTAAAGGAACAGATGTGATTTCCCATTTCCCATTTTCTTTCTTCCAATAAAAATCTTTGATAACCGTTGTTTTAATCCATGGAGAGAGAAGTTTCATCCCTAAAGGCCAGGATGTTCCTCCCTCACATACCGCATGCCGGATATCATACTGAACACTTATGTATTCCGGATCACAGCCATTCATAAGCCAGTAGATATCCCAGACAGGACCTCCAACTCTTGTTCCTGAATGATTCTGGTAACAACCCTGAATCCCGAATTTCCGGTTGATCTTTTCAAGTTTATCAAATGTTTTCTTATGGGCAGAAAGGTTCTCTGTAATAGATTTCGCGGGATCATAACTAAAATATCCCATCCTGTAATAACCTACACCTTGTTCTGAAGCGGTTCCTAGAATTTTTTCTGTAAGCGGATTTTCAGTGTCTATGATATCTGTGACAATCATTGGAACACTAATTCCAGATTGTCTCAGGGTTCTTATTGCCTTGGGAAGATCGGCCTTTACATTTTCAGGGAGGAGCTGGCCACCAACTCTGACAGTCAATTCTGCTCCTTTGAATCCAATATTCGCGAGGGTTTCTCCAAGTTGCGCATAATCAAGAAATTGAAGGCACTTAGTAAAAACACATAAAGGGTAAGTTCTGGTGTTTGAGATTTGGGGACCCGGTAAAAGTTTCGGACTTATAATGGTACCGGCAGATGCTGCCGAAGCCGTTTTAATAAATTCACGTCTTGTCTGTTTCAATATACATAAATAAAATTTAAAAATTTTCCAGGGTTTCCGTCATTATGACGAAACCGGATTTATCATATAACCAAAAAGCTTTTTTCTTAACTTTTATGCAATTGATAGTTTTACACTGTTTTATTCACCTTTAATTTTTGCAGTTCATGAGTTTTAAACTCAATAAATTTTAAGCTGCATGGTTCATTTTTGCTCTAAGTAACGAAATATTATATTCTACCTGCAAGCGCATCCAAAACTCAGCGCTTATGCCAAGAATGCTTTCAAGTTTAAGGGCAATTTCTTCCGTAATGTTCCTTTTCCCTTTCAAAATGTCGCTCATATGTGAAGGATACATTTTTATATCCATCGCGAACTTAGATTTTTTCAGCCCTCTCGATAATATTTCCATTTCAAGGACTTCCCCGGGATGTAATAAAACATCTGTCCTTAACTCCTGCCCATTTGATCCGACTACTTTATTGGTTGTCATAATAATATTATTTATAATGGTTAGACAATTCTTCAATGATCACTATTTCTGTTAATTGAATAACATCGTTTTCAAGTTTAAATTCCAGCCTGTAACCATAATCAACACTTATTGAATGTAAGCCCTTTTTATTCCCTTTTAAAGCTTCAAAGTTTAATCCCCTGAACTTTGATAGCTCAATCGAGCTTTCAACGTTCTTAAGGATTAAAATGACTTTTTTAAATTTTTTAATTACTGAATCATTATATTTTGGTTTACCTTTTATAGGCTCTCCTGTAAATAAATTTTCTAAATAGTCATTTTCAAACTTTATAATCATATTAAAATATGCAAATTATTCCGGTCTGAATTTACAATCATTACACAAATATAGTAATATTTTTTTTATTACACGTTGTATGTAATATTATTTTTTTCGTGTCTCTTTTATGTAACTTCTTTTTTATTTCCTGAACTTATCCCCCTTCTCAATCTTCATGAACTCACCCCTTTCTTTTCACTGTTTGTTATTTCTACTATTACAGCATTGGCTTCAGCCTATACCATCTTTTAATCTCTGCGATAACATAATTGTCAGCCTCACTGTCGAAGCCAAGATCTTTTATCAGAGTCA
>JBAXXU010000128.1:0-11457 GCA_037127735.1 Bacteroidota bacterium
TTACATCATATGGCTCTTCTTCTGAGTCTGATAAATCGCTTCGGAGTATTTGCTCAGGGTGAGAGAGTATATAACGCTGCTGCTTCTCATCACCAGCTTTTAAAAAGGCTTCCACAAGTTTATCACTCTGACGGCTGGTAAGGAAGAAGCTGGTTATCGCACGGGCAACGTCTGCCTGGTTGCCGCGCGGCAACTTAGTTAACGCCCGCGCATGGCTTGAGGTAAGAGTGCCCATCATGATCTCTGATGAGACAGCTTCATCCATCTTACCGATCAGCGCCAGACGGCGGCTTACCCATGAGCGGCTGTACCCGGTCATCTGGGACAGGCTACGCTGATCCAGCGAGTGGGTCTTCTGGAGATCATGCAATACCATAGCCTCTTCCCAGGCTTCCATCGACTGGTGAAGACGGTTGTAGGTTAATAGCAGAACCTTGGCATGGGTCAGATCTATCTCCAACAAACGGCATTGAAGGGCATCCATCATCAGGTCCTCTGCCGCGTATAGGCGCTTAAACCCGTCAATCAGCTGATAACCTCCTTCATGTACCCTGGCAATAACAGGCTGCAACTGTCCGTGCTGATGCATCGACTTCTCAACCTGAAGTATCCGTGTCATATTCATGATGCGCATACCCGATAACGAAAGGTCAAAGGCTGAGAGCGGTATTTCTTCTATTCTGGAACTCACCGGGATGTTTTTTGTCCCGATAAAAATAGATAGCTGTTATGGCCGATGCAAACGCGTTCCTATTTACAATCAGATCTTATTTTGATTACAAGACATCGCTTATCATGATTATTACTTCTCCTGAGATATTAACGCATTCCTATTTACAATCTTCTTCCTTTTAACCTTAAACAGCGCGAAAGCCCCATCAACACTGGGTTGCAGAGTTAACGCGTTCCTATTTACAATCATATTTTTTTTAATCCTAGATAACGTATATACTCCATCTTCTCTGGGCTGAAGAAGTAACGCGTGCGTCTTTACAATCATGGTTGAATGATTATTTTGGCGTTTTCTGTTACGCTCCCTTTGCTGATCACGATTCCGCATTACATAATCCGGATGAGTCTTGCGATAATCCCGTTGATATTGATAAGACGGGTATTTCTTGCGCCATACCTTCTGGCTGGACTGGCTCTTCTTCTGATATTCTATGTTCTTCTTGTATTGTCTTTTTTTCCAGATACGCATCCTGGTTTTTTGACACTCTTTTCCGGAGCAGTACTTCTGATTCTTTATTCGGGGATTACGTGGAACCAATTTGCCACAACACTGGCAGATAAAGGCTAAAATCATGATAGCAAACTTTCTAAAAGCGAAAGATTGCTATTTTTATCAAAGAAGGTAGAGGTGGTACCGTTTTTTACCCTTAGGTGGTATCAGTTTAGTCCGTCGTTAAAAAATTTAGATGGAATATAAAGAAAAGTGCAGCCGGAAGCAGTCTTCTATCAGGTGGTTGTCATGCACTTGATGCCCTCCTTCTTTTCATGGGGCACGACATAGAGCAAGTGACCAGTTTATCTGCATCTTCAGCTAATAAGGATTTCGCTAAGTACGAATATCCAACAACTTCAGTCAGCATCATTAAATTTAAAAACGGTAGCGTTGGCAAGGTGGCATCAGTGATTGATTGTTTGCAACCATACTATTTTCATATCCATCTGGTTGGCAGTGAAGGAAGTCTTCTTGATAATAAATTCCATTCTACACAGCTTGGAGGACTGAACAAAAACAAATGGAGTGAATTATCGATGAAAATGCTTGATTCGGGTGATGTCTCAGACCATCCGTACCAGTTGCAATTTGAGGCGTTTTTTGAGGCACTTTATCAGGGAAAGGAAATGCCATTGACCAGTTTGACCGATGCACTCCATACCCATGAGATTATTTTTGCTGCAGATCGTTCTGCAGAACAGAATGCAACGAAAAATTAATCAATGAACTTTCGTATAATTTTGATAAATAGGCATATATAAATCAATGTCGTTTAGTTAAGGAGATGTTCTGAAAGGGTTGATTTTAATGCAAATATAGCTATAATAGTTCTTTGAAATGTTTGTAATTTAGGAATAGTTGATTATCTTGTATAAGGTATATAGGGGGTAACCCAAGTATTAACAAGAAAGCGGATTATCGTGAAAAATTAGCTAAAAATGTAACGTATGAACTTGATAATGACGAGTTTAGAGGCAGTTCAAAAAACGGCCGAAAAGAGGTATTTTCACGAGACAGGAAGCTGACATTCAATAACTTAATAATATTAATCATCAACTTTAAGAGTTCCATACAACGAGAACTGGACAGTTTTTTTAAGGCAATTTCCAGAAGCGATTTTAAAATAAGGGAAGTTACCAAAGGGGCTTTTACTCAATCCAGGGCCAAGTTAAATCCATGGGCTTATCAGCGATTAAATGAAATAGCTGCCGATACTTTTTATGATGGAGCGGAGTATTACGTTTGGCATGAAATGCGCGTTTTGGCAGT
Source organism: Bacteroidota bacterium (assembly GCA_037127735.1). Lineage (GTDB taxonomy): Bacteria > Bacteroidota > Bacteroidia > Bacteroidales > VadinHA17 > LD21. The sequence goes on from JBAXXU010000128.1 coordinate 2,495, forward strand.
AGATGGGACACGGTTGGTTTTACCCAACCATCCCAGCGTTGTAGAAGAATTTGGTCAGCAAAAGTTTGGGCCCAAAGCAAATAGTCCACGTTCTCTGGCTATCGGCTCAATGCTTTACGATGTATTGAACCAAATCACCCTGGATGCCCGGTTGTCACCCTATGCATCCAGCGAGAGGGATTTGCTTATGCAACACATGGACAAAGTAAAGTCTGGGGACCTTCTGCTCCTTGATCGGGGCTATCCCTGCTTTTGGTTACTATTTTTATTAAAAGCCAAGAGCGTCCAATTTTGTGTCCGGTTAAAGGAAGACTGGTGGTTACAGGTAAAGGACTTTACTGAGAGTGATGAAAAAGAGCGGATTGTAACCTTTGCTTTACCAAAGAAAGATCTAAAAAAGTTGGCAGATTTTCCACACATGCTGGATACGACCATAATTTGCCGGTTGATTAAGATTGAACTTCCAGACGGGAACAAAGAGATTCTTTGCACATCCTTAATCGATTCTGAAAAATATCTATACGAACAATTTGACAAACTATATCATTACCGTTGGAATGAGGAAGAAGCCTATAAGTTACTGAAAAGCAGGGCAGAACTAGAGAATTTTTCAGGTAAAACAGCCAATGCAATTAAACAAGATTTTCATGCTAAAGTGTTTTTGATGACTTTATGTGCTGCCTATGCCCATCCGATTGAAGACAGGGTAGTTGAGGAATACAAGGCTGATCAGAACAGGAAGTTTGACCAAAAGATTAATCGCACAAATGCACTTTCGATGACTCAGGATATATTGATTGGAGTATTCTTAAGAAATCAATTTGAAAAGGCAATTGAAGCATTTGATAAAGTAGTTGCGGAAACCAGAGAAATCATCCGGCCCGGAAGAAGCAACCCTCGAAAACAAAAGCCAAAGAAACCTTATTCAATGAATTACAAACGATTATGAATTATCACTAACTAAACGACATTGATATATAAATTGTCAATATTCTAAATATTTTGCGATGAAAAGACTATTTCTATTATTCCTGATTGTAACAATGTCCATAATGAATTTCATGCAACCTAACATTGCTTTAGGTGCTGATAATTCAATTAATGAAAAAAAGAATCTACGAAATTCCAGGATAAAATTGTTCAATGGTAAAAACCTTAACGGCTGGTACACATTCATAAAAAATAGGGGGCGGAATAATGATCCTAATAAAGTGTTTACTGTGCAAGATGGTCTGATAAGAATATCGGGTGAGGAATTTGGCTGCATTACAACCGATGAGGAATATGAAAACTATAAATTATTAGTTGAGTTTAAATGGGGAGATCTTACTTTTGCACCCAGAGTCGGGAAAGCGAGGGACAGTGGCGTCCTTTTAAACTCAGCGGGTGAAGATGGCGGTTATTCCGGAATATGGATGCATTCAATTGAATGCCAGATTATTGAGGGAGGCACAGGAGATATGCTTGTCATCGGTGACGGCACTATTAAGTTTTCTCTCACTTGTCCTGTGGAGCCTGAAAAACAGAACGGATCATATGTCTTCAAACCCGGTGGAAACCAGGTGACGATTTATGAAGGACGAATCAATTGGTATGGTCGTAGTCCCGAATGGAAGGATGTTAAAGGATTTCGAGTAGCAAAAGATATTGAAAAACCGGTAGGTGAATGGAACAGAATAGAGTGCATTGTGCGGGGAAAGGAGATTTCCATATATCTTAACGGCACATTAGTAAATCATGCTATTGAGGTTCAACCTCAAAAAGGACGTATTCAGATTCAATCTGAGGGCGCTGAAATATTGTTTAGACGGGTTGACCTTACGCTATTACCACAAAATTTGCCGGAAACGGAATAGTTGTTGATGTTAATTAAAATATAGTGGTATGAGAAAAAGTGTATTAGGAATATTTGCACATCCAGATGATGCTAAAATTAGTTGTGCAGGCGCACTATTTTTATTAAAAAAACGGATGGTTAGTTCATATTGCTTCCATTGTTCCGGGAGATAAAGGAACAGATGAGTATACAAGGGAAGAGATAAGCCGTATCAGGAGAGCAGAGGCTGCAAAAGCTGCAGAGTTGCTGAAAGGAACTTATCATTGCCTTGAATTTGAAGCCATGTATATATAATATGATCGTGAAACAATTATCAAAACAACTTCATAATCCGAAGAAAACGGTCAAATGTTGTTTTTACGACAAGCCCAACTGATTATATGATTGACCATGAAATAACCAGCATGATTGTTCAGGCCGCTTGTTTCGCTTCAGGTGTTAAAAATATGGAAGTAATTGAAGAACCTTTTGAACCTGTGCCATATTTGTATTATTCTGATCCGATGGAAGGTAAAGATAAGCTAGGCAATCCAATACAACCATCTGTTTACGTTGATATTACGAATGAGATAGAAATCAAGGAAAAAATGCTTGACTGTCATAAAAATCAGCGAGACTGGTTAAGGGCGCATCATAAAATGGATGAAAATATCCTTCCTATGAAATGATTTGCTGAAACGAGAGGAAAAGAAATAAGCACCAAATATGCTGAAGGGTTCAGACAACATTTAGGCCATGCGTACCCTCAGAACAATATTCTTAAAGAGATCCTTGGCAATTTAGTTGTATTAAAGTGACATATTAAATGCTGATAATAATAAATAAATCACTATGCCCCGAAAATTAAGTATGCTTGCGCCCGACTGGTGGGATTTTACCACGCTGGATGATGAATTATTAAGTGATGCCTCTAAGCTTACCCCGGGAGATCTGCACCAATTATCGAGGGAAGGATTTAAAGTTTTCTTCTACGATACACTGGAGGATTTCTATCTGGCAGAAGCCCTGGAGTACATCACTGCATGGAAAGAGGCATCAGACAGTAACCCCGTAGGAATTTGCGGTCCAATTGGTCCTACGGAACAACTGCCACTTGTTGCCCGTATAGTTAACGACCTGCAGATGAATTTATCGAATGCCCATTTCTGGGGAATGGATGAATGGTACTTTAATGGTAAAGAGGTTGATGTAACGAATCCATTATCATTTGAAAAAGCAGACAGAGAACTCTGTTTTAACAAGATTGATGCGAAATTAAGGATGCCCGATTGCAACCTTCATTTTCCAAAAGCTGATACAAAGAAATACATAAATAGCTGGGAGAACGGAATCCGTTGTGCCGTGATGCAGGGAGGACAGGCGGTTAACTGCTTTAATGATCAGCAAGAAAATAATTGAATACAAAAACAAGTTGGCAATTATGACCCAGTTGGTAGATATGATAAGAGTTACTTTTAGAATAAATTTGCAAACAATCCGTAATTTGGTAATAAGAAATCATATTTTAATATTAAATTCAGTGAGCAAAAAAATATGCCAAGACTGTAAATCATGTACACCTTAATATATTTACTCTAAATTGGTTTTTAGGCTTTTATATGAAACAATTAATCTGATAATGAATTTAATATTATAAGAATTGTGGAATGATTTATACTAAAGCTATTTTGTGCACCGACGATCAGAAGATTTTTGTGGCCAGATTAATTTTGCCTGATCTCAGACCCAAAGACATCCTGATCAAAAATCTTTATTCAGGGATCAGTAATGGGACAGAACTTATGCTTATTCGCAAAAAGGTTTCCTGGGGGTCCTTTCCGATTTGGCTAGGCTATCAGGCAGTAGGCATAGTGGAAAAAATTGGCAGCGAGGTTAATGAATTTAAAGTTGGCGACAAAGTTTATCATCGTGGTTGTTCTGTAACAGCCACGATAAATGGTCAACATATCAGTTCCACTTCCGGCGCTCATGGGACTTATGCAATTGTAGATACTACAAGCCACCTTTATAGCGCAGCAATATTACCAGATAAGATTGATATGGAAGCGGCATCACTTTTCGTTATGGCATCGGTAGGCTTAAATGGAGTGAATTTATCAGGTGTCAAAACTGGAGACATTGTGGTCGTTCAGGGAGCAGGTCTGGTAGGTTTGGGAAATGTGGCAGCAGCGAAACTTCGCGGGGCAACCGTTATTATTATAGATATACAGCCAGATAGGCTTAAGATTGCACTTAAACTTGGTGCAGATCATACCATTAACGCAACGCAAGAGAATGTATCTCAGCGTATTGCTCAATTGGCACCACATGGGCCAGATATTGTTTTTGAATCAACAGGTTTGGCGCAATTTATCAATATTGCTCTTTCATACTGTAAAATCTATGGCAAGTTTGTGTTCCAGGGTGATTACGGTCAGTTTGGACAATTGTCATTTAACTTTTATCTCGCTCATGAAAAACTGCTTACAGCCTATTTCCCAAGTGACGATGGTTTCCAACCCTGCAGAAAAACTATAATGGATTGGATGGCAATCGGTGCTCTGAAATGGGAACAGACCATTACACATCGATTATCTGTAGAAGATGCACCCGAATTTTATAATACTATTAAGAGTGGGGAAACTCAAAATGTTCTCGGCGCAGTAATCAGATGGGATTGAAAGAATACTTTTTTGCAGGATCAATTTATTATTTGATAACTGAGACCTAAGAAATAAGCTCAAATCAAATAATTTTAGTTTGTTACATCAAAGCCAAATAAAATACAAAAAACTTGGTAAGCAGAAGTTAAAATATCCTACATCAATAACAAGTAAGGGAAGGAGAATATTAATTAGTATAAGTAGTTGATCCTTAATAATTATTAACAATATTAATGTTAATAACATATGTTCTTTGAAAGCTTGATTTTTGCTTAGATTTTGATCAAATTTGATCAAAACCCTGCAAATCATGTTAAAGAAATTACTGGTGCAACCACAGCATGAGATGTTCAAAACTGTACTTGCCGTTTCATAAACCCTCAACATGAACTTTGTTTGTTGGCGAATTTATCCGCAAAGAAGTAAAAGAGGTAAAGGTCGATACGACAGTTCAGTAGAAGAACATCACCTTCCCCACAGACCGGAAGCATACGATAAATATCCATCGCTGGAGAAGTAATGAAAAACACGTATTAATAAGGATCAACTAATTCAGATAAATTAAAATAGAATATCATGACAAAAATGGAACGTAGAACTTTTCTAAAAAGCGCAACCGCTGTTTCAGCCTTTACTATTTTAAAACCAGGCACTGCTTTTGGTACAAAAGCTAACTCTGCAATACGCATGGGGATTATTGGATGTGGAGGAAGAGGAACTGGTGTTATCTCCTCTATGTCGAAAAACACAAACATCGCCATTATTGCTATGGCTGATTTATTAGATGAAAAGCTGCAAAAAACACTTGTCACTTTAAATAAGGTTAATAGCGAAAAAGGATATCCCGAAATACTAAAAACCAATATGTATAAAGGGTCGAAGGCATATCTTCAGTTATTAAACAATAAAGAGGTGGATGCGGTATTAATTTCTACTCCGGCATATGCTCATCCTGAGTTTTTGGAAGCGGCTGTTGCAGCTGGGAAGCATGCGTATTGCGAAAAACCTGCAGCAATTGATGTGGAAGGGTGTAAAAGAGTGCAAAAAATAGCTGCCGGAATTCACGGCAAATTGAGTGCCGTGCATGGATTTCAAATTCGCTATGCATCGCCTTTTATCGAAATGATCAATAGACTTCAACAAGGAGCAATCGGTGATATAGTCAATGTGCAGCTTTACTATCTTTCTTCAGGTGTTGGCATCAGCCCCATCAATAATATATCGTTTGATGAATACCGAATTCGTAATCACTACCACTTTCATGCAATATCTGGAGGAACATTATTAGATCAGGGAATTCATATTTTGGATGTTTGTAATTGGGTTCTACAATCGCATCCTATACAAGCTATTGGCACCGGAGGTTCAAAAGCAGGAGCCGAGTTTGGCGATGCTTGGAATAATTATCAAATAATTTATGAATATCCTGATAATATTAGTGTGAGTATTCACACCACACAGGTTGGGCCTGAGTTTGGAGATGTGTGTGCAAGATTTATAGGATCTAAAGGCATCGCAGAAGCACACTATTCAGGAGGTGTTTTTATCAGTGGTGATAATCCGTGGGATTCAGGGGTCCTCAGGTGTGGCGCTTCTATACCTACAGAAGAACAAAAGAAAGCCGGCGTTTTTCTTTCCGCACTCCAGGATGCAGATGCAAACAAGGAGATTGCTTTTATAAAAAGTATTGAAACAGGAAACTATTTAAACCAACTCGAAACCGGATGTGAATCCACTCTTACCGCCCTTTTGGGGAGAGAAGCTGCAATAAGACATGAAACTATTTCATGGGATGAATTGATCTTATCAGGTGAAAGAATTGATCCAAATCTTGACCTATCACAATTTGATAAATAAAACAGAAGTAAAATGGCAAAAATTAATCGAAGGAAGTTTATATATTCCACAGCTATGATAGCGGGCATACCCGGAGTTATCACCACTTTTGGAAGTAAAACAATAGGCGGGCCCGAAGAAACTTCAAAGAATATTTTATTGGGAGTAATCTCTGCAGCAAATAATCCGGAAGAAGACCTAAAAATTGTCAGGGATCTGGGATTTCCAACTTGCCAGCTCAGTATTAATAGTTATTCCCCGGAACTTGCTGCACGGGTGTCTGCATCACTTAAAAAATATGGATTGAAAGCAACAACACTAATCTGTATGGGGCCTGGTATTTACAAGTGGAACTTTATAGAGGGTCCATCGACAATTGGTCTTGTGCCTCGTGAAAACCGGGCTGCACGTGTAGAACGATTAAAACAGGGTATTGATTTTTGCAAAGCGGCAGGTATTCCTGCTGTTCATGCCCATTTTGGATTTATTCCGGAAGATCCTAAAAATATTCTGTATATTGAGTTCATTGAGACGATGAAACCTATCGGGGAATATGCACTGAAACAGGGTATTGATATCTATTTTGAAACAGGACAGGAAACACCGGTTACACTGTTAAGGGTAATTCAGGATATCGGGACGGGAAATCTTTTTGTCAATTACGACACGGCTAATCTTGTAATGTATGGAAAGGCCAATCCTCTGGATGGATTGAAAGTGATTGGAAAGTACGTGAAGGCTCTTCATGCAAAAGACGGAAATTATCCGACAAATCCCAATGAGTTAGGTAAGGAAGTACCTATTCCTCAAGGAGAGGTGAATTTCCCGGCAATAATTTCATATCTTAAGAAGTTGGGTTTCACCGGGAGTATTACTATAGAATATGAACTTGCTGAGAAAAATAGTGAATACATTCTAAAAACAAAAAAATATTTAGAAGAATTAATTTCATAAGGCATATAAATTTCAGCTATGGAACTTACCTCAAAAGAGCGGATCAATTATGCGATGAACCTGCAACAGCCTGATAGAATGCCATTTTTGCCATCCTGACTACTTGGTCCGGTCAGGATTTTTAGCAAATCAAAAAACTAATTCAAATGGAAAACCAAAACAAACCTTTTGTAAAACGATTTCACTCTCTTGATGCACTGCGCGGATTCGATATGTTCTGGATTATAGGAGGCGGAGATATTTTCTGGGGTCTTGCTTCTCTAACGGGCTGGCCTTTTCTGCAATGGTGGGCCAACCAACTGAGCCATGTTAAATGGCACGGGTTTCATTTTTTCGATATGATTTTCCCTCTGTTTCTTTTTATTGCCGGAATATCCTTCCCATTTTCACTGGCCAAACGGATAGCTGCAAATGATAGCCGAAAGTCGATATATACTCATGTAATCCGCCGTGGATTGATACTTGTCCTTCTGGGCATTATCTACAATAATGGTATCAACTTTGATTTTGCCCATTTTAACTATGGAAGTGTTTTGGGAGTAATAGGTATTGGGTGGATGTTCGGTGCTTTTATCTTTATGAACACAAAGCTTAGTTCGCGTATTATTTGGTTCTGTGGGCTCCTCATTGGTTACTGGCTTTTGCTGCTGCTGTTCCCGGCGCATGACCTGGGTTCAACTGATATTTTTTCTAAGGAAGGAAACCTTACCGGTTATATCGATCGTCTTTTTAGGCCCGGTATACTATTCGGTTCGGAAGGAATATTAAGTACTATACCAACTATTGGAACAGCATTGCTTGGAATGTTCACAGGAGAATTCCTCTTGTCAGAATATCTTAAGGACAAACCTGTAAAAAAGGTGCTATACATGGTTTTAGCAGCAGTAGCCCTGATGATAATCGGAAAGATATGGAATATTGTTTTCCCGATCAACAAGCATCTATGGACGAGCTCATTTGTATGCTGGGTTGGTGGACTGAGCCTTCTTCTTTTTGCTATCTTCTATCTTATTATTGATGTATGGCAATATAAGAAATGGGCCCTCTTTTTTGTTGTCATAGGTATGAACCCGATAACAATCTATCTTGCAGGTAGAATAATTAATTTCAAATCAGCTACCGATTTTTTCTTCGGAGGATTTGCGGCTCTTCTCCCTCCGTCATGGGGTCCGCTGATAGATGGAATTGGACTAACTTTCATTGCCTGGTTATTCCTGTATATACTTTATAAGAAGAAAATATTCCTTAAAGTTTAATTGCTGTTGAAATGGCAATAATATGAATATAAAACTGATTCCAATTTGGTCATTGCTTTTTTTGGTTAGTATTAGCTGTACCAAAACACCTGATAATATAGTGTTACCCGAACCTGACCTTCCTGGTCCCCCAATTGGAAAACTCTTTTACATAGCTTAAAAAAATCTCTTATGAAGAAGTTGTTTTATTATTTATCGATCCTGACAATGTCATTGTTTATAACCGCGTGTAATGAAAATATTAATACTCGGGTTTATAAAGATCCCGAAGCAAAAACAGAAGAGCGTGTAAATGATCTTCTGAAACGGATGACTCTGGTAGAAAAGATTGCACAACTGTCGGAGGCAAGTTGTGACGGATTGAAAGAAGACAATCAGGCCAGAACCATTCAATTTTCCTTTGATAAATATAAAAACGGAGTAGGAACAATTGATGGG
>JBAXXU010000129.1:0-11441 GCA_037127735.1 Bacteroidota bacterium
CTGGCGAAGAACTTCGTCATAGTTAAAATGTATTCTGAGACTTCATAATACTTCCTTTTTTTCCTTTGGTTGACGGCTATGGGGACCAAGGGTGGGTTTCCTTAGGCAGAAGAAGATCTTTTACATCAATCTGTACAATGCGCTGAGAAATTTATTTGCTTCATAAGGAAACTACATGTATATTTGTCCTTATGATAAGGAAAGATGTATTAAAAGAGATTATAGTTCTTAATCAGAACACCGACTTCAGTTCAGTTTTGAAACGTGATTCTGAATTACCATTAGATTCGGGTAAAATAATTAGTGTTACCGGAGTCCGCAGATGTGGGAAAACTTATTTGCTGCTCCATGGAATGAAGAATCTCCTTGAACGGAAGATTGACAAGAGCAATTTGGTTTACATAAATTTTGAGGATGAACGTCTTTATCTTGAAACCGGTGAGCTGGACCTGATACTTCAGGCATATATGGAATTATATCCGGATAATGAATTGAAAAATGTTTATTTCTTTTTCGATGAGATACAAAACCTGCCCGGATGGGAGAAATTTGTCAGACGTTTATATGATACTGTCTCCCGGCATATCATCATCACCGGTTCAAACTCGAAGATGTTGGGCAGCGATATAGCCGGTTCTCTCAGGGGAAGGAATATCAATATTGAACTCTTCCCACTTTCATTCAGAGAATATCTTCAGTTTAAAAATATCGATAATAATCTGTATCTTCCTGCCGGCAAGGCTGTTATTATTAACAGCATGAGAGATTACCTGATAAATGGAGGATTTCCTGAAGTAATAAATACAGGTTTTCACCAGAAGATATTACAGGATTATTTCTATGTTATGCTCTACAAGGATCTGATTGAGCGTTACAATATAAAAAATGTTGCAGCGCTAAAATATTTCCTGAACCGGATTGTAATAAGTACAGGAAAACCTGCCTCAATCCATAAAATATATAATGAGTTAAAATCAGCCGGTTACAAGATCTCCAAAGACAGTCTTTACCTCTTTGCCGACTATGCAGAGACAGCATATTTCTCATTCAGGCTAAGTAAGTTTAATTATTCGTTCATAAAGCAGGAACAATCAGAAAAGAAAATATATTTTATTGATAACGGTCTGCTGAATTCTCTTACCTGGCAATTCTCAGATAATTTTGGAAGCTTACTTGAAAATGTTGTTTTTCTCCATCTGCACCGAAGATACAGAAACAACCTGTTTTTCTACAAAGAGCAGACGGAATGTGATTTTGTAGTGTTTGATAAAGATAAACCAGCCGATCTCATTCAGGTATCGTATGATATTAGTAACAAAGCAACACTGGCCCGGGAAATTTCAGGCCTGGAAAATGCTGCAGAATATTTCAATATCCGGAAGGGAAAAATCATTACTCTCGATTCTGAACTTGAGACCTTTATATCTTCTAAAGGAGTTGAAATAGAGACTATTCCGGTTTATAAGTGGCTGTTGCAAGAAGGATCGTAAAAATATTGAGGGCTACAACAACAAGGCTTGAACTGGTAAATCTGAAGATTGAGTAATAAGGCCTCTCATTCATAAAGTGAATGTAGCAGGTTCATGAAATTCAACAAAAAAAAAAGGCAACCCATTCCGGGTTGCCTCTAAAATAATAATCCTATTTCAGATTAATCAATACTTGGTGTAGGTGTGAACTCCTTCTTCTATAGAAGCTTCTTTATAGTATATAATATAATCCCCAACCATTGTACCTGTTTCAGGATCAATAGTCCCGGATTCTATTGATGAATAATTACCCCATACAGTAAGTGGCATGGAATATGTATTCGCAGCAAAATCAAGTGTGAAAGTTGCCGCCCAACCCGAATTCCAATAGTTAGCAGTTTCCAGGGTTACAGGGCTTGTTTTTTCAAAGGAAACATCATAACTGTAATCTTCAGCCGGTTCATCACAATTGAAATCACCTACAAAGATCCCAATAGGTTCAAAGACAGTAAAACTCCAGGTCGGACCTTTAGTTATTAGGCCATGGGCATCCTTCATCGTCACATGCCAATAATAAGTCAGACCAAGTTCAACAGGAACATTAAGCGTCAATGAATTATGGCCGGCTTTGTAAAGTGGAGGAGTCTCTGAAGTTCCGAAATAGACATCTGCCAGAGGAGCATTGTTGTCAGCGTTTGTTGATTCCCATGTTAGATCAACAGTTGTTCCGGAAATTGTCACTGTTGCTTCATTTGCAGGAGCTACGGCTACAGGGTCAGTGAAGGCATGGAATTCCTTTAGCGTAACTACTTCGTCCTTATTACAACTTTGCATTGTAAATAAGCCGGTAAAGGCGAGCATCATTACAATAAACAATATTTTTCTTTTCATAATCTGTTTTTTTTTAATTTTCAGTTAAATTTTTTGACTCTTTCCTATCAAGCTGAATTTAAAACAATAGTTGCTTCATAAAACCAACCTGATAAGAAGAATCAAAATAAACTTAAATTCTTGTTTGAACTTCATACATAATACGATTACCTGCAGCGCTGGTATACCAGCAATTCAACACAAATTGCTTTGTATCAGGATTGTAATAATTAATATCGGTGCCATTTGCAGGAGGAGCGGGAGTCGAAGCAGGATCTCCGGTCCATGTATCAAACATATCACCAACATCTGCACCGGTAGCCGGATCATAAGGCATAGCAATAACCTTATAACAGGTTGTACCACCAACAACTATAGTATTTGTAGTAATTTCAATTCTAATACTATACGCTGCATAGTTTCCAAATCCGACTTTTGTAACGGTTTTACAGTCAATAGTAGAAAAACCTTGTGTAGTACCAGTCGCGATTGGCTCCGTAGCATTACCCGGACGAATACGATAGCCTACAGTATTGTAGGTTGCTGCATAAGGGTTAGATATAGGTAATGCCATTAATCTTGAGCCATTATTTAATGCATCAGAGACAACAACACCACCTGTTGCATCCGTTATGGAGATAGGAGCCATGAAGTTATCGCATGCGTCTAGTTGGTCAGCGTTCCATACCTTAACATGAACATAAGCATTCCTTGTACCGGCTTTAATGGTAATAGTAGGATTTAAAACTTCAATATAAGGGTAAAGCTTATAGGCTGTCCCTTTTAAAGCATTATACCTGACCCTTGCATCATCATTAACCCCGATCGTAAGCTGAATATCAGTTGTAGGGAGCGCATCAGTTGCAATATTTACCAGGAACTTGAAAATAACAGGATCTGCAACAGGTGCTAAACCTTGAGCCAGAAAGCCTGCGTTCCAGACCTCAGCGTACATTTTCCCTTTGAGGGAAGCTGTCCAATCCTCACCAATATCATCTTTCAGGCAAGAATTAAAAATAAAAGCTACTGCCAGAAAGGATATAATCATGAATATTTTGTTTCTCATATTCTTTTTTTTTAATTGTTTTTAATTTATGGCAATTTCAGTTTCTAACGGTTCTGCCAGAAAATTTTTGATGTGAACAAACTGATATCGCCCTGAGCCAGTACATTATCATTATTCGTGCTTATTTCTGCCTGGGGATAAAGCAGACGAACAGGAGGAATATCATTAAGTCTTGCAGGATCTGCAGAAAAATGCAGAAAATCGGGGAAACCTGTTCTTCTGTAATCTGTCCAGATCGGCATTGGGCTAAGTCCGTTTAAAGCTACCCATTTTTGTGTGATAATAGCTTTCACCTTATTTGTAGAAGCATCAAAGCTGACATTCATCAATGCCTGAGCAAGATAGGTAGCAGCAGCAGCGGTTGTACCAGAAGATCCACCCATATAAATAATTGATTGTGTAACAGCGCTTTCATATAAAGCTTTTGCATCTCCAGTTATAATTCCTCTTTGAACAGCTTCTGCCTGAAGGAAGAGACTTTCAAAGTCGGTCAATATTGGAGAAGTCTGATTATATCCCTGAAGCATACCAGCGCCAAGTTTTGAAGTTGTTATTTGCGGTTCAAGAACAAGCGCTCCGAAATAGTTGCCTTTGACTGCTGTTCCTCCTGAAGTGTTTGCCTGGAAGAATCTGAGTTTGCGTGGGTCGTTGTTGGCAGTCAGGAAATCGCATGCATCCTGACCGGCAACAAAATAACTCAGACCATCAGCTTGCTGTGAGCCATCCTGTTTGTAGAATCTTTCCCAGAAAGGGTTCATTTTACCGGCTGACTGAAGGTAACCCGGATTCAACATTGCACCTTCACCTGCGCCAAGGAAACCGTTTGATATAGTTGTTGCAATTGCACCTGAAATATAAGAGCCCCTTCCGGTCATATCCGACTGGTTAACAAGGATCCTGAGCTTCAGAGTGTTTGCGAACTTAAGCCACAAATCCATATCACCATTATAAATGATGTCGTAGGCGCCTACCTCGTCAGCATCGGCAGGAGCTGAAGTTATCTGTTCCATAGCTGCATCGAGCTGAACAACCAGATCTTCATAAACAGTCTGCTGAGCGTCATACTTAGGTTTCAGGATGCCATCAGCTGATCGGAGAGCTTCAGAATAAGGGACATTGCCATAAGCATCAACAAGATTCTGATAAAGATAAACTTTCATAATCATAGCAATTGCCTTATAAGGCTTCAGTTTTTCTGTTGTTGAATTCTTCACAATATAATCGTAGTTCTGAAGATTCAGGTAGCTGTTATTCCAGTTTCCCTGGTAAGAACTGTTCAGCAGGTTATACTGGGTTAAGTCAGTTGGCTGAGAATAGCTACCGCTTATAGACATGCAACCATACCATAGATAAACAAAAGGATAGTTACCTGGTGTGGTGACGATTCGGGAGGTGGTATTTAGCGCTGCAGGCAGAACAAGGTTCGCCGGAACAGCTGAAGCTGAATTGGGGTTAAATTCGTTCACTGAAAGAAAATCGTCCTTGCAGGAGGTTCCCAAAACAAGCAGTACAGTTAATAATATTAATAATTTCTTCATATCTTTTTATTTTTTCTACTTAGAAAGTAAGTTTAACACTAAATCCGTAAACTCTTGTAGGAGGTGTCTGATCTTCAGTGGTATAACCCACAGCGTTGGTGCTTCCACTACGTGTGTTGAACTCAGGATCGCTCCAGATATTGGTTCTGGGACGAAGCATTAAAAGGTTCCTTCCGACAATACCTAACTGGGCAGCTTTAATGGCGCCACCGAGAATATTCTGAACAGGAACGTCATAGGAAAGCGATACTTCTCTTAACTTCCAGAATGCAGCGCTGTTAAGGTAAGTGCTCAGAACGGCGCGATAATCAGAACCAGTCCAGAATGAACGTCCTGCATTACGGGTAATAACATCGGTATTTGGAGAATAGATCGGGCTACCGGTAGCATCAGTACCTGTTTCGATTACCGAATTAGGAATTATAAAATTCTGACGCCCGTTCTGAGCCGAATGCCATGATGTTCCTGTAAAGTCGAGAGAATTACCAACTATGTTACAAATTACGTTACCACTTCTGTAATCAGCAACAATATTTAAATTTAATCCTTTGAAGTTAAATGTATTGACGATGCCGAGTATATGGTTCGGGTTACCATGTCCCATTTGCTTTAGAGCAGGGTCTTTGATCGGGTAACCGGTCACTGCATCAACAATTATTCGACCCTGAGAATCTCTCTTAACATCAGTAACTTTAATCGCGGGGAACTGCTCTCCAACAACTGCATAAGAAACGTCCAGAATTGGCAATTCATCTAATCCTTCAAGAATAGATATGACTGTACTGTAATTGTAAGCATAACTTATTGTCATGTTCCAGTCGAGACCACCGAGGCTTAAAACAGGAGTAAGTTTCAGGTCTGTTTCAATACCCTGTGTCTGAAGTTCACCGGCATTGATGTATGCACTTGCATAACCCGTTGCCATGGAAATTGTTGCCGGTATTGTCTGATCTTTTGTATTTGACTGATAGGCATTAACCTCAAGATGGAACCTGTTTTTGAGAAAGCTTAATTCAAATCCGGCTTCAATCTCCTGTGTCAGCTCGGGTTTCAGAAGCGGGTTGCTTAATGTGGCACTTAAAGCAAAACCGGCTGTAGATCCGTAAGGGAAACCGGCTGCCTGAGCAAATGATGGTAATGTGGCATACCAGTTATCGAGTGAGATCTGACCGGTTTGCGACCAGCCTCCCCTGATTTTTGCAAAACTTAAAATTGCATTATCCTTAAGGGCAGGAATTGCATCGGTCAGGATAACACTTGCATCAACACCTGGATAAAAGAATGAGCGGTTTTCTTTTGTTAATCTCGAATCCCAATCGTTACGAGCCGAGGCATGAATGAAAGCAAAATCTTTGTAACCAAGGGTCAGGTCACCAAAAAGACCTATCGAATTACGGTTCTGTAACGCTTCGCCAACTCCCGGTTCACCAAGACGGTTAGATATGTTATATAAGAGAGGAATAACGAGCGAGTTGTTTGCAACTCCAACGTATCTGTACTTATTTGAATACATTGAGTTACCAAGTATCATCTTGCCTGTAAAGTCACCTATCTTATGGTTTAACTGGACAAGGAAGTCTCCTGTTAAAATCATGCTGCTCTGCATTGCATCGCCAGATACTCCTGCATATGGAGAACTTACTCCCATATGTCCGCCTCCCCATGGGTCTGTTTTACTATATGAACTAAATGTAACTCCATTCCTGTAATAGTTATCAGCTCTTGTTTCGTATGTAATACCTGCGCGATAAGAAATATCGATCCACGGGGCAGGATTTAATGTTATTAAAGCAGAACCAAGAACGTTTTCTTTTCTTCTTAAATTTCTTGAATTATTCAACTGCCAGTAAGGGTTGGGATAATAAGCATTGAAGTAACCGTTGTGTTCAGCAAACTTATTATTTACAACATCTTTATATAATGTAAGATCCACCTCAGCCGGAGTATTTAACACGTTCCAGTAAACCGGTCTCTGCTGGAAATATTCACCACCTGAAGTGTTGGTGTTTGTCTGGGTGAAACCAAGCGTATAGTCTGCATGAAATATTCCGGAGGTTCTTGAACCTGCCATACGAACACCGGATCTCCTGTTTTTATCCATCGGTATTGTACCGGTGGTATTAACATCCTGAGCTGAGAGATAAAAACTGTTTTTGTCGTCACCTACAGAGTAAGAAACATCATTCTGCGTTGAAATACCGGTATCGAAGAATTTTTTCTTGCCATCTTTCACTGCGCTGTAGGGGATCATCTGATATGATCCGTCAACCAGTTTACCGCCTAATACAACCATTGCACCATTAAACTCGGGGCCATAGCTCTGATTTTCGTATGTTGTACGCGGATCGGTGTTACGGTCAGGTCCTACCCAAAAGGTATAATTTGGATCGGAGTTTACTGTATCTTCACCGGAACCGCCACCAAAACGTGTCTGCAGGTTAGGCATGTAAGAGATAGTCTCAAAAGTTGTGGTATTACTGATTTTAATAACCGGTTTATCACCGCTACCTCTTTTGGTTGTAATAACCAATACGCCGTTTGAAGCCTCGTTACCATAAAGAGAGGAAGCGCTTGCACCTTTCAGTACGTTAACATTGCCAATGTCGTTAGGGTTTATTGAGTTCAGAAAGTCAGCGCTTACCGGAACGCCATCCAGAACTATCAAAGCCTGGTTACTTGCCAGAAAGTGGCGGTTTCCTCTAAGGGTAATCCTCGTGTCGGGGTTTACACCGTTGTTTATAGTGTTGATCTGCAAACCTGACACTTTAGCTGTCAAACCGTTTACAACGTTACTGACACCGGCCTGGGTTAACTGCTTTTCAGTTACCTGAGCAGTAGCAACTCCAAGTTCTTTAGCCTGCCTTTTAATACCAAAGGCCGTTACAACAACTTCATTCAAACCGACAAGGGCTGATTCAAGAACGCCATCAATAACTTTGCGCCCCGCAATCGCTACCTCCTGAGAAGTCATCCCAATATAGGAGAAAACCAATGTGGTAGCATTTGTCGGTACAGTGATAGAATACTTCCCATTAACGTCTGTCAATGCACCAATTGTGGTACCTTTAACCAGAACAGTAACCCCGGGAATTGGACCCTCCCCTGCTACCGCAGAGGTGATCGTACCTGTAATCACTATTGTTTGCGCCAATAAAGTGTAGCCACTTATAAACACAAACATAACAATCAGCAGAAAAAGTTTCTTCATACGAATTAGTTTTAGGTTTTAATTTAACTCTCCAAATATATAGGTTCTTATTTAAATATCCAAACTAAAAAAATAATTAATGTTTATGTTTATGTCGCAGAGATGCGAACTCTGACATCGTAGGGTCATGCGATGGCAAGGCCCTTTATTTTTTAATGAATGTATTCCAGGTCAAAATCAATAATTCTATATGTATGATAACCGATAGTCATTTAAAAGTATTATTCTTCCTTAATTCTATGGCGGCTATGCACAATTCTTTGTAGAGATCTTCTCCCAAAGCCCTTATTAATGGCTCTTTAAGAAATTCATAAACGTAAATACCATCTTCTGAACCAGTTTTACAAGCTGAAGAGCAAATAGCTAATTCCTGATAATTTACTGCTCTGAAATCTGAATAATATTTTATGCGGACAGGGAAGAGATGACAAGAAATTGGTTTCCTGAATGATATTTTACCATCGTACCATGCCTGTTCAATTCCGCACATTAAAATATTGTCCTTCAGAATTGTATATGCACACTCCTCATTGCCTATAAGTGGTGTCACCTTGTCATTTTCAAAATCTGTAACACTCTTCCCTTTCTCTTCGATTGCCGCAACTCCTTCCGGCCTTAGACAGCGTTTAACTTCCGGCCAGATATCTTCCAGAATAAGTGTCTCATCTACACTTAATGGAGCTCCAGAATCGCCATACCTGCAACAGTTGCCCATACAAGCCGGCAGGTTGCATCGGAATTTTTTTTCGAGGATGTCGAAACTGAATATTGTGTCGTCGATACGGAGCATAATTATTTACCTCTCCCTAAGTCCCTCCCCCAGGGGGGAGGGACTTAATTAATTGATTATGTTTTTCTTACACCCCCTCTCACTTGGGAGAGGGGGATGGGGGAGAGGCTTTATTATACCAGCACTTTTCCCGTCATATCCCCCGGTATCACCACCCCCATTATTTTAAGTAATGTAGGAGCAACATCGGCGAGGATTCCCTCATTTATTTTTTTGTAATCATCACTAACGAGGATACATGGAACCGGGTTTAGAGAATGAGCTGTATTTGGCGATCCGTCATCATTTAATACTTTATCAGCATTACCATGATCGGCAATTATCATAACATCATATCCGTAATTACGGGCAGACCTGACAACAGCCCCCGCGCACTCATCGACTGTTTTGACGGCTTTTTCAATAGCTTCATATATACCGGTATGACCAACCATATCGCCATTAGCAAAATTAAGGCAGATAAAATCAAACTTTTCTGACTCAATTGCTTTAATAACAGCATCTTTTACTTCATAAGCGCTCATTTCAGGTTGCAGGTCGTAAGTAGCAACCTTAGGCGAAGATATCATTATTCTCTCCTCATTTTTGAATTTCTCCTCTCTTCCTCCGGAGAAGAAAAATGTGACATGAGCATATTTTTCTGTTTCAGCTATCCTCAACTGATGTTTCCCGGCTTCAGCAAGTACTTCACCAATTGTATTATCGGCATTCTCTTTTGGATAAATAATATGAAGGCCTTTAAAGGTTGAATCGTAGGGGGTCATTGTGCAATAATATAATGGTATGGTCTTCATCCCATTCTCGGCCATATCTTTCTGAGTAAGCACAATCGTAAGTTCCTTTGCCCGGTCGTTCCTGTAGTTGAAAAAAACGATGACATCACCCTCAGTTATTTTTCCGATTGCATCTCCATTTTTATCAGTAACAACGATAGGCTTCATGAATTCATCTGTAACTCCGGTGTTATACGACTCCTGCATAGCATCAATTATATTAACTGCAGGTTTTCCTATTCCACTCACTATCAGATCATAAGCCTCTTTTACTCTCTCCCACCTCTTGTCGCGGTCCATGGCATAGTACCTTCCAATGAATGATGCAACCTGCCCGTTCGATTTCTTAAGATAATCCAATAGGTTTTTCATATATCCGATTCCGCTACGGGGGTCTGTATCGCGACCATCGCCAAAAGCATGTATAAAAACATTTTTTATTCCGTAATCCATAGTCATATCGCAAAGTGAGTAGAGGTGTTTATCGAGTGAATGAACCCCTCCGTCAGACATCAATCCGAGGAAATGTACCTGTTTGTTATTATCGCGGGCGTATGAGAAGGCATCAGATAACACCTTGTTTTGTTTGATCTCTCCTGTTTTACATTCCTTATTTATCTTTACCAGATCCTGGTAAATGACTCTTCCGGCACCGATATTCAGATGGCCCACTTCTGAATTTCCCATTTGACCGTCTGGCAGCCCTACATCCTCTCCTGAAGCATGAAGTTTTGAATTTGGATAGTTATTCTTATAGTATGTAAGATTCGGTGTTGGTACCTGACTAATCACGTCCGATTTTGAACCATCGCCAATTCCCCAGCCATCGAGTATCATCAATAAAGTCTTTCGGTTCTTCATAATAATATAGAGCTAAATAAAATAAAGTACCCTTGTTCAATGGTATCAGTATCGGGTCAAATTTAGTCAAATTTGGGAAATTCAGATATAATAAGATCCCTGATGTAAAATTCATGGGTTTAAACTCAATAATAATTTTGGTTATTTTTTGGTTTAAAGTAGAAGATGGAGTATCTTTAATCTTTCCCGCTGTAACTAAACAAAAATATGTCTTACATCAAAATATGGCTGCACTGTGTGTGGACTACAAAAAACAGGATTCCTTATTTAACAGGTAGAATAAGAGGTGATGTTATTTCCCATATCTATTCCAATGCCAAATCAAAGGGTATCTACATTAATCAAATGAACGGGTATCATGAACATCTTCATGCATTGATTTCATTAGGAGGGTCGCAGAATATTTCAGAAATAATGCAAAAGATAAAAGGCGAAAGTTCGTATTGGATAAATAAAAGCAAATTAACAATGTTGAAATTTGAATGGCAGGATGATTTCTATTGTGTCTCAATAGGTGAGGCACAATCAGAGAATCTTCGGGAGTATATACGAAATCAGGAGCGACATCATAAGAAAATTACATGGGAAGAGGAATTGGAAAAACTGATGAAAGAGAATAATATGAAAAGAATTATGGACTAAAGTCCCTGTATGGGAGAGAGATTCTTTATCCGTTGGCTGAAGCCAACGGCAAGTTGTCATTCCCTATTAAAGATATATAACTGAATAATAATTAATTGCCGTTGGCTTTAGCCAACGGTAGGAGAAGCTACACTAGCAAAGGGCTTTAGCCCAATAAACCCTGTTGGACTAAAGTCCCTGTATGGGAGAGAGATTCTTTATCCGTTGGCTGAAGCCAACGGCAA
>JBAXXU010000130.1:0-11311 GCA_037127735.1 Bacteroidota bacterium
GATTTTCCAAATTACCGCTAATTTAGATTGCGCGGGGTAAGGAGTTCTGATATTACCAATCCATTAAGTCACTTGGCAGGGGGGGGGAGTGTTAGTTTTAACCTTGTAGAACCTAATTCTAAGTTAAAACCTACCAATACCAAATCTAAAGAAGTAGGTGCTGATCTTCGTTTTTTTGATAACAGGCTTAATTTTAGTTTTACTTGGTATAAATCCAATACTTATAATCAGTTTCTTGCTTATACTCCTGCAATTTCAACCGGATATACAGTCGGGTATTTGAATGCTGGAAATATACAAAATAGTGGCAGCGAATTCTTACTGAGTTATGATGTTGTAAAAAATAACCAACTGAGTTGGAATACAGCCCTTAATTATTCAAATAACAAAAATGTTATTGTTGAGCTTAATCCAAATACACCTGATGATATAGTCCTTATAACTGCCCACGGGGGAAATGCCTACCAATCTGCATTGCAAAAAGGAGGATCGTGGAGTGATATAATGGGAGTTAAGTTTGAAAGAAGTGAAAGTGGTCAAATCAAGTTAAACACAGATGGTCAACCTATTAATAATAATAAATTTGTAAAAGTAGGTAACCCAAATCCATTATGGCAATTGAGTTGGAACAATACGTTTGATTATAAAAATTTCACCCTTTCCTTTTTAATTGACGGAAAATTCGGGGGCCATGTAATGTCAATGACACAAATGTTGATGGATAGCTATGGTACATCCAAAGTAACTGGTGATGCACGCGAGAATGGCGGTGTAAAAGTGAATGCTGTTGATCCTAATGGAACCGCCGTGTCTACCGTAGATGCTTTAAAATGGTATTCAACCGTCGGAGGTCGATCAGGAATAGGTGAAGCATATATGTACAGTGCAACTGTAGTAAGGATGCGCCGCGTAACATTAGGATATAATTTCCCAATTGCGAATAATTTTATTCAAAGTATAAGGCTATCTTTAATAGGAAGTAACCTTTTCTACATTTTTAAAAAGGCACCTTACGATCCTGAAATTACAATGTCAACAGGTAGTGGAATGTCTGGCGTGGATGTTTTCAGTCAACCATCATCCCGTAATGTGGGCGCCCATCTTAATATTTCATTTTAAATGTTCCATTTTAAAATAATTAGTAATGAAAAAGTCAACTTTTATCTCAAATAAATTATTAGAGTTTAATATCTCTTTTAAATTCACCCTTTTTATAATGATAATTACGCTTTTTTGGGGGTGTACTAAGAATTTTGAATCTATTAATACAGATCCACAAGGCATAACGTCAGAACAACTAAAATATGATTTTAATAATATCGGACTGTATTATCCCGGAATTCAGGAAAATATTTTTTCAAATTATGGGATGTATCAAATTATTCAGAACCTGAACGCAGATAACTATTGTGGATACTATCAGTCGGCTGACCCGTTTAGAGGGAACTTAAATAACCAGAATTACATGTTTGTGGATGCTTGGGATTCTTATATATACTCAATAGCTTATGGAAGTGTAATGGGGCCAATCCAACAAATTGAATCCAAGGGTACACGTACTGACGCTCCTGACTACTGGGCCATTGCCCTGATTGTGAAGGTACAAGCTATGAGTCGAATTACTGATATCTTTGGACCTATTCCTTATAGCAAGGTTGGGCTAAGTAGTACCACACCATATGACTCGCAAAAAGACCTTTATGATATGTTTTTTGCACAATTGGACACTGCGGTATCAAACCTTCAGACATATATTGCTACATTTCCAGGGAGTAAGCCATTTGCAAAATATGATATGATTTATGCAGGAGATTACGTCAAATGGTTAAAATATGCCAATTCTCTGAGATTGAGATTAGCAATGCGTATTGTAAATATTGATCCGACAACTGCAAAAACACAAGCACTTTTGGCTATAAATAATCCCGGGGGGTTGATTGAGACCAATATAGAAAATGCAGGGATTTCAGGTTTTGGATACCAGAATCCAATATGGTACGTTGGTACCATATGGGTAGATCTAGCCTGTAATGCTTCTTTGACAACATATTTGAATGGGTATAAGGACCCACGTTTGCCAAAGTATGTCTGGCCTACGGGAAAAAATGCAGAAGCGCCTCCCAGTATTACAGGTAAGTATGTTGGAATCCGTTCTGGTACACCTGTTGGTGCAAAGCCTATGTATAATGGTTATTCCTTTCCGAACTTTGATATAATACAACAATTTACCCCGATAGTGACGATGAACGCAGCCGAAGTTTGGTTCTTAAGAGCTGAAGCTGCGTTAAGAGGCTGGATTGCTGAAGACATTCAATTTTATTATGAAACAGGAATAAAAACTTCTATGGATCAATGGGGAGTATCTGCCGACAATTATCTTGATGATGATACCAGTACACAGGCAGATTATGAAGATCCCCTTACTCCTACAGAAGGAGTCCCTAATGCCAGTATTAATGCAGTTTCAACTATTACAATTAAATGGAATCCAGCAGCAACTAACGAGCGGAAATTAGAACGCATTATTACTCAGAAATGGATTGCTATGTGGCCGTCAGGCGGTCATGAAGCATGGGCAGAATACAGGCGTACCTGTTATCCAAGGCTTTTTCCTGTTCTTGTGAATAATAGCGGAGGTACTATTGATACGGATTTGCAGATTCGCAGATTACCGTATCCAACCAGTGAGTATACAAATAATTCTGACGGGGTTGCTGGGGGAGTATCTTTACTCGGTGGACCAGATAATGGAGGAACACCTTTGTGGTGGGATACTAATAAAGGACGCGCAAATCCTGTGAATTTCTGATTTGATTAGTTATTGCTAAGAACATTCAAAGTCTTGTAAGTCAAAAATAGTTCAGATAATATGATTATAAAAAGAGGCTGTCTCAAAATTTATTATTCCTATTTGGTTTGTTTATTAGCACTAATATAGATGAAATTTTTCAGCTGTCAAACATCGTGTAAATTACTTATACACAATGTTTGACAACTTTTTTTGATAACTTTTTTGCGGATTTAAGGATTAATATAATTATATTTCCAATTATTATTTTCTAAACTATACATAATCTATTTATTATGGAATCATCAAACGTTAATCGTAGAAATTTTATAAGGACATCCCTTGGAGCTGCCGCTCTGGCTGCGATCAACCCAACTCAGCTTTTGGCAGCCAAAGGAAGCAGAACATCAATTACCAAAAGTTCTAATGCGTTAGATTATAGGATTGCGTACGGATGCTGGGTGAATGATATGCGGCTCGAATCGTTGGCATTGGAGGATTGGCCGGCGGAGCAGATGGATGATGAGACAGTCAGAAGTGTCTTTAAGGCGTTAGATGTGCAGAGTCATTTTAAATACAACTGGCTGGATACATGGGGATTGTTAGCAACAACATCCTGGCCCCTGAACTTGGGCGAAGGGGTCGATAATGACCGCAGGCGTAGGGTGAAGAAGATATTGGCTCATGCTCACGAACGTGGGATCAAAGTCATCTATGGAATGGGAGTCATGAGTTGGGGTTACGAAAAGATCATTGAGAACAATCCTTCGCTCACAGCAATTAACCGGGATGGTTCACTGAATAAACAGGCCATGTGCGATGCACATCCCGAGTCATTTGAATGGGTGAAGAAGATATTGGACTTCGTTCTGTCAGAATTTGATTTCAACGGGTTACATTTGGAATCAATGGACCAGGGAGGCTGCTTCTGCCCCTATTGTGCAGGGAAGGCCGGAGTAGTTGAATACCATTCACGCATCAATGGCAAAACCGCCGACTACATCCGAAGCAAGTGGCCAGAGAAGTTAATAAACGTAATACCCATAAACTGGGCGATGGACAGTAAAGGGCACTTCACGGAGTCTGACAAGAAAGAAATAATCGAACTTAGCAACCACATAGATGGCTTCTACGATCAAGGCTGGCATGGCACATATATTCCTTCGGAAGAACGGTCTGCATTTATTACGCAGTTGCACTGCGCCTACGGAACATCTGGGGGGCGTTGGGTCTATCCTGGACAGAGATGGGATCGGGAGTCATTCTTCATTCCTCATATGAGGCATCAGGCAACAGCCATTAAGGAGCAGTTCGCCCAAGGGGCCCGTGGAATACTGCACTATCAGGGTCCTGTGAACAATCCCGGTACAGAGGTTAACATAGCATGTGGGGGACTTATGTCTTCCGATACCAGCCAAACCATAGAGGACGTTGTAGCAAAAGTGATCGAGGACCTTTATCGTCCTCAGAATGTAAGTGCACACAAGAAGCTTACTCAAATCTTCCTAAATGGAGAGGAAGCATATTTCGGACATTGGGGTAAAAATGATGCCGGCGAAACCTATATGGATCTTCTTGTCGGTGATTCTCCTGGCCCCGCGGCTTATTTAATGCAGTATCTTGATGGCGCCGGACGTCTGGCATACAAAAAGGATCTAATCCCACTTCTGCGCGATTTGAAGGGGATAGAAATGAGCTTTAATGACGGCGGGAGAATCAAGGCTCTGAAGAGATCGATGATGATCACCCTAACGCTTCTCAACACCATAATGTACGCTAAAGGGGAACCAATGGATCCCAATAAAGGACTGAATCAGAGTCGGATTCATACAAACTTTTGGAAGAGAATCAACACCATACAATAATGCCATGTTAAAGGGGAGCCTTCTCAAGTAGCAGTGGGAAAATCATCAGGCACAACGCAAAAGCGGCGTGCCTGATGAGATAAGTTTGATATTTAACTATATAAACAAATAAAATTTCTTTTCTAAAAAGCGATTGGCAATGATGATGAGGAAAGGAATACCGGCTATTCTTTTGCTGGGGATGATGTTTATACCTTTAGCACACTCCTGTTCGGCGGATAGCGTTATTAAGAACGACAAGGCGGGCATTGTTATCGGAAACAATAATTTTAAATACGAGATAGAGGGAGACGGTAGGAACCTGTGTTTCATGGATAAGGCGACTGGTCTCGACTATTTTTATGCCGATTCTGTTTCGCATTGTGCCTATGTTATGCAAAACGGGATAAAGTATCATTCTACATCCTTATCTTTTAATAATGATCTTCTTAAGTCGAATTTGGCGGCACAGGAGTAAAGGAGATAAGCACACGTCTGCAAGTGACTGTCATCAGCGAGGGTAAACCCCTCGTTAAACAGTAAGTTTATGTTAGTTTATGTATTCAAAATAAGTAAGTTATCTAAATTCAGTTTATTAAAATCTATAAATTAATTAATTATGGCATATCTTAACAAAATTGAAAGCGAAATTAGAATCGACAAGGTCAAGGCTCTGCTTAAGGCAAAAAATCTTGATATGGCACTGGTGTACTATGATGAGTTCAATATTGGCAATGGTTGGTATTTGACAGGCTGGTGTCCTCAATTTGAGAGCGGTGCAGTGCTTGTTCCCCGTTCTGGATCTCCCCTCATTCTTGGTGGACCTGAAAGCGAGCCATTCGCCAAACTCGACAGTATGATCACAGAGACACGCAACTTCCCTGTTTTCATGGTACCCGATGAAGAGTATCCCAATGCTACAATCATTGACTTTCCAATGCTATTCAGAGAATTAAATGCAGAATTAGGCAGTGTTAAACGTGTTGGGTTGGTCGGCGCCGGACGCATGCCAGCCGATTGTTATAAACAGATTGTTGAGGGCTTTAAGGGTGTCACATTAGTAGATATTACATCGGACTTCGTCAAATTCCGCTTTGAAAAGTCTCCATGGGAAAGAGGACAGATTAGTGCCGCATTTGAACTTGCTGATTATGCTTACGATGCAATGAAGAGTAAGATTATTCAGGGAGTTTCGGAAATCGAAGTGGCCGCCGTTGGTGAATTTGCTGCCCGAAGTCGTGGTGCCAGCGGATTCGCCTTTAGCTCGATCGTAGGTAGTGGAAAGCGATCAAATGCAGTGGTTCCTACAGCTAGTTCAAAACTCCTTAAAGAGGATGAACTAGTCATGATAGGCATTTCACCAAAAGTCAGTGGATATGCTGGTGTGGTTGGTGATGCTATTCCTGTAAATGGCAGATATAATAAGCGTCAAATTGATTGTATGCGTTATCTAAAAGACGCCTTTCGTTTGACTAAAGAACAGTTGCTTGCAGGCAAAATGGGGAAGGAGATCGATGCACCGGCAAGAGCCTACTTTGAAAAACATAATTTGTCGAAATACCTGGTATGTCCATTTGCCCACACAATCGGTTTGCATGAAGCAGAATCCCCCTTCTTTGGTCCTAATAGTGATGATGTTCTCAAACCAGGAATGATGGTTAGTATAGATATCAGTTTCTTTGGCCATCCGGAATTCAACGGGGTACGTATTGAAACTGGTTATGAGATTACCGAAACAGGCCCTCTCCCTCTTAGCACGAAGATGGATGCCCTCTTCCACGATAATAATTAGAATGATGAATTCAAAAAAGCTGAACCCGGATTCTTACATCAAAGGGGACTACTCATTTGACGTAGTTTTTGGTTTCGACATGGAAACTGATATAGGTTCTTATACACCTTACTATGAAGGTGTGCAGCGTGGGACACCGCTTCTTTTGGAAAAATTAGAAAAACATAACATCTTCGCGACCTTTTTCTGGACAGGCCACGCTGCCGAGAATAATCCCTCAATAGTTAAGGTTGTTCGTGA
Source organism: Bacteroidota bacterium (assembly GCA_037127735.1). Classification (GTDB taxonomy): domain Bacteria; phylum Bacteroidota; class Bacteroidia; order Bacteroidales; family VadinHA17; genus LD21. The sequence goes on from JBAXXU010000130.1 coordinate 6,665, forward strand.
TGCCGGACACGAAATAGGCTGTCATGGACTATATCACGAAACTCTGGGCGACCCTATTTTTCCATTGCCCAATAATATGCCTGTACTTCCTTCAGAGGTGGAGGGACGGTTAACCATGGCTACCAAAATTGTGAAAGAAGTGTCTGGATTTCAGCCCTTGAGTTTTCGCAGTCCTCGTCTATGGGGTAGTACTAATTTGGTGAATATTCTGGAAAAGTTAGGATACATTGCTGACGCCTCCTTTCCTCTTTATTTTTATGGCAACCCCTTTGTGCCTTACCACCCTTCTGCAAATGATTGGACAAAACCAGGGCAAATGAAGATTCTTGAAATTCCAAATTTCTGTGACCTTACGATGGAAAGTCAGGATCAGTATCATCGTGACAGGGATCAATGGCCATTGTTTCGGACCAAATCTGCTGGATACATGATTAAAAAGGCTGACAGTTTCATCAATTTTGTACGATCACATAATAAGCGTCCGGTACTTTGCTTTTATATGCATCCGTGGGAATTTTACCCAATGCCACAGGGTTCAATAGATTTTGGAGAGTGCAGTGTTAAACCACTTCCTTTCATCATAAAGAATTGTGGACCCAAGGCTTTAGACCAATTTGATACTCTTTGCAAAATGCTCAGGGACCGTGGTGGCCGGTTCATTACAGCAAAAGAATTGGCCGTAGAGGATCACCCCAGAAACTAGTCTGCTTCTAATCAATTGAAAAAAGCACATATGATACGCAAAGCGTTCCTTATTCAGACAAAGCCAGGCATGGCAAAAGAGTACCAAAGAAGACATAACCCGATTTGGCCAGAGCTCGGGAAAGCTTTAACAAATTACGGTGTTACTAATTACTCGATCTTTCTTCATGAAGATACAGGCGCCCTTTTTGGTTATCTTGAGGTTGAAGACGAAGAAAAATATGAATCAATTGCAGAGACTGATGTGTGTCAGCGTTGGTGGAAATACATGACAGAAGTACTTGTTTGCGAAAGTGATAAAAGTCCGAAAGCCAAAGAGGATATTCTGCAAGAGGTTTTTCATCTGGATTGAATTTAATCTGAAATAAATGAAAGCACTACAATTACTGAAAGCATTTAAAAACTCCGGAAAGCGAGTTCATATGGTAGGTGATACCGAAGCAGGTGTTATCATTGCACTGGATATGGAAGGAAGACTATTCGTTGTTCTGGAGGGCAACGTTCTGAACCGCACTAACTTAGATGCTATTAAAGGTGAAAACACACGAGATCAATATCTGAATCCAGGAGGAGATGGACTTTGGCCAGCACCTGAGGGAACATCTATGGGATATCAGTATTCAACTGGTACATGGAGAGTTCCCCCGGGTTTGCGCTCAGCGAGGTATATTGTATCGGAAGTGATGAATGATGGGGTCTCTATTCTTGCCGAAGTGGATTTGGTTAACAACCAGGGACTTGGAGTTCCAACTATCTTCAGGCGACAAGTTCAAATTGAAACTGGACAAAAAGAAATCATTATGAAAGTTCATGAGAGCATTACTTACATCGGCTGTATTCCTTTACCTCGTAAGGAATGCCTGTTGGCTCCATGGTCCCTCTGTCAGTTTGATAGTGGAGAGGGTTGTGATGTTGTATTTCCCTGCACTGATAAAGCATCAGTTTGGGATCTGTATAATGAGGAGAGTGATAGTGTCAGAGAATGGAGTGAACATCACTGCAGGACTTTAACCGATGGGACTAAACGCTATCAAATCGCAATTGGAGAAAAAGTACCATGGATTGAGTTTCACAATCCAAAAAACGGACTGAAGGTTAGACGTACTGCCGGTCCGCTTCCCCAGTGGCAATCCTACATAGATATTCGTGATGTTACACCAAATGTTGAACCCAGCAAGAATGGTGTTCGCTATAGCGTTTATAGTGACACCAGTAATTTCATGGAAATTGAAGCAGTGGGTGGCTGCCCTGTTACTATAATGCCAAATGAGGAGATAAAGGTTCAGGTAGCAACACGTTATTCAGTTAAATAATTTAAGATGTGTGATTTAAGTAGTTAATAATTTAAATATTTCAATTTTGGAACAGATTTTTGGAATAATTCTTCACTCTATAGGAGGTTTCTCTTCAGCCAGTTTTTATGTCCCCTCCCATTTAGTTAAAAAATGGGCTTGGCAAACCTACTGGATTACACTTGGATTTGTGGCATGGATAGTTATGCCTACTGTCGGCGGGCTTTTAACAACACCTGATATTATGGGTATCCTCCGAACAAGCCCAGGAAACAGCTTGATTTGGACTTACATATTTGGTGTGTTATGGGGCTTCGGCGGATTAGGTGCAGGACTTGGACTACGATATCTTGGGCTGTCTTTAGGTCAATCTATTTCTCTTGGTGTTTGCGCTATTGTTGGGACACTTGTTCCGGCTATTATGGACAAAAAAGTGTATATGCTTGTGTCCACTGTTCCTGGGGGAATTATCTTGTTGGGATTTATTTTATGTCTGGTTGGTATAGTATTCTGTGGATATGCCGGTGTATTAAAGGATAGGATGCTGACAGATGCCCAGAAGAAAGAGTCTGTTAAGGAATTTTCTGCAGTTAAAGGACTAACATTTGCAGTTTTGGGTGGAATAATGAGTGGGTGCATGGCTATTGCCATCAAATTCGGCAGTCCAATTTCAAATGCAGCCGTTAATGCAGGCACCGCTAAAGTTTTCATGGTTCTGCCGATTTATATACTTGCCTTAGGAGGAGGATTCACAACAAACTTTATCTACTCGGTGATTTTTAGTGTCAGGAACAAATCTTTTAGTGACTACAACATACGTCCCAAAAAAACTCTCTTCCAGAATTATTTTATGGCCCTGCTTAGCGGACTGATGTGGTATGGGCAGTTTTTCTTTTATGGTATGGGCACGATGAAGATGGGGCATTTTGATTTTGCCAGCTGGAGCATACATATGGCTTCAATTATTATCTTTAGCAATCTATGGGGGCTTTGGTTAAAGGAATGGAAACTTGTCAGCCGTAAAGCGCTAACATGTCTTTTAACTGGTATTATCATGCTTATAGTCTCTGTAGTATTGATAGGAATTGGAAATTATATGGCAGGAATAGCTTAGTAGATGATGTGTTCTTTAGTGGATAACAACCTTATTAATTAAAATTATTTTAAAAGAACAATGAATTTAAGAGAACGGTTTCATGAAGTAATGAATTTTAATACCAGCGTTCACTCACTTAAATGGGAGTTCGGATATTGGGGAGAAACGATCAATAACTGGTATAAAGAAGGTCTCCCCATGAAAAATTATTCTGTTTTGGATCCAACAGTTTCCACTCCGACATCTTCGTTATACAGCAGGGCATGGACCTGTGAGGGAACAGGCCGATTACCTAAAGGTATTGCAGTTACGGCGGGTGGATTGTACTGGCCAACACAGGGATTTCCGCTTGATCGTGATGTAAGACAACATTTTGGTATGGACAATACCCAGCGTCTGGTTGATGTGAACATGCACTTTAGTCCAATGTTTGATATTGAGGTTCTCGAGGAGGATGAAAAACGATTAACTTATATTGATGTGGATGGGGTAAAAAGGGTGTTTCTTAAAGATGAAGCCACAATACCCACTTCTCTGGTATGGCCTATAAATGATAAGGTAAGTTGGGAAAAGCTTAAAGACGAAAGACTAAATCTGAAAAACATAAAGGAACTTTTCCCGGCAAACTGGGATGAATTGGTTAAAGGATATAGAAATCGAGATTATCCTTTAGCCTTGGGCGGATATCCCCAGGGCTTTTTTGGTACACCAGCACATCTTATAGGGTATGAAAGATTGTTTCTATGGTATTGTTTAGAGCCGGAATTAATGCATGATATAATGAATACTTTTACAAATATCTGGCTCGCTTTATTTGAGGAAGTTCTGTCACAGGTTGAAATAGACCACTGGCATATTTGGGAAGATATTTCATTTGGAAAAGGCAGCATGATTTCTATTGATATGGTAAAAGAATTCATGTGTCCATATATAAAAAAAATAGCAGATTTTCTTAAAACAAAAGGGGTAAATATAATTTTGCTCGATACAGATGGCGATTGCAGTGAATTAATACAAGTCTTTATGGATGCAGGAGTTACTGGTATGTACCCTTTTGAAACACATAGCGGAATGGATATAGTAAAAGTCCGTAAACAATATCCAAAGCTTCAAATGCTGGGAGGTATTTCGAAATCTGAAATAACAAAAGGGAAAAAGCGTATTGATGAAATACTTATTCCGGTTGATCAGGTTTTAAAAACCGGAGGTTATATCCCATTTGGTGATCATTTTATTCCACCTGATGTTGATTTTGAAAATTTCAGCTATTACAGAAATATGCTGAATGGATTAATTGATAAGTATGGAAAGTAAAAATTCAATATCAATGTGTAAAACTTTGTTATATAAAGATAACCTCATGTCAAAGATACAACGTAGATCTTTTCTTAAAAGCGCAGGCGCTATTTCAGCTTTTACTATTTTAAAGCCAGTTATCGCATTTGGTTCAAAAAACAATTCGACCATCCATATGGGATTTATTGGATGTGGAAGCAGGGGTACTAGTAGTTAGTTCTTGAAATAACATATCATATGGTTGCTGTATCTTCCATTTTA
>JBAXXU010000131.1:0-11270 GCA_037127735.1 Bacteroidota bacterium
ATCAGGAATATTATCACATAGTAAATAACAATAGGGATTTTAGTAAGCTGGATAAAATCAGAAAGAGGCACTGCAAAAGCTTCGAGTGTACCCCCTGAACTTGGCATGGGTGCGGGTACTTCTCCTTCCGGGAATATAAAACCACTCCCCGGCTCATAGGAAACTATTGCCTTTACATTTTGATTTTTGATTGCTGTCCGCCATCCCATTCCGCCGGAATGGGAATGTGTGACGAGAATTGCCGGACCAATTTTATTGAACAGGTTCGAGATTGCATCGGCATTGACATTGATATCGATAGGTCCTATGCTGGGTGTCATGGCACGGAAATACTGGTTTAGAGTAACAGTGTCGTGGGCAAACTGAACTCCTTCAAAATACCTGGGCCATATACCGATGCGAAAAGTGCCAAACCATCCCTGTTCGTCGGGGGTTGGTATAATGGTACCGGCTACAGTACTGCGACCGGCATCGCCTCTTCTCGGCTGGTCAATCAGGTAAACAGGAAAACGTTTGCGTAAAAAGATGTTCTGAAATCCTTCCCTGCCATCGGGTGTAGTTTCCCATGTTTTTGAAAACTGCCCGATACCATGCCACATCACCAACGGATATTTACGGGCTTTAACCGGGATCTGATATAAAACATAGGCATGATCACCATGAAAGGTTTGACCTTCTGGTGTGGGTTTGAATGGATCGAAGGTGCCAGGATTACTAATAACGGTGCCACCCACAGCAAAACTGCCTTGTTTTTCAATCAGAATAGGCTTTTGTTTTCCTGCATTTTGAGCTGAAGTTGGGATAACTACAAGTAATAGGGTAACAAAGAATAGAAGCTTTCTGTCCCTTCGTTTTTGTATCCATTTTAATACAAATGATGCCTTTGTTTCTTTTTGGTTCGTTGACTGAAATACTCCAAACCCTAATATGGGCATCTCAACACCATTATTTAAAATAACTTTCTGCATGGTTTCGAAAATTTAATTACCTCACTTAAAGGAAACAAAGAATTTACATTGCAAAGGTGAGATAAAAAAACCAATGGGGTTGTATATAGATTACTGTATTACCTACCAGAATTACGGATACTTGTTTTTACCTGTAACCAGTTAAGAAATAAGCAGTAAATTTGTTTCAAAATAAACTGTACGGTTAAGGATGATATAATTAAACTTGAGAATATATCTGAATATAATACCATGCGAGGGGTCGAGACACTTCATCCTTTGGTAAGTGTATATGAATTATCTAAAATGAAACTAATTCCGACCATCAAGGTAAATTTTGGCTTTTATTGTATCTTTCTGAAAGAAGCTAAATGTGGTGATTTGAAATATGGCTGTAATTATTAGGACTACCAGGAAGGTACGCTTGTTTTTATAGCCCCGGGTCAGGTTGTTGGAATAGGCAATACACCCGGGAATCCTCATCCTAAAGGCTGGGCATTGCTTTTTCATCCTGAATTAATCCGGGGCACTTCACTTAGTCAACATGTCAAGGAGTATACCTTTTTCTCGTATGAAGCAAATGAAGCCCTTCATTTGTCTGAAAAAGAACGGCAAATCATTTTAGACTGCATGAATAAAATCGATCACGAACTTCATCAATCCATTGACAAGCACAGTAAAAAGCTTATTGCAAATAACATTGAGTTACTTCTCAACTATTGCATGCGATTCTACGACAGGCAATTTATAACCCGCAGCAATGTAAATAAAGATATTCTTGTAAGGTTTGAAAACTTGCTGGATAATTATTTAAAATCAGGAATAACAAAAACTTCAGGTTTGCCGACCGTCAAATACTGTGCTGACCAGTTGCATCTGGCAGCAAACTATTTTGGTGATTTAATTAAAAAAGAGACAGGGAAATCGGCTCAGGAACATATCCAATTAAGATTAATGGAAATTGCCAAAGAGAGAGTATTTGACACAAGTAAATCGATTAGTGAGATTCCTTATGAATTAGGATTTAAACATCCACAGCACTTCAGCCGTATGTTCAAAAATGAAACGGGACTGACCCCAAATGAATATCGGTCGTTGAATTATATGGCAAATTGATGGAGAAAATTATCGAACCAATTCTTATAACAAAGTTCTTGATTGGATATTTCAAAATACTAATGAGTTACAGGAACAAAAAGAAGAAGGAACAGATAAAAAATCTATTCCTTCCGTTTTTGTACCCCTGACCGGACTTTTTTCCGAACCTTTTCAGAGGGATTTGGAGCTGATGTATAGAAATTCTTTCAATTATTGTTTATATTTCTAAAATGAAGTATATTTACATCATTATAGAAATAAAATATGAACTATATTGAATTCAGGGATAACTTTTACCCATTGGCGTGTTTCAGTCTAGATCAAATCTATTCTGCATATCCAAACTTTGACAGGACTAACCTGACAAGATGGATCAAGCATGGATATATTGCTCGTCTCAGGCAAGGATATTATACATTCCCTGACTACAAGAGTAAAAGAGATTTCGCTCTCTACTTCGCTAATCGAATTTACAAGCCCTCATATATTTCTCTTCACACTGCTTTATCGTTCTATGGAATGATACCAGAAGCAGTGTCGCAGATAACAAGTGTAACATCACTTAAGACAGCTGAATTCAAGAATGACTTTGGAGATTATTCTTACAAGAATATCAAGGAAGACCTGATGTTCGGTTACGAGCTGAAAGAGATGGATGAAAATAGAAGGCTCATGTTTGCAACACCTGAAAAGGCTCTTCTGGATTTGCTTTATCTTTATCCTTTCTACAACTCTGAGAAGGAGATGGAAGAACTTAGAATGGACGAATACTATATGAGAGAAGATCTTAATGCAGAAATACTTATGTGTTACAATGGAAGATTCAGCAGTAAAGCATTGGACAAGAGAGTTCGTCTTTTACAGAAAGTGTATGATTTTTAGATTCAAAGGATATGGTGGATATTAGCATGATTAAGAGTTTCTTCCCCGCGCAAATAAGGGATAACCGGCTTTTTGAAAAGCGGATGATCAAAGAGTATATACAATTGACCATTCTGGATTATTTGTCAACAACGCCATTCATTCGCAAACTATGCTTTATTGGTGGAACTAATCTTCGTCTCGTCAAGGGGATAGACAGATTCTCCGAAGATCTGGATTTCGATTGCAAGAATGTATCAAAAGAAGAATTCGTTCAATTGAGCGGCAACGTAATACGATATCTGGAACACAATGGATATAGAGTTGAACTAAGAGACAAGGAAAATCCAAAATTAACAGCATTTCGCAGCAATATTTATTTTCCCCAACTTCTTTTTGACCTTGGGCTTTCCGGACATAAAGAAGAGCGATTTCTTATCAAAATTGAGGCGCAGGATCAGGGTGTTGATTATACACCAACTGTGGTAAATATTAAGGGATGCGGATATTATTTCCCGTTACCTGTTCCGGCAGATTCTATAATGTGCGCGATGAAAGCCACAGCCCTACTGGACAGAGCCAAAGGACGAGACTTCTATGACTTGATGTTCTTGTTAGGGCAAACATTGCCAGACTATGATTTTCTGGCAAAAAGAAGAGGCATAGGGTCTCCTGAAGAACTCAAAACGGCAATTTTCCAAATACTTGAACATACTGACCTGAATGTAAGAATGAAAGATTTTGAACACCTGTTGTTCAATAAGAATAACAGTAGCCGGATTCTCAGATTCAAAGAATATATTAAGGATGTGATATAAACAGAACTTAATATAGTACCCCTTACCGGACTTTTTTCCGAACCATTTCTGAGGGATTTGGAATTGGTTTGGCAGCTGGATAAAAGTTCAGGTCCATTTCAGGGTGATTCAATTTAAAGTGAAGCAGCTTTATGCCAAAAATCGGAATAAAACGAAGCCAATAAACGGAATAAAAATGCGCCAATAGACGGAATGTTATTTCAAATTGATTTAATTTCAATACCTTTGAGAAAATTGCTGAGATAGAAATGAAGACACTGAATTACATGTCACGCACCAGTGATACACTTTTGAAAAAATTGCTTGAATCAACCGGTGCGGTTTTGGTAGAAGGAGCCAAATGGTGTGGCAAAACTCAATCTTCGTTACAAGCTGCTAAAAGTGTGGTGTATATGCAGGATCCTGATGAGGGGCCTGGGTATCTGGCTATGGCAGATACAAAACCATCCCTCTTGCTGGAAGGGGATTCACCACTGCTATTTGATGAGTGGCAGATGGCTCCAGTACTATGGGATGCCGTGAGATTTGCTGTCGATAAACGTGGATTAATTGGACAATTTATTCTTACCGGATCTGCAACACCCAGTGACAATCTGACTGCTCATTCGGGAACGGGTAGAATTGCCCGGATGCTAATGCGACCTATGAGTCTCTACGAATCTAATGAATCTAATGGCAAGGTATCTCTTAAAGATCTTTTTGATGGAGAAACAGACATTAGTGCAAAAAGCACTTTGACCATAGAACATATTGCACACGCTATATGTCGGGGAGGATGGCCGGCTGCAGTAATTTCCCGGAAACAGTCTCAGCAAATGGCAATGAACTATGTTGATGCTGTAATTAATTTAGACATACAACGTGTTGAGGGAGTTGAGAAAGACCCTGAAAGAGTACGGGTATTGCTACAGTCATTAGCTCGCAATATTTCTACTATGGCAACAGCCAGAACTATAATGGATGATATGCAAGTTAACGAGTCTTCTATTACAGATAAGACTCTGAGTTCATATCTTAATGCACTTCGTCGCATATTTGTTGTTGAGGATGTTCCTGCCTGGCAACCATCACTTCGTTCAAAAACTGCTATACGTACGGCAAACAAACGTCAATTTGTTGATCCTTCCATTGCAACGGCTGTGATGCGCACAAATGAAAAAGGAATCTTGCGGGATTTTGTGACTTTTGGTTTCTTATTTGAATCATTGTGCACACGTGATTTGAGAGTATATGCGCAAGCTGTGGATGGAGTAGTATTTCACTATCGGGATAAATCAGAACTTGAATCAGATCTTGTTATTAAGCTTCATGATGGTCGGTGGGCTGCTATTGAAGTAAAGCTGGGGATGAAGCAAATTGAAGAAGCTGCTGACAACTTGATTAAACTCAGTCAAAAAATTGATACTGAAAAGATGAATAAGCCATCTTTTCTTATGGTGTTAACAGGTGGTCAGTTTTCATACAAGCGGTCTGATGGTGTGCTGGTAGTTCCAATAGGCTGCTTGCGAGATTAGTGTTCCCTGATTGGATATTTCAGAATACTAATGAGTTACAGAAACAAAAAAAAGAAGGAACAGATAAAAAATCTATTCCTTACGTTTTTGTACCCCTGACCGGACATTTTTCCGAACCTTTTCTGAAGGATTTGGATTTGATTTGACGGGTTATTTGAATGCTAAATACTTTTGACGGATTCTTTCTCTGGATGAGATTATGGTTATAAATTGCACAGAAAGTTGAAATTAACAAGAATAAGTATGCAAAAAATAACTATATTTGTACATAAATTGTTTTATGCAGCAGATGGAAAAGTTACAGCAGCTGGGAGTTATTCCTGTAGATTATGCTTCCCTGGGTTCGCTTTACAGTAGCTACAGGTTTCCACGAAATAAAATTTCAGGTCTGGAAAAGGAGGGATTGATTATCAGATTAAAGAGGGGAATGTATGTTGTTTCTCCTAAGATTTCAGGGAAGTTGTTATCAACGGAGCTTATAGCGAATCATATTTATGGTCCATCCTATGTTTCTATGGAGAGCGCATTGAGATTTTATGGACTAGTCCCTGAAATGGTTCATATAGTAAGATCAATGACAACAAAAAGGTCAAGGATATTTGAAAACACGTTGTCCACATTTGATTACATAAATTGTAGTGACAATTACTATATAATAGGTATAAGTCAGTTTACAAATGATAATTTCACTTTCCTTATAGCTTCCCCTGAAAAGGCATTGTGTGATCTTATTGGATACACATCGAAGTTAAGGCCTCGTTTTTTAAAATCAATGCGGGCCTATCTGGAATTTGATTTAAGACTTGAAATGGAAGCATTCTTCAAAATGGATGTGAATATTCTCAGACAGTGTGCTGAGGTTGGTAAAAAGGGAAATGAATTGAACAACCTTATTAAGCTTTTGCAGAGATGAGTGTATTTGATCAGATGGTTTCCCGTTATGAGATTAAAACAGAGAATGACAGACGAAATGCAATTCATGAAGTAATGCAGGAAATTACTCTTGCAGGACTTTATCGTGGCGGTTTTTTTGAGAAAGCAGCATTCTATGGAGGTACGTGCTTGAGAATATTTCATTCAATGCCAAGGTTCTCTCAGGATATGGATTTCTCTCTGGTTTCACAGTCCGGTTCTTTCAGCCTTGAAGATTATTTCCCGTCAGTTGTGCGCGAATTTAATGCATTAGGAAGGCGTGTGGAGATTACAAAAAAAGAGAAAAACATCGGGGGAAATATTGAATCGGCCTTCCTGAAAGATGATACGGAGATGTATAATATTACATTCAGGACCGAAAAGGTTGTAAAAGTGAAAATAGAAGTAGATATTAATCCGCCACTTGCATTCCTGACAGAACAGAAACTCCTGCTTCAACCCTTTTCATTTATGACACGCTGCTTTACTTTGCCCGATCTTTATGCAGGAAAGATGCATGCCTTGATTTTTCGGAATTGGAAATCAAGAGTGAAAGGACGTGACTGGTACGACTTCGCATGGTATGTCCGCAATAGTGTACCGCTGAATTTTAATCATTTACAGGAGCGAACCTTGCATTTAAACGGTATTGAGATAACCAAAGAGGATTTTATTAAAATGGTCAGAACCCGCCTTTCCACCACAGACATAGAGATGGTAAGGCGGGATGTAGCTCCGTTTATCCTGAATCATAAAGAGCTGGATATCTGGTCAAATGATTATTTTATTCAGCTTTCCGAAAGGATTCTTTATTTATAGCAAACAAAAAGCCCCCTTTCCAATTAGGGGCTTTGTCTGATTGAACCTGCCTGCATAAACCTGATCTCAAGAACAAAATTCCGGCTCAGGCAGGTTTCATGACAAAGTCCCGTTTCGTTTCTCTTAACGAGGCCAAGCCCCACGGGTTATTGACTGACCTGATAAACGTACTTTATCATCGAGTTCCTGGTAAAGATTTCTGAATCCTCTTACCTGATGAATGGCTTGTTCAACGATTGTGAACGACTTTTTTCGTAGCTTTAGTGCAACAGCGTGTAAGCAATATAGCCCTGCCGCAGGCGCAACACAGGGCTACATCGCCTACACACATAACGTTATACGTAAGGTTTCAACATAACACCGTGATATCCAACGCACAAGCAAGAGTTTGGCAGCCCGCTACCGCGACTGCCTACTTTGCTTCCAAACACATGCTTTTTTGCCAGTGCAAGACTACTTATAGCAACAATTTTAAAATATTAATGGACATCGTAGTGATTTGAATTTAAAACTTTTTACTAAATTTGTCAAATATTGACAAGTAAAATCAGACAAGTCATATGAAAGAAACATTCGGTGAGTATATTCGAAAATTGCGATCAGAAAAAAATCTAACTCTAACTCAACTTGCAGCTCGACTTGACATGGATTCCGCAAATTTAAGTAAAGTTGAAAATGGTAAACGTGATTTTGATGAGAAGCGACTTAATAAACTAGCAGATTCATTAAATCTGAACATCGATAAACTCAGAACCGAGTATTATAGTGACCTAATTGCTAGAAAGATATACAATACAAACTACTGTGAAGCGACTTTGTCCCTTGTAGAGGAGAAGATAAATTATTTGAGACAAAGAGAAACCAAACAGGGAACATTAAAACTTTAATTTATGGGTAGAGAACTTGAGACGGTAGAAGAAATTTCGGTAGTTGATAAGCCACAATTTTTAATTGATTACAGACAATCAAAAAAGGGATCTGCATGTCATACATTAAAACCATTCAAAGTAGTATCTCTATTTAGTGGATGTGGAGGCCTTGACTTGGGATTTACCGGAGGCTTCAATTTTAGAAAGCGACTCTACAAAAGGAACAATTTTGAAATTCAGTTTGCTAATGATATTGACCAAGCAGCTGAATATGTTTACAATACCAATGGTAAATTCTTTAATAACCATAAACTCCTTAAGGAAGACGTCAAAAATATTAAGACCAGTCTAATTCCTGATTTTGATTTCTTAATTGCTGGCTTCCCTTGTCAACCATTTTCAAATGCAGGATTACGTAAAGGATTTGAGGATGAACGAGGTAACCTATTTGAAGAATGCGAGCGCTTTCTTAAAGTTGGTCTAGAGAGAGAAAATAAGCCTATAGGTTTTATTTTTGAAAACGTTAAAGGAATTATGTCCTCAAAAATGCCTGATGGAACACTAATCCCGGATGAAATTGTAAGACGAACTGAAAAGTTAGGTTTTAAAACAAATTATAAGCTCATAAAAACTAGCAATTATGGCGTTCCTTCAAATAGGCAAAGACTTATAATGGTGGGGATTAGCAAGGAGATCGGGTATTTTGACTTTAATCTTCTAGATCAAGTTGTTGCTGAGTATAATCTTCCAAATGAAATCGATAACCCTTACGAATTGATGTTAGGTTCCGTGCTTTGTGACATTCCGATTAATGCACCTCAAAGGGATGATATATTAAGATATTCTCCCGGGGGACAATACATGGTGGATAAAATTGGTCCCGTCAAAGATGGTGTTGAAGCTTTAGAAAAGTTCAAAAATAAAATACCTCTTTCGAAAATAAGTTCATCTATAAAGGAAGGAAAATCATGGAAAAGTATGGACCCGGCTGATATGTCAGAGAGATTTAGAAAGATTTGGGATAATCCACAGAAATACCGAGCTCCCAATTTTTATCGAAGGTTTGCATTAGGGGAAATAAACGGAACAATTACAGCGTCAGCACAACCTGAAAATTGCGGAATTACACATCCTTTTGAAAACAGAAGATTTTCAGTTCGTGAAATTGCTAGAATTCAGTCATTTCCAGATGATTTTGATTTTCGATATAAAAAAATTGCAGATGCCTACAAAGTGATAGGCAATGCTGTTCCTCCAATATTTGCATGGGTTTTAGCCAACGCTTTATTGAAACATATCGAGAATGAAAAATATTAATCATGTGAAAGCTTATATCTTAGGCCTACTAATTGGGGGTGGAAGAGTTGATAAGAATGCATTCTTGATTGATCTCCCCTTTAAGAAATGGGGGATGGAGCCGACAAGAATGAATATTATAGCAGCTGATATTCTTACCAAAATTTGTCAATATTTTAATTCAACCTATAATTTTAATGTTACTTATGAAATTGGAACAAGTAAATGGTTGATTAAACCAATGGTTGGAGCCGACATCTCAGAATTAAAAAAGGATCTAAAAGAATTGCACCTACCAACTACAGGCTTCTTACTTTCAAAAACGGATTTAACCTATGTTAGAACTGTTTTAAAAGGTGTAAGTATTGAGAGCTTCCTGACCGGAATTTTTGATGCAAGGGCTAGTTTAACCTTATCTCATAGACGATTTACTGATGATTCTCCCGTTGTCTCAATAGAAATTCCTGGAAGCACCCAAAATTTTAAGTTTGTTGTTCAGTTATGCTCCTGGCTAACTGACTTAGGATCAACAACTGATCAAATATTATATAATCATCCCAACCAACATGCAGCATCGGATCCTGATTATAAAGGGTGGGGAAAGGGATTTAAAATACGATTCCTTGTGAGATCATTTCTTGCTCAACATTCTTTTGCTCTACAATCTAAATCTATTGATATTACAAAAATTGAAAAGAAACAGAAACACAAAGAACAAATTCCATGTTATCTAAGAAAATTGCGCAAACCAAGCCCGGTTACTGTACATTCTGACCAGAATTCCAATGATCTTCCCGATGAAGTTAGAAATAAACTTTTCTTTCATTATCATCATTTTTGCGCTGTCCTACGGTGTCCCCACGCACCAGTTGAGGAGATAAAAAAACTTGTAAATAAAAAAAATACATTAATCAATTTTTTTCCAAGGCTATCTAAAGGTTCCGATGATGAATTACTCGAGAAACTCAGAGATATACAAAAAAAGGACTTTCCAGAAAAACTATTATTTGAAAGAAAAATTGAAGTTAACGAACTTATAGACTATGAATTACTGAAAGACTATAAAGGTATGGAACAAGGCCTTGCATTCCTGTTCTCAACTTCACTAAAAGGTAAAAGACATTCAGGAAATATGAATGAGATAATTATAAGTAACTTGGATACTGTTATTGATTTAGTCTCAATTGGAGATGGATTTAACGGACCAATGCTTTTTGTTAATTCATTAAATCATAGGGCTTTTATTTGTTCTTCAGTATCTAACATACTAAACCAAGAATTAATAAGCCGTAAAGTTATCGTTAAAAAACTGACTGTTAGCCTTAAATAAAATGAATGAAATTAGTTACTACCAAGAGTTCTCGCAAAAATTCTCTAATTATTTAAAATCATATTTAAATGACTCTTTCCAGATATATTTTTCCTGCAATCAAACACTGGACAGAATAATTGATGATTTGGAAAAGCAAACAGGTCAGCGATTAGTTTCTGAAGATACTTATACTCCAAAACTCAAGGTTGATATTGTATTTGCCATTTGTGGTATGAATTTAAGACCGAGATTACTCTTAGTTGAAGCAAAATACTTGAATCAGCTAAGCTTAAAGGATTATTCTCAATTAGTTGGCTATCTTCAAGTAGCAAAGTCGATTGATTTAGGAATTCTATTATTAATTCAAAAAGAACTTTCAGTTAACAAGCTTTCAGGTGATTTTCAAGAGATTGTTAGACTAAAAAAATTACCTATGGATTGGGTAATTAATTTGAGAATTTTGAACGAGCAGTACCAATTCAAGACTGGTATAGTGAACTATACTCCTGGGGATGGAATTGACTGGTTTGATACATCAGATATAAACGGGATTTCTTCATTTACTGAGCTTGCCTCCCTTTGTACAAATCCTAAATAGGTAGACCAAATACTTGTACACATTGTTCCTAGCCAACCCCATGTAAACCATATTTGCTTCCCTCACAAAGCAAATTTTTTCATCTAACCGGGCTTGCAACGTAATGAAACGCAGCCATTTTATCGGGGACTAATAATTGACAACTAAATCTCTCCAGGCAGAAATTCAATTATCAATTATAGTGTAAACAAGATCCGTTGGGAGAGATAATTCCTTTTATCAAACT
>JBAXXU010000132.1:0-11189 GCA_037127735.1 Bacteroidota bacterium
ATCATTCAGGGCAATAAGGTCTAACAGGGTGAGGGCTATACTTACTATATGTATTATTGCAATTGGCATTATGGCGCTGGTAGGTATCCTTACAGCAATTGATTCAATAAAATCTTCCCTTACAAATCAGTTTACAATGATGGGGGCCAACTCATTCACTATCACGTCGCGAGGGATGAATATTCAGATCGGTGACAGTAAGTCGAGGACAAAGAATTTTTCCAGGATCTCCTACAGGGAAGCTGAAGAGTTTAAAACCAGGTTTTCTGAGGGGGCATGGGTTTCTGTTGCTTTTAACGCCTCAGGATTATCAACTGTTAAGTTTGGGTCTGAAAAGACAAATCCGAATGTCAGTTTAATGGGAGTTGATGAGAACAATCTTACTGTTTCCGGCTATGAGATCGAAACGGGAAGGAATTTCAGTCCCGATGAGGTTCAATTGAACAGGCATATTGTTCTCATCGGAGCAGATATTGTTAAGGATCTTTTTCCCTCTGGTATTGACCCATTGGGAAAACAGATTACCGTTGCAGGCATGAAACTAAAAGTTACAGGTGTTCTGAAGAGCAAGGGTTCCGGGATAGGTAACCCCGATCGGGTATGTTTTATGCCTGTCACCACTGCAAGGCAGTACTTTTCTCGTCCAAATATGTCATTCAGTCTTACTGTTATGCCAATAATCCCCGTAAATCTTGATATGATGACAGGAGAGGCAGAGGCAGTTTTCAGAATCATCCGGAATCTGAATCCACGGGATGAATCAGATTTCAATATCAATAAAAGCGATAATATAGTTAAGATGCTTATGGAAAACCTTAAGTATGTTACTCTTGCTGCTACAATAATTGGCATAGTGACTTTATTTGGAGCTGCTGTCGGGCTAATGAATATAATGCTTGTATCGGTAACTGAAAGGACGCGCGAAATAGGTGTAAGGAAAGCTATCGGGGCAAAAACACAGACCATTAAGTATCAATTCCTTTTTGAATCGATAATGATAGGTCAGCTGGGTGGTATTTTTGGAATTATTTTTGGTATTCTTATCGGGAATGTAGTATCGTCTTGGCTAAAGTCAAGTTTTTTAATACCATGGTTATGGGTAATTACCGGTATTGTTGTCTGTTTTATTGTTGGTGTTGTTTCAGGTTATGCACCGGCGGTAAAAGCGGCAAATATTGATCCTATTGAAGCTCTTAGATATGAATAAATCAGTAGAATATGGAAAAATATATAATTCAGGAAGAGTTAAAGAATTGTCCGGGAATCGTCTATTATCCCGTTTCAAATAAACTTGTACTGGTTGGACGATCAATACCTGAAAACCCTGAACTTATCTTCAGGCGTCTTGATGAATGGCTTACCATTCATTTAAATAAAAGTACTGGATTGAATGTTAATATTCAACTTGAATATATTAACAGTGGTTCATCAAAGTATCTTTATGAGATATTAAAAAGACTTACAGTTGCCCAGAAGACAGGAAATCTGGTGAAAATGAAATGGCTGTATGAGGAAGATGATGAAGCGATGCTTGAACTTGGTGAACACTATCGCGATAACGCGGGTATTCCACTTGAAATAGAGATGATTGTATGAAAAAAAGAAGGTGCCTCATTCAAGGCACCTTCAATATTATATGGTAAGTTAATCTGTTACTTAACTGTGTTCATGTGAGCAATGAGGTCGAGAAGCTTGCATGAATATCCCCACTCGTTGTCGTACCATGCCACTACCTTCACGAAGTTGTTGTTAAGGGCGATGCCTGCCTCAGCATCAAAGATGGAAGTGCGTGGATCACCGTTGAAGTCACTGGAAACAACAGCATCTTCTGTATATCCGAGAATCCCCTTGAGTGAGCCTTCAGAAGCAGCCTTCATAGCTTTTTTGATATCCTCGTAGGTTGCAGCTTTTTCAAGCCGGCAGGTCAGATCAACAACCGATACATTGAGGGTTGGAACCCTGAATGCCATACCGGTGAGTTTACCCTTCAGTTCGGGGATAACTTTAGTTACAGCTTTTGCTGCCCCTGTTGAAGAGGGAATAATGTTACCGGCAGCAGCACGTCCTCCTCTCCAGTCCTTATTCGAGGGACCATCAACGGTTTTCTGTGTTGCGGTGGTTGCATGAACGGTTGTCATCAGACCTTCAATAATGCCAAAATTGTCGTTGAGTACCTTGGTAACAGGGGCAAGGCAGTTGGTGGTACAGGAAGCATTTGACACAAACTGCATGTCTGCACTGTATTTATTATGGTTAACACCCATAACAAACATCGGGGTATCATCTTTCGAGGGAGCTGACATAACAACATGTTTTGCACCCGCGGTGATATGACCCATCGCGGTTTCTTTTGTAAGGAAAAAACCTGTGGATTCAATTATATATTCAGCGCCAACCTCATTCCATTTAAGATTCGCGGGATCCTTCTCGGCAGTTACACGGATAATCTGTCCGTCAACAATAAGCTTACCGTCCTTAACTTCAACCTTTCCTTCGAATCCACCGTGAACGGTGTCGTAGCGAAGCATATAAGCAATATAATTCAATTCGAGGAGGTCGTTGATTCCAACTATTTCTATATCGCTCCTCTTACAGGCAGCCCTGAAGGCCAGTCGGCCGATCCTGCCAAAACCGTTGATACCTACTTTAATTTTTGACATTTCTATATCATTAAATGGTTAATAATTTTGAATTACAAAAATAATATTTTCCCTGTAAAAGGCAAGTTGTAAAAAGATCAATTTTTCTTTTTTCTTCTGAAGATATTTGAAATCTTATTTGATTCCGGATCAAGCGGATCAATAATCATTCCAAACCTGTAACTGACGAATAATGAAAAAAATATAGTTTTGTTATCAGTAGTTGCCATTATTGGTATCTTTCTGGGAAAAGCATTGATCTGGGCTCCGATCTCTATGGCATGTATTATCTTATCCTCTTTGCTATACTCGAAATTAAAACCTCCTTTTGCATATAACCCGGGCATTACTTTGGTTTCGTTAAGGCCTTTTGAGAAAGGGGCCCGGCTGTAAATATCCTGGGGAAGTGCAATTGAGACATTGAATTTTTCCTCTTTAATCTCAAATTCACTAACTGATACAGGATAAAGAACGCTGTAATAAATTGGTTTGTATATTGCCACTACAACTCCTGCTGAATAAAAATACCTTATTGCTATTCCTCCAAGATCATTTTTTTTGAAAAGTTCATGTTGATGGCCTATTCCTCCTCTAATAAAAAAAGTGGAATTGATCTTACCAAATACAAAAGAGCCACCCTGATTGTAGCGGTTTGGTTGTCTATATTCTTTCGGATGTTTCAGCGTCCCTGCTTCAATCTCGAGGAGACGCTTGTTGAGAAAATTAATTCTTTTGGCGCCACGGTAACCGACTCCGATACCATCAGTATTTAGTAGAACTGCAAAAGATCTTTCATTACGGAAAAAAGCCTTTTGCTGCTCATCTAATTCACCCTGTGCATGCAGAAAAACTGAACCGTATAAAAAAATTACCGCTATTATAAGCAGCTTCTTCATTTTAATATGCTAACTTATAGAACTGAAAGGAAAGAAAAAAGCAACCTGGAAAATCAGACATTCTGACCTGATTGCTCCATATCAGCCTTAGAATAAGCAGGGCATGCTTTCTGGTTACATGAACTGACAGCTAAAGCCACAATAAAAGCGACAATGAGTAAAAGAGCAAATTTTTTCATACCATCTATCATATTAGAATTATTTACAAAAGTAGACTTTTCATTCTAAAAACAATATTTGTGCTAAAAATAAAACTTCCGACTCCGAATATTTAACTTTTTTAATTGATATTTGTTATTCAAATAATAGGATATTATTCAGTACTATTATGAACGTCAGATACACTATATTAATTTTACTAACTTATTTTGCCGGTATGACTCAGGAATCTTTTTCACAGGAAAAATTGCAATTCTATGATCTCACGAAAGTGGAATCAGATGTTATAAATAATAAAGGTACTGAATTGCCATTTATGGGCAAGTTTACCAAATATAGCGAAAAAGGTACTTATGTCTGCAAAAAGTGCGGAGCGGCACTCTATTATTCCTCCGATAAATTTGAGTCATACTGTGGCTGGCCGAGCTTTGATAATGAAATAAAAGGAGCTGTTAACCGATTTCCTGATGCCGATGGTATGAGAACTGAAATTGAATGTGCCAAATGCGGCGCTCACCTTGGACATGTTTTCACCGGAGAAAGGTTAACTTCTAAAAACGTGCGTCATTGTGTCAACTCTGTATCGCTCGATTTTGTGCCTGCTCAACTTGAAGCAAAGAGATATGGAACAGCAATTTTTGCCGGCGGATGCTTCTGGGGCGTTGAATATTTTCTTCAAAAAGAACCTGGAGTTATCTCTGTTACTTCGGGTTATACCGGAGGACATGTAAAAAACGCAACCTATATAGAGGTCTGTACAGGAAGTACCGGCCATGCTGAAGCCGTTAAAATAGTATATGATCCTGATAAAACAACTTATGAAAAACTTCTTAAATTGTTCCTTGAGATTCACGATCCAACCCAGGTTGGAGGTCAGGGCCCTGATCTTGGCGACCAATACAGGTCAGAAATTTTCTATATGAACGATGATCAGAAGCATATAGCTGAAAAAAATCTGAATATATTGAAAGACAAGGGATTAAAAATAGCAACCACTATAACGAAAGCCTCAGAATTCTATCCTGCCGAAGCATATCATCAGGATTATTATTTCAGGAACGGGGAAGTCCCATATTGTCATGGTTATACTAAAAGATTCTGAACTCTGAGTCTGGGAAAAAAAGATAATAATTTATTGCCACGAAATCCGGTAAACAATTAACTTTAGCAAGTTTTAATTGAATCTTTTCCGGAAAGCATGAATTTAAGGAATTATCGTAGCAGGACTTTTATCCCAGGAAGAAAAAAAGTCTGGTTTATTATCGTGGGCTTTTTCATTGGTTTGATTTTTCTGATCTCGGGGAAAGCGGTGGTTTCTTACACCTCATCCGATAAATATTGTATTTCCTGCCATATTCATCCACTGGCAGACCAGAGCTGGAAACTGTCAACACATTATAATAATTCTTCAGGAAACATTGTCCATTGTGCTGATTGCCACCTTCCTCCTGAAGCGCATGGATACCTGTTTGCAAAAGCAAAACATGGAATAAAGGATGTCTATGGATATTCCTTTAAGGACAGTGCAAAGATTAACTGGCAGGAGAAAAAGCTTCTCGAAAACGCAAAAGGATTCGTTTATGAAAAATCATGTCTTGAATGTCACCAGAACCTTTTCCCTGTTACATTATCGGTAAATGGCGGCAATGCACACCTTTTTTATACAGCAAGCAAAGAACCGTTAAATTGCATAAACTGTCACCTTAATGTAGGGCATTACGATAAGAATGCCATGCATGCTCACGATACAAGTTTTGGCGTTGCGGTAACAACAAATCAGGTGCTTTATACAGAACCTGCAAAGGTTGGAAAATTTGAAAACTTCAGTGAAATGATACCCGGAACGAATGTGTCATTCAATATGGTGGCCATCCGGGGAGGTACTTTTAACATGGGAAGTCGTGATGATGAGCCATTGCGCAAGCCCGATGAGGGTCCTGTCCGGAAATTGACTGTTTCGAACTTCTGGATAGCAAAAACTGAAGTTACATGGGATGAATATTTAGCCTTCTTCAGGGCAACAGGTTCTCAGGGAAGAACAGAAGGTCAGACAGTTAGTAAAAAGAATGTAGATGCAATCAGCGGCGCCACTCCTCCCTGGGGCGCTCCCGATCAGGGATGGGGAAAAGGCTCGAGGCCCGCTATAACTATGTCGTGGCATGCAGCTAATGTTTATTGCCGGTGGTTATCGAAAGTTACAGGTAAAAAATACCGTCTGCCTACTGAGGCTGAATGGGAATATGCCTGCAGGGGTGGAACTGAAACTCCTTATTTCTTTGAGGGAAACCCTAAGAAATTTACATCAATCGGCTTTCTAAGGAAAATCCTTGGAGCTGATACTGCAATTATAGCATCGCGAGTAGTTTATAAATTGAATAGCTCCTCCAGGACTAAGGAACCTTTATCAGTTAAAGAAAACCCATTCGGCTTGAAGAATATGTCGGGAAACGTTGCAGAGTTTTGTTTGGATTTCTATTCTCCCGATACTTATAAGGCTGATACAGTTGCAGCTGTAAATCCAAAGGGACCGGCAAAAGGGCAGGAGCATGTAATCCGCGGAGGTTCATTCAAAAGCGATGCAAAAGATGTCAGGAGCGCTGCCCGCGATTTCACTAAAACAAAAGCATGGCTGGTTACCGATCCCCAGATGCCAAAAAGTATCTGGTGGTATTCCGATTGTATTGATGTGGGCTTCAGGGTAGTATGTGAAACAGACAGTTTAACAGGACATTAGAAAGGTTATTTTAACAAGGAAAATATGCAGAATATTGACAGACGAAAATTTATTGGCAAAACAGCGCTTGCAGGTATCGGATTAGCCGGTGCAGGAGCTATAATAACAGCATGTAAAAGAAGGCCCGATATAAAAATTTCAGGACTTCCTCCGATATTGAATGGAGCGCCTAAAGGTAAGAAACTCAGAGCAGGTCTTATAGGTGTTGGAGCAAGAGGTACGGGCGCAGCTATTAATTTCATAAGTGCAGGACCTGACCTTGAGATCATTGCTTTGGCAGATGTTTTTCAGGATAAGATTGATGCCTGCCGCGAACGATTTGCTTCATTCAATCTTCCGATACCTGCCGAAAACTGCTTTACTGGTTTTGATGGATATAAAAAACTTATGGCTCTTCCCGATGTTGACGTTGTTATACTTGCAACTCCACCTCAATTCCGCCCCGAACATTTTCTTGAAGCTGTTTCGAATAACAAACATGCATTTCTGGAAAAACCGGTAGCTGTCGATCCTGTTGGTATCCGATCGGTAATAACTTCCGGGAAAAAAGCCGAAGCTATCGGATTATGTGTTGTCACAGGAACTCAACGGCGTCATCAGGAAGATTATATCGAGACATATAAACAGGTTGTTGGCGGCGCAATTGGTACTATCACATCTGCCAAAGCATTCTGGAACCAGGACCATGTTTGGTTCCGTGAGCGGGAAAAAGGATGGAACGATATGGAGTACATGATCAGGAACTGGAATAATTTCTGCTGGCTCTGCGGCGATCATATCCTCGATACGCATGTGCATAATATAGATGTTATAAACTGGTTCATGGGGAAAGTCCCTGAAAAGGCAATCGGCTACGGAGGTCGTCATCGAAGGGTTACCGGCGATCAGTATGATTTTTTCAGTATTGACTTTGATTATGGCAATGGAGTTAGTTCACACAGTATGTGCCGCCAGATAGACAGTTGTGCTAACGGAACAGGTGAAGTCATTATGGGTACTGAGGGCTATACAAATTGTGTCAATACAATTTGGGACCTGAAAGGAAATATAAAATGGCAATTTGAATACCCGAAAGACGAAAACGGAAATGCGATGAACCAGGTTAAAATTCCTCCTTATGTACAGGAACACATGCACTTTGTTCATGCTATCCGTACAGGTAATTATGTGAATGAAGCAGAGCAGACTGCCCTTTCAACACTGACCGCGATAATGGGCAGGACCGCTGCATATACCGGACGTGCAATTGCCTGGGATGAAATATATAAATCTGATATGGACCTTGGACCTGTTAAAATTGAGTTCGGCCCTGTTGATATGGTTTTCGAAACACCTATCCCGGGAACACCTGTAACTGTTTAAAATATTAAATTATAGCTTAACTAAAACAAGTAATTATGGCAAACAATTCAACAAGAAGAGAATTTGTTAAACGATCGGCTGCATTGGTAGCAGGGGCTATTGTGCTTCCGCAAATCATTCCTTCGTCAGCGTTTGGCATGGGAAAACGGATTGCTCCAAGCGATCGCGTTGTGATAGGTGCAATTGGCACAGGATCGCAGGGAATGAGCAACATGCTCGACTTTCTGAACCTCAAAAATGCCGTACAGTTCGTTGCGGTCTGCGATGTAGATGCCAATCGGCTGGCCAAAGCAAAGGAGACAGTTGACCAGGTAAATAAAAACAGCGATTGCCGCACTTACAGCGATTACCGTGAATTTCTTGAAAAAGAAAAACCGGATGCCGTTTCTCTGGCTTTGCCCGACCACTGGCATGGTATTATTTATACCGAAGTGGCCAACAGGAAATTTAATGTGTATGGAGAAAAACCTATCTGCCGGACCATCAATGATGGCCAGGCTATCGTCAAAGCTGTTAAGAAGAACAACATTATCTGGCAGACAGGCAGCTGGCAACGCTCTCATCCAAACTTTCACCGTGGAGCCGAACTTGCTATAAATGGGAGAGTTGGAAAATTAAAATATATTGAAGTAGGATTGCCTGATGGAGGCAAGGGTATAGGAACGCCTCCGGTAATGGAAGTTCCCCCGGAACTGAACTGGGAAATGTGGCTCGGACCAGCTTTGAAAGTACCATACCGTGGAGTTTCTCATTGGGACTGGCGCTGGATACTCGATTATTCCGGTGGACAGTTAACTGACTGGGCCGGGCATCATATTGATATAGCCAATTGGGGAGCCGGACTGGAACATACCGGCCCGGTTGAGATTTCAGGAGCAGGTGTCTATCCTGTAGAAGGAATTTTTAATGTTCCGGTTGAATATGATTTTCTCTGCAAGTATGCAAATGGTATTGAAATGAGGGTAGCAAATGCAGCACGGCTTCCTCTTGGCATGGGAACTACCTGGCATGGCGATCTTGGCTGGGTTCATGTTGACAGGGGAAACATCATTTCGGCTTCTGATCCAAAAATTCTAAATGAAGTGATCGGCGAGAATGAGATTAAATTATATAAGAGTGATAATCATTGGCAAAACTTCGTTGATTGTGTCCGTTCAGGAAAACAAACTATTGCTCCGGTTGAGGTTGCATACAGAGCAATTTCGGTGGCTTTATTGGGTGAAATAGCTATGACAACCGGACAGACCATTAAATGGGATCCGGAAAAAGAAGAAATTACCGGCAATCCACACGCAAGCCGTCTGCTTAGCCGTCCTTATCGTCAACCGTGGACATTACCAACAGTTTAATAAGATAATAAAATGAAAAAACAATATTTACTTCTTATAGTGGCAGCAGGTTTATTAACCTTCTTCTCAGCCTGCAAAAATGAGGCAGGATATAAAACACTGATCATTACGGGACAGAACAATCATAACTGGAAAGCAAGTTCTCCTGTTCTGAAACAGATACTCGATGAAACAGGATTGTTTACCTCAGAGATCATGATAACTCCTGAAAAAGGCGGTGATATGAAAATTTTTAATCCCGATTTTTCGAAGTGTAAATTAGTTGTTCTGGATTATAACGGCGACTCATGGTCTGACAAAACAAATGCTGCTTTTCTTGAGTACGTAACAAATGGCGGTGGTGTAGTTGTTTACCATGCTGCTGATAATTCATTCCCGGAATGGAAAGAGTATAATGAAATGATAGGGCTTGGCGGATGGGGAAATCGTAATGAAAAAGATGGTCCTTATGTATATTATAAAAATGATATATTAGTTATTGATACTTCAGCGGGAATTGGCGGCACCCATGGCAAAAGAAGAGAGTTTATAGTAAGGACGCGGGTTGCAGATCATCCTATAACAAAGGGACTTCCGGTAAGATGGCTTCATGGAACAGATGAGTTGTACAGCCTGCTCAGGGGACCGGCTAAAAATATGCAGATACTGGCAACAGCCTTCGCCGATTCAGCAGCGGGTGGTGGCACAATGAGAGA
This sequence comes from Bacteroidota bacterium, assembly GCA_037127735.1. Taxonomy (GTDB): domain Bacteria; phylum Bacteroidota; class Bacteroidia; order Bacteroidales; family VadinHA17; genus LD21. The sequence continues at coordinate 9,835 of JBAXXU010000132.1, forward strand.
TGAACCAATGCTTATGACCATCAACTTTGGCAAAGGAAGGATTTTCCAAACGGCCATGGGTCATGCTGATGAAGGTGGTGGTTCTGCTATGCATTGCGCCGGGTTTATCACAACTTTACAGAGAGGCGCTGAATGGGCCGCGACCGGGAATGTTACTCAACCGGTTCCATCAGATTTTCCCAGCGCAGCAGGAGTAGTGCTTCGCCCTGATTTCAAGGAGATAACACTCGAAGAAGCAATGGCAAATATCGGAAGTTACGATATTGCAAAAAGCACTAAATATTTAACCTGTCTGCAAAGTCATATCCGGAATCTTGCCGGCGATGAAAAAGGTTTATTGAATCTGGAGAAGATGATGGTAAAAGTTCTTGTAGCCAATGAAGCTTCAGTTGAAGCAAAAAAACTTCTCCTTCGTGAACTTAGCTGGATGGGTACAGATTACTCAGTTCCCGCTATCAAAGATCTTGTTTCAAAAGCTGAATTAAAGGATGAAGCTGAATTTGCATTAGCACGACTTCAGAAATAGTCCCTTCCCATTTGGGGAGGGAATCAGGGAGGGGTAAATTATGCTTTCATTGGTAATACCAATATTTAACGAAGAAAAACTGATCGATGAATTGGTGAAAAGGACGATTTCAGCTCTTGAATCATTTGTTATTGATTATGAGGTGATCTTTGTTGACGATGGAAGCACAGACCAAAGTCTTGAGAGGATCCTTTACCTGCAGCAACAAAACAATAAGATAAAGATTCTTTCATTATCGAAGAATTTTGGTCATCAGGCTGCATATACGGCAGGATTGGAATATGCTAAGGGTGAGTTTGTTGCAATGATGGATGGAGACCTGCAGGATCCACCTGAGCTTCTCTCTGAGATGTATAGAATGATCAATGAAGAAGATTTTGAAATTGTAAGTGGTAAAAAAGTCGGGAGAAAAGGAAGAAAGGACCGCAACCTGTACGCATTTTTGTTCCATCTTTTCTTTAGGCATATAGGTGAAATAGAAAACATGGAGAATTCCGGAAACTACTCCATGATGAAGCGCGAGGCCGTTGATGCCCTTCTGTTGATGAAAGAGAAGGTAAGGTATCTTCCGGGCCTGAGAACATTTATCGGTTTCAGGCAGGGATATGTTGAATTTGTGAGAGAAGACAGATTTAAAGGGAAACCTAAAATGAACATCCGCAGGCTATTTGTGCTCGCTGCAGATGCTATTTTTTCCTTTTCAAGATTTCCAATACACCTTTGTCTGATCCTTGGAACAATCGGAGCACTGGTTTTTATGGGAGCAGGAATATATGTTTTAATCGCCAAAGCTTACGGTTTTGCGGTTATTGGATGGTCTTCAACTCTT
>JBAXXU010000133.1:0-11070 GCA_037127735.1 Bacteroidota bacterium
AAATGATTTTCCAAATTACCGCTAATTTAGATTGCGCGGGGTAAGGAGTTCTGAACTTAAAGTTTTAACCAACAGCTTACTTTGTACTATTTATTTTAAACACATCGGCATAAATAAGCTTGTCGGTTTCGGGCGAACGCTCCAGACGGTCATTATACAGGCTATCAACATCCCTGGTTTTCTGCGGTATTTGTTCAAATTCCCTGATCAATATCTCAAAAGGTACTTCTTTATATTCCCTGGGCAGTTTAAAGTCGTGCGATATTGAAAAACGGTTATTGCTAATGTCTTTGGGGGAAATGGATATCTCAAAAGCTTGGTCAGTCAGGATTTTCGGTGTTGTCGCATCGTCTATCAGCCCATATAACGGCTGCGCTAGCCTGGAGTTGTTAAACGAAATTCTTAATACAGAATCGGTATTTCTGCTTTCCCTGTTTAACCCATTGTAAATAACCCCCTCTATGGTAAGAGTGAATTTCGAATTACTCTCATCGTTTTTAAAAATAAGGGTTGCTGTACGGTCGGGCATTAATTGTATCATATCGGCAAAAACCGGGGGCGATAAACACACATCATCACTACCTTTTCGTACCGAATGTTTCTGATACCTCGCTAAGACCAGTCTTATAAACGGGAAATACATGTTTCCCGGGTTTACAGCCAAATCGCAGTACCACATCTGCCTATCTTCGTCGAATTGCACCGGATACCCCACAACGCCGGCACGTAACCCTTTCGGATCGGGATATTGAAGGTTATCTTCACCAACCGGATTTAACCTGAAATCTTCTCTGGAAGGACTGAAGGTATCGGGTTTTGTGGACAGGTGTAATGGATCGAGCCCCCAATGGGTATAGTAGGGTGTATAGGAAAGTTTTTGAAACGATAAACTACTTATTTGTGCTGTCTGGATTTTTTTATCCTCTTGAACGGGAGGAAGTATAACACCCAACATCTCATCTATCCCCGACGAAAACCATGGCCGTTTAAGATATACGCGCAGGCCGCCACCTAAACGGCGGTGTTGTATTGTATTTTCGTTTTGGGTTTTGCACCATTCGAAAGTGGGTATAATATAATCAATTTCAGGCGCTTTGGGGCGGGCTGAACTTAATATATTTACCTGCTCAATCCATTTGCTCTCCTGTACAATGGGCAACTTCTTTTTTTGTACCAGAATTTTGTCAAAATATTCGCGATACCTGGTGGTAGCCTGTACATTATAGTCAACCCACCGGTGTTTTGTATCGCCAAAATTTTGTTTCAAAGGGAGAAGCCTGAGATTGATATTTCTTAAAAAACTAAATTTTGAAGCTTCAATATCGAAACGTAGCCGGTCAACTACTGATTTGGACACCGAGAAGTTCGCTGCCTGTAGTTTATCGAATCCCTCTGCCTGTGTTTTGTAATACTTCCCAATCCTGGCAGCTTCGGGTTGTGGATTTGCCCTGAACTCGTTTTTAGTTCTTGCTTTTAATTCATAGTGAGGCTGATACAACAGTTTAGGGTTTTCTTTTAATTCAATCTTTGACAAATCGGGAATTGTCCCTTTGGTTATCACATCGTCGTGATAGTGAACAGTAATATCGGGAATTGAGTTTCGGCCTTCTGTATCTTTGATTGTTACCGAAATTCCATCGTCAAGTGGTTCGGTCCATCTTGCCTGAATTTCGACCTTATCGGTACTTTCGCCATGAACAGAAAACCGTGTATTAATGTCAGCTGTTGTATCGTCAAAGTCACGCACGGGTATTAAAGCTTGCAGAACAGGTTCAGTTACAGGTTGCTGTGTGGCATGCACAAGCTCAAATTCGCGCGAGGGGCTTATCATCCAATGTCTGCCTGTGACCATGAGCTTCTCCAGTTCTGCAAGGTTCGCCGGCGATTGCTCCCTTATCATATCCCAAATGGCTGAAATTTGTTTTATGTCCTGCTCGCGCCAGAATGTACTGAACCGAATCCGGGTTCTGTAGCCTTTGGGCAGGAAAACTGTTAAAATACGCTCCGGGACATTCCATTTGGTTTCAAGCTCACCTTCTTCGAGACGGATACGTACTGCCTTAGCGTTATACCAATCGATGGGAATTTCAGTATTGGTATTATCAGCCATTATCTCACCATTGCTATAAAACGCAAATAATCTGGGGTTGAAAAATTCCTGCGAATGGCTAGTCTCGTAACCTTCAGTTATAAAAAATGCAACACCTGCTGCCATCGGATCAGGTAAGTATATTACTTCTACCTCCGAAGGCTGATAAACCTTCTCAGCAGTAGAATCTTCCCGTTTGTACATTCCTTCATGGCTGGCAATAATCTGGTAAATTTCCTTTGCAGCATCGGGGTTCCCGGAAAAAGCTTTTTCAAGCATCCCGTGTGTTTCAGCCATTGCCTGGCTGTTTTTGGGAGGGAGAAGATATCGTTGTGAGAAGCTATCAAATAATTTATCGGCAACTTTGTGGCTGTTTTCGTATTCTGCTGTTGTCTGATCGTAATTGCTGCGAATAACCAATCTTTCGAGAAACTCCCCGTCCTTAAGCTCATTGCCTACCATTACGATAGGACTGGTTATTGGCTCATAGCGCAAATAGCGGATATTTTTCTGAATGGTCAGCAGGGGGTCACTGGTTTCGGCTGAAACCGGCAGGCTGTTTCCAGCGAGGTCCACTGCACGGATCCTGATACGGTAATCCTTTCCAAAACGAAGCTTTGGCAATGTGCCGGGCACTATCATAGACTGGACATTTACCCTGAAGTGAAGATCGGGATCAAAAGCATATTTCTTAATCTCCGATGCTTTGCTGGTGTGAACAAAGTCGCGTTTAATTCCATCTTCCGGAGGCGTCTCCCGGTCATCGGCATGGTTTATGGCAAAACCGAGTTTCCCCACGGCAAGGCTCCATCCTTCCCAACGGGCAATAGTATCAGAAACAAATACATCGGAAGGATCGTCCGGGTCCTCGGCAATACCAAGTTCAATGTATCCTTCATCGGGTTCTATGTTATCCACAGGATGGGAGTTGGAACCTTCATCATACCAGGAATACTGATCTTTCCGCCGGTGCAGCGAGTACCATTTTTCGGGATCGTTTTCATAAGCTATATCCATACGGTATCCCTGCATTATATCGGCCGAATACAACTTATTGTCGGGCAACTTCAGACGAAGGCCGGGAACCATCACTGTATTTTCGGGAGTAAGACTGATCAACGTATTATGCAGTTTTACATTTCCTTCAATACTGTTGAAAATATGCTCGGCCATTCCGTTTTTTGTTACAGCGATACCTGCCGAACGGATAAACGGTAACCCTTCATCTTCAGGAGGTTCCACCTGTTCAATTTCTTCTGTTCCGGGATTTATTTTAAAAACGCTGCGGTTCGACTTCTGTGTTAAATAACGAGCTACCTGCTGAGCTTTATTTTCCGCGAGGTTATGAGCTTTAATAGCAGCGCCATCGGCATCTATCTGAATAACCGAAAATTCGTCGGTATTAATTTTTGCAAATCCACTTTTAAAGATCGAATTGTCCTTATCATCAGTAAAAAACCCTTTATCGGTTATTAGATATGCAGTCTGTGGTACGGTGACAATAGTATCAGGCTCAGTAAATGTCAGCGACGAAGGCATAAGATTTATTCCTCCGGTTTTAATTAATCCATCGGTATATGGTATGATAAAGTCGAGTATAAACCCCATTCTCCGCATCAATTGAGGGTAGCTGTTTAATATTGCTACTATTTCATGAAACTCAAATTCAGGTTTCTTTAATTTTACCGGTTCAACAGTTCTCTTCCATTTTTCAGTCCTGTGAAAATTACGAAACAAGGCAAAATCGAATGAAGGATTCATCTTCTTAGATGCAGGTGTAAACCGTAAATTTCTGATATTGTCTTTTAACCTAACAGTTTCGTCGGTACGTTTCACCATTAGTTTCGACACTTTTACAGGTTCTGTTCTCTGCAGGCTATTTATTTTTTCAAATTCTTTTTCATCTATTTTGTATTGGGATATAACCCCAAAACGTTCCTCATCTATAAACTTTTCGGCAGTAACCAGCCTCGTGGGACTTTCAATCGCGGTTTGTAAATAGTTTTTAAGCAGATATTCTTTTACATTCTTTGAAGGGAAAGAATTAATGTGGATCTGATTGAAGTTTTCCTGTATGTATCCTTTCAGCCTTATATCTTTATGAAAAATATTTTTATATAAAGCAGCATCAATTTTCACCGCATCAAGTGTGGCATCTGTCAATATTGTGTTATTCATAAGGAACTTATACTGTGCACTTAACAATTTATCAGGCCAGTTTAAAATATCTTCGAATTTGCTGAGGGTTGAATCACCCGGGGTTTTTACCTGAATAGTAGTAAATACTGAAAGTTTAAGGTATTTATTGCCTTCAATTTCAATGCGCCCGTTGGGCAGCGTGGTAAAAATTATTTCCTGCGACATATTTGTTATTTTTATAAACCTTAAGTATTAACCGGCAAATGCTAAACAGTATTCTTCCCAATCTTCGGGATAAATCATATCGGTAAATTTCGGGTCGGCATCAGCGCCCTGCATCTCGCGGCGCACTGTTACCGATACTGTCATACTAAAGAACAATACTTCCACTTTTACTTTCAGGGTAGCTTCACCTACCAGCTTATCCACAACATCTTTCCCGTTTTTACTTACAAAGTTCGCGGTAAAAGCCATATAAAACTCCATTGAAACCGTTATAAGGCCAATGATGGACAAGCGTCCGTTAAGTCTGATATATCCGGTTAACACAACGATGTTGGCATCGAACCCGTTTATAATTGCATGTTCTGATTTAAAGTAGATACCTCCCATTGCCGAAACACTGCCTGAAGCAACACCAACATTAAGCGAAAGTGATGCCCCAAATTCAAAGGCAGCTTCAACTGTTTCAATCTGCTGCAATGAAGTTATAAGCCTGAAAAAGCCCCCTCCGCCAAAACACGATATGGTCAGCAGAAACGGATTTTCGCGTGTGCAGAAATTAAATGCCAGAAGCAAAGGATCGCCTGTAAACGGAAGTGTAACACTGGCTCCCAAGCTAATATTAGCAATACTGCAGATACCAACCTCAACGCTGGGCACACTGATTGAAAAACCGGCTGTAACTCCTGTTGGCGTCAGGTCTATGTACGGTCCATCGCCCGCAAAACCTGTACTTGGAATTATACTCTGTAAACTGTTAACAAAGCTTAATGGCCCCATAAATGAAATAGGAACAGGGCTTTCCAATTCTACCTTAACATCGGTTTTTTGCGATGATCCGGTCTTGAATTCGAGGTATTTAAACCCTACCCCAATCATAGAAGCAACAACTACCTCAAAATTCTCGAAACGGGCGCACCCATTCATTGTGGCCGGCAACTTCGTATCAAAGGGTTTTTCGAGCCTGGTTGTAACAGATAGCGCTTTGGCAGGATCAGTTACTTTTACAGTCAGCAACTCCGGTATAACAGTAATATCTGAACCCTTCATTTCGGGTTGCCAGCGATATTCTGCAAAAAAAGAATCGCCGGTTACATACGTTTTAAAATTGGGTATTCGGGGTATGTTTCCATTCAGCGAATTTAACAGTTGTGCTGTTTTTGTTTTTAACTCATCTTTTTTGCTATTTATACTGCTGCTCAGATCTGAAACATTTTCCCTGGCCTCATTCTCTAAAATCAATATATCGTTTTTGATTTTGGTCATTTCACCGCGTATGGCGGTGATATCAGAAATATACGAATCAAACGATCCGCCCAGATCAACAATTTTAAGCAAACTGAAGATATCGATACAACCGAAAATTTTTGCTGAAGGAAGAGTTACCGATTTAAAGAACTCCTCGGCATTAAATATTAATCCCTTACAGTTATCGAGTGTACCACCCAAAGGCCCTTGCAAACGGCTCAAGGCAGTAATATCCATATTTGGTGAAAGAAATCCGCCTGATTTATCGGAACCGCCCGTGAAATCGACTTTTGCCCCGGTAACCCTGGCAAAAACATGCCCGGCGTTACTATCGTCTATTAATGAAATTCCAACCGTTTCACGTTTACCTGTAAGCTCTTCCACCTGTTTAAGGTAAATATCTGCACCATACAAATTCGGATGAAATTTCAGATCAGCAGTACCTTTTGCCGGATAGTACTGTCCATGGAATACTATCGATCTGGTTTCAAAAGAGGTATCGCCATCGACCAGGCAACCGGCATAAGCTACTTTCTGACTGTTTAAATCAGCAATCCCGAATAACCCGGCTTTTTCGTTGTATTTATCCACTACTATTTCAATATTTTCCTTTGTTCGAGCTATGAAATTCTCGACAAAAACCAGGGGAATCTGAAATTTATGTTCAAAGCCTTCCTTATCGGTTCCTAAAAGGTCGAACTTAAATTTTTCATTGGCGACGCAGATATAAAAATTATAGGCTACATTTTCATTTGGCTCATTATCTTTTCCACCTCTGGTTATTACTATAAGTTTTTTCTTATTGAAAACTGACAGCGTTGAACCGTTGGGATGGTCAATGTCGGGCGTATAATCGTTAAGTACCTTTATTTTTTCGAAAGGAAATTCAATAAATTTATTTTCCGGATCTGTACGTTCATAGGTTACCTCCTTCTCAAGAATTACAACATACATTCGTTGCCGGTTAATTGCAGCACGGGTTTCAGCATGGAATTTACGTTCAGTTATCTTCACCAGAGCAGCTTTGTGCCCGAATGGGAGGAGGTATCCTTCGCGTACGACTTTCACATAATGATCGCGTCCCAGAGTTGCAAGATGCTGCCACTCAATGATATTTAAATAGGTAGTGTACTCGGCTGGAAGCTTAAAAAAGACATGCCAGTTAAGATAGGCTCCTAGGGTTGTTAACATTAAATTGCGCACCGGTACAGGAACCGGTGTAAATTTCTCGCTGAAATTTGAAGTCTGATGCACCAGCACCTGACGATCCGATGCATCCAGGGATGTCATAAACGGCTTATACAATGCAGCCTGATGTTTATAATCAGAATTTGCTTCATATGCCCATAGCACACGGATAGTTTTAAAATCATCCAAACCGGCTGTACTTATCTTACCATCCTTAAGCTTAACTCCAAGCTTTGTATGCCAGAGCTCTACAATTTCACCTTGCTGTTGCCCGGTTTGATTTTCGTATATCCGCACCTGTGTTGATATACCAGACTCATCTATTTTCTTTAAATCGTTGCTTTGCATTTTCAGCTCTGTACGGTGCGAAAAATCGTTTATCTGGTTGGGCGATATGTACATCAATGCAGGGGCTTCTATCGATGTGCAGTCATCAGGAACAGGGGATGGATTTAACGCGATTTTTGATGTGTTTGCAAGAATAAAAGATGGCATAACGGTTACGGCCATGTTACTTTGAAACAGTTTATTTATGGTATTTTCGCCTGTGAAATATTCATTTGAATCTACCAACCGGTTTTTTTGCATCAGCCGTATGTTAAAATCAATAGATCCATTTTGGTTATCTAAATAATTATCAGCTGTTTTTATTCCGGGGAGAGATATTTTTCTTACCGGGTAAGTTCTGGGTTTTAATATAGAAGACAGTTTTATCCATGCCCGTGGGTGTACCCGTAAACTAAATCTTGACCAGTTGAGTACTTCTTCCAGCATTAGAGGAAAACCGTCACTTCCGGCTTCCAGCTCATATACAAGCCGGCTTTTTTGAGCCCTTATTTGTCGTGCAGGCAGAGTAATCACTTCTTCTTTTCCTTCTGCCGGTATTTTTGCAGATTCAAACCAGGCTTCTTCCAAAGTATGCTGCGTTGGAAAAAATACGATCATAGTACCTTTTTCCTTCTTATCAGCTAATTGCAAATACCCTCCCTGTCCCCGGTTCGAAAATTCGAAATTATGAAATTCAAAATCGAGTTGTATCAGATCCTCTGGCCTGATCAGGCTGATTTTAATTGCTTTCTTTGGTTCCAGTCTTATTTCGTTAAAACCTATTTTTATTTGCGAGACAGTCTTGTCAGATAGCTGCCTCTGGATATTTTCAGGTTTTTTGCGTCCCGGAGTATCCTGTTGTACCTTCCTTATTTCCTGTGGCCGGCTGTAATCTTCAATTAAACTATGGTCTGTTCTGTTATTTATATCCTGAGAATCGGGTGATGCAGAGTTAATCCTTACCGGCAACGGCTCAGGTAAAATAACCGGTATGGCAAATGCTCCTGCCACAATAGGCTGAAACGCACTTAACAAAAGTTCACAGATATGCCAGGTAATTATATTTTGTAAGCCAAAAGCCTCAAAATCGGGATATTTTTTACTATTTATGAATTTCAACGAACCCAATCCGCTGGAAATCCATTGACCTTCTTCAGGCATCTTACCGGCCAGGTAAAATTCAGGGGCTTTTTCGTTTTTATATTCCGAATAATAGAAATAAGGGGAAAACAAAAACTGTTCCCGGGATCCGATATATGGATTATACTGTAGATTGCCACCTTTCTCCAATACCCATAATGCCTTAAAGGTATTGCTGTTTGGACTTTTGCCTGCCACAGCGTGCAAATCGGGAGTATTGCCATTAACCGATACCTGATTACCCTCATAAAAAGTAAGATCCGACAAATAGTCTCCCCAACCGGCAAATCCGGCAGCTGTAATTTTAACAGAACCCGCTGGTATTGAGGTTAAGAATGAATCGGCCTGTCCGGTATATGGTTCCAGCAAAAGTTTATTGGTACCATAGTCCATGCCATTAAGATGCAAATTAACCCGTCGCTCTCCTTCTATGGCAATTTTCCATCCAGCATTAACGGTTACAGTGCATTCCCCCTGCCATTCTATTTTATCATGTGCATTGAAGTCAATATTTTGTTTGTCGAAAACTGTATTACTGCTTGAAACAACATTTTTGTCGAGCCATTCTAAGAAATCAACCTGCTCTTTTATATCAAGTTCAGGAATACTCAGATCCATAACCCAGGTATCGTCTTCCTTATAAATATCTGCTGTCATAGAAAAACCGAGATTAGAGTTATTCACTCTCAATCCGTTGGCGATTAACTTATAACCATCGTTATCAGTTTCAAGTTTTAACAAAAATCCCTTCTCGAAAAAACCTGTTGAAATATCCCAGTCAACATTGCCATCCCGCAATACGGTAAATTTATTTTCATTGAACCGGATATCGAAAGGCTGATTACTTATGGCTTTAACGGTTCTGGAAATCTGGTTCAATGCCAACATGCCCAACCCCATAGTGCGGATAAAGTTACGTCTGCCGGGATATTTTTTGTCGGATAAATCGGGTATAAGCAAGTTATCCCTTACCCTTTTAAGGTTAATCATTTTAAATTGCATACGCCGGGTTTATTTCATTAAAATGGATTCGATATATGAAAAATTAAATGTACCAAATTATGAGTAAATATCAAAATATATTTCAGCGAAGCATTACGCCAAGCCTGAAAACCATTTATCAATATCGCCAACATTGAATTTTACTCTTTCAATTTTGCCGGGGACAAAGGGTTCAGGATTTTCAAGACTTTTCCTGTAACGTCCCCTCAGTACCTCAGCGTGAACAAGCATCTCGTAACCGCCCATAATAAAAAACTTTAAATAAAAATCCATTCATCCCGTATTAACTCAGATGGATGGAATATTCTTAACTTAAAGAGAGCAACCCGAACACCTTTTTATGGTAGTTAGCAATTCAATCTTCATTACAACAGTTACCTGTGCGGTTTGGAGGGGCGCTGAAACAAACCGAAAATCGTCGATATGCATTTATTCTGATATTGAGTATAATTCAGGTATGCGTTATTGTAATGGTTGTGCGGAAAATTGTAAATTTGTTGCATCAAAAATAACAGTACGACTTTTAAAATTCTATTTACATGTAATAATGATTTTGCTATGAAAAGAAGAAATTTTATTTCAAAGAATTTAGCTTTAGGGGCTCTTATCCCTGCTGCTTATGGTTCATTGGGCTTTTCAAATCAAAAAACCGATAACCAGGTAAGTTCAAATGATAACAGGGATGATGTAGTAATAGAAAGGCTGTCAGAAGGTAAGCCTCACATTGGCAAAGTACTTGCGGTAATACAACCACATTGCGATGACATCCCGATTTATGCTGCCGGTACAGTGGCTAAACTCATTTATGAAGGATACACCGGGTATTTGATCAGAACTTCAAATGATGAAGCAGCAGGAGCAGGCGCGAGCACGGGTGAGAGGGTTTTGAATAATGAAAAGGATAATGAAGCAGTGGCAAAAGTCTTAGGGCTTAATAAGGCATTTGATTTAAACTATAGCAACCATAGGATGGATGAATATAATATACAGGAGATTAAAGGCCGGCTAATCTTTCTGTTCAGGTTGCTGAAAGTGGATACGTTGATATGTTATGACCCATACGGACAATATGAAGAAAATCCCGACCATTATGTAACTGCAAGGGCCGTTGAAGCTGCGCGCTGGATGGCAGGCATGTCCACCGATTATCCCGAGCAATTAGAGGTTGTTAAACCTCATACTGTAACAGAAATGTATTATTTTGCCAGAGGACCTCAACTTGTAAACCGGGTAGTGGATATCAGCGAATTCATAGATATTAAGGTCGAGAGTAATATTGTGTGTAAGACACAAGGTCCCGGAGGGAATAATGGCGCCCAATTAAGAAAAAAATTAGCTGATGAGGGCAAAGAATTATCAATACTTGGTAACGATGACCATACTGCTAACGTCAATTATATAAAAGAATTTGTATTGGATTCTGATAAAAAAATTGGAGAAAAGTATGGATTGGCTTGGGCGGAACGCTTTCATTATATCGGTCCGACTCCCTCCGCGATAGATGGATATATACAAAAAAATGCGGTTTCCAAATAAAAACCATTCGGTTACCAGCAAAAGCCGGACGCCTTGACCTCATTTGTTCGGTCAGATTATAATAAGCATACGTAACTAAACAACTTGAACTTAACTCTCGATTTTGGTGATCAATTTATTCTGGTCAATTATATGTAGGGTCAATGTTATTCATATCAGACCACATTCGTGGCATTAGT
>JBAXXU010000134.1:0-10766 GCA_037127735.1 Bacteroidota bacterium
ACTATGAGACGCGATGGTACTATGAGACGCGATAAATCGCGTCTGTACTACATTTTTTTTGTAGTAATCCTGGTGGTGTTTGATGAATTTTTCGCTTTGGACAAACATTCCACCACTACCGCAGCAAGGGTCAAATACTCTGCCTTCGTAAGGTTCTAACATTTCAACTAACAGTTTCACAACACTTGCCGGTGTATAAAACTGTCCCCCTTTTTTACCTTCGGCTAATGCAAACTCACCAAGGAAATATTCAAACACTCTTCCGAGTAAATCTTTGCTTTGTGCTTCTTTTGTGCCAAGTGTTGCAGTGCTCACTAAGTCAACTAATCCGCCCAGATTTGCTTTGTCTAATTTTTCCTGTGCAAATACTTTTGGCAGCACTCCTTTCAATGAAGTGTTGTCTTTTTCAATGGCATCCATGGCATCATCAATATCTTTGCCAATGGTGGGCAATTTAGCTCTGCCTTGCAGCCATGTCCAGCGAGAAGTAGGCGGAACATAAAAAACTTTTTCCGCAGTATATTCATTCTTGTCTTCGGGGTCAGCGCCTTCACTTTTCTCTTCTGTAAGGCTCTGGTAAAGTTCAGTAAACGCATCAGAAATGTATTTCAGGAAGATAAGTCCCAATACAACATGCTTATATTCGGCTGCATCCATGTTTTTCCGGAGCTTGTCAGCCGCTTTCCAGAGTTTTTTCTCCAAAGGTTCTTCCTGTTCTTTCTTTGTTTTTTTTGCCATTATATAGTTTCAATTCTTAAGATATTAAAGTATGCTAATTTAAGTTTAAAATCGCCATTATTGTCATAGTTTGCTGGCAAAATTGGTCATGGTGGTTTTGGATGGATTTCTATTTGTGGGAGGGGCAAAAACAAATTTAGCCACTTTTTTTACCGAATCAAAACAATGTTATCGATAGTCTCAATTGATTAATTATTTTTACTGAATATTATTTGAAAAAATGCAAACAGAAAACCATCTTCTTCAAAAGCGCGTGAATCTTTTTGACGGAATTTCAATTGTTGCAGGCGCAATGATCGGCTCCGGAATTTTTATTGTGAGCGCCGATATTGCCAGGAATGTGGGTTCTCCCGGATGGCTGATGGTGGTCTGGCTTATTACCGGAATTATAACAGTTATCGGGGCAATAAGTTATGGGGAGTTGGCCTCAATGATGCCCCATGTAGGCGGACAATATGTCTATCTGAAGGAAGCATATCACCCGCTTGTCGGATTTCTATTTGGCTGGACAACTTTCCTGGTAATACAATGTGGATCGATCGCTGCTGTAGCTGTGGCATTTGCCAAATTCAGCGGGGTTCTCTTTCCGTGGATTTCTGAAAAAAATATCCTGATGGAACTTGGCCCGCTGAAAATTAACAGTACAATGGTAATAGCCATCGCCATGATCTCATTTCTTACATGGCTCAATACCAGGGGAATTGTAACAGGAAAGACTGTAGCTAACATCTTTTCCTCAACTAAAGTGATAGCTCTTTTCGGTTTTATTGCAATTGGCTTTCTCGCTACAAGAAGCATTAATTCTCTTGAAATCAATAAGGAGGTTTTCTGGCAGGCAAGTCAGGTTGGTACTGATAATAAAGTAATACATCTTGTAGGATTTGCCCTGATTGCAGCGATAGGAACTGCCCTTGTCGGATCTTTGTTTGCAGCAGATGCCTGGTATAATGTAACCTATTTGTCGGGTGAAGTTATTAACCCGAAACGAAATGTCCCATTAAGCCTTTTCTTTGGAACCCTGCTGGTCTCCGTAATATACCTGCTTACTAATTTTATCTATATTAAAGTTCTGCCTCTGTCGGGTTCACCTGATGGAGCTGATGTTTTAAGCCAGGGTATTCAGTATGCTACCGACGACAGGGTGGCGACATCCGCTATGAGTGTCGTCTTTGGAGATTATGCTGCAATTATTATGGCAATATTCATTATGGTCAGCACCTTTGGATGTAATCATGGTCTGACAATGGCAGGTCCGAGAGTATATTACGCGATGGCAAAGGATGGCCTGTTTTTCAGGAAGGTGGCTGAGATAAATAAAAACGGAGTTCCGGGATTTGCAATAGTTGTTCAGGGAGTATGGTCTGTATTGTTATGTATGTCAGGAACATACGGCAATTTGCTTGATTATGTGATTTTTGCTGTTTTGATATTCTTCACCCTGACAATCCTCGCGATATTTGTTCTGAGAGTAAAACGGCCCGATATCCCGAGACCTTATAAGGCATTTGGCTACCCGGTTATTCCTGCAATTTATATCCTGACAACTGTAACAATTATGGTGATCCTCCTGATCTATAAACCAAATTATACTTTTCCGGGTCTGGGAATTGTTCTCCTGGGAATTCCGGTTTTCTATCTCTGGAAAAAATTTAATAAAAAATGATTATCAGGGATCATGCATATAAATTCATTGATTTTCAAGCGATTTTGTATCTGATATTTCAGAAATGTTGCCAGAAGAATTTATAGAAAGGCTTGATAGCCAGAAGTATATTGAAAGTAAAGCGCTTCTGAAAGCACTGGAAGAGCCTTCACCTGTAAGTATAAGGATTAATACCTCAAAGTGGAATAAAAAACCATCAGATTCCGAAGCTGTTCCATGGTGCAGGAATGGGTATTATCTTGGAATCAGGCCATCATATACTCTTGATCCCCTGTTTCATTCGGGTTGTTATTACCCGCAGGAGGCTTCAGGTATGTTTCTTGAACAGGTTGTCATGCAGGCTGCAGTATCTCTGGAAAATATCCGGGTACTCGATCTGTGCGGAGCTCCGGGAGGCAAGAGTACTCACCTTTCGGATATAATTGGCCCCGACAACCTGCTGGTAGCTAACGAAGTAATCAGATCAAGAGCCTCTATTCTGGCTGAAACAATTACTAAATGGGGCTCTGGCAATGCAATAGTTACCCGGAACGATCCTTCTGTATTTGGCAGACTAACAGGGTATTTTGATATTATACTTATTGATGCTCCATGTTCCGGGGAAGGAATGTTCAGGAATAATGTTGCTGTTAATGAATGGTCGGCAGAGAATACAAGGCATTGTTCTGAAAGGCAAAAGCGAATTCTTATGGATGTCTGGCCGGCTTTGAAAGAAAACGGTATTCTTATTTATAGTACATGCACATTTAATCCCGGAGAGAATGAGGAAAATATAAAATGGCTCACCGGCAAACATGAAGCAGAAGTCATCAGGTTAAATACAACAGATTTTGAGTGCATTACAGAAATAGATTACGAGGGTGTTTTTGGCTATGGGTTTTATCCCGATAAGATCAGGGGTGAAGGCTTTTTTATTTCAGCCATCAGGAAGAGAGGAAAACAAGAAAAGAAACCAGGCAGGAATCAACGGAAATCTGAACTGAATCCTGGCAAAACAGACTTCGAAATTGCGAAAAGATGGACTCACTTTCCTAATGAGAGTCTTTTAAAGTGGGGGGATGAAGTCTTTGCTGTTCCATGTGGCAGGGATGATTATCTTAATCTGGTTGAGAATCTGAAAATAGTTAAACCCGGCACTAAAATATTTACCGTGAAGAAAAACGATTACCTTCCATCTCATGAACTTGCTTTATCAAACCAATTGAAAAACGATGCTTTCACCCGCGAGGAAGTCAGCCTTTCACATGCAGTGGCATATCTCAGACGTGATAATTTCACATTGCTAAGTTCTTCAAAAGGCTGGAATATTGTAACTTATAAAGGAGCTAATCTTGGATTTGTCAATAATATCGGGAAAAGGTTGAACAACTATTATCCGGTTGAATGGCGGATCAGAATGAATGTACCGGAACCAGGCAAGGAGAATTTACTAAAATGGGACAACGATGACAACGATATCACGTGAGTTTCATAAATTAGCCAAACCTGTAGGATCATCATGTAATCTCAGCTGCAAGTTTTCGTGCGCCACATTGTTAATAAATTATTGAACTTGTTTCCGGGTATTTGATTTTTAGATTAACTTTATAAATCTTAACCTTTTGAAACTGTGTTGTAATTTCCAATACATTATCTCATGAAAACCATTAAATCAAAACCCACGGAACAGGTAAAAGAAAAAAAACCCACAAAAGCCGATCTTAGTGAATTTCCTATCGTTGGCATTGGCGCTTCGGCAGGCGGGTTGGAGGCATTGGAACAGTTTTTCCAGAACACTCCGAAAGACAGCGGGATGGCTTTTGTTGTGATTCAGCATCTCGATCCAAACCATGTTGGCATTATGCCTGAGTTGTTGCAGCGAATTACCGGTATGAAGGTGTTTCAGGCAAGCGACCGGCTTAAAGTGAAGCCAAACAGCGTGTACGTGATACCGCCAAACAGGAGCATGTCGTTGCTGAACAGAGCATTGCATTTATTCGAACCGGTTGAATCGCGCGGGCTGCGTCTGCCTATTGATATTTTTTTCCGTTCATTGGCCGAAGATATGCAGGATAAAAGCATTGGTATTATCCTTTCAGGCATGGGCTCCGATGGCAGCCTTGGCCTGAAAGCCATTAAAGAAAAAAACGGCGTAGTGCTGGTGCAGGATCCCTTATCGGCAAAATTTGATGGCATGCCCCGCAGCGCTATCGAATCAGTCATTGCTGATATTGTGGCGCCGGCAGAAGATTTGGCCGTAAAGCTTATCGCTTACCATAAGTTTATTCCGATTAACAGACCAGATCAGGATATAGAGATTAAAAATAAAAGCAACCTCGAGAAAATAATTATCCTGCTCCGCGACCAATCAGGTCACGACTTTTCGTTGTATAAAAAAAATACCTTGTTTCGCCGCATCGAAAGGCGAAAAGGCGTTCACCAAATTGATAAGATACAAAACTATGTTCGTTTTTTGCAGGAAAATCCCACGGAGGTTGAGATACTTTTCAAAGAGTTGCTGATTGGTGTTACAAGTTTTTTCCGCGATGTCGCCGTATGGGAAACACTTAAAGAAAAAATTCTTCCTGACTTGTTTGATGAATTGCCTGACGGTCATGTGCTGCGAGCCTGGATACCGGGCTGCTCAACCGGCGAAGAGGCCTATTCACTTGCAATTGTTTTTAAAGAGGCTCTCGAAAAAATCAAGAAACACAAAAACCTGACTTTGCAGATATTCGCCACCGATCTCGATATTGAAGCAATTGAAAAAGCCC
Organism: Bacteroidota bacterium; assembly: GCA_037127735.1. Classification (GTDB taxonomy): domain Bacteria; phylum Bacteroidota; class Bacteroidia; order Bacteroidales; family VadinHA17; genus LD21. Next base: position 5,155 of record JBAXXU010000134.1, read on the forward strand.
GCAAAGGGAGTTTCTCTAAAAATATTACTGCCGATGTATCTCCGGAACGTCTCTCCCGGTTTTTTACTGTTGAATCTGAAGGATATAGGATGAATAACGCGATACGCGAAATGGTGGTGTTTGCTCCTCAGAATGTAATCAAAGACCCGCCTTTTACCAAACTCGACTTTCTCTCGTGCCGCAATATGCTGATATACATGGAGCCTGAATTACAAAAAAAACTTATGACACTGTTTAATTACAGTCTTAATCCAGGTGGAATTATGTTACTCGGTACAGCGGAAACACTTGGAACCCACTCAGACGCGTTTAGAGAGCTTGATGCCAAATTGAAAATTTTCAAACGCGCAATTTCAGGTATTGCCCCTGAACTAATTGATTTCCCAAGCTCCTTCTACCGAACAAGGGAAGTGAGAGTTGGAAGAAAATTACAACCGAAACCGGTTGAAAACATACAGGTTCTTGCCGATCAGATTTTGCTTCAACGCTTTGCTCCTGCCAGCGTCCTGGTAAACGACAATGGCGACATTATCTACATCACCGGTCGTACCGGTAAATACCTTGAACCGGTTGCCGGGAAAGCAAACTGGAACATTCATGTAATGGCGCGCGATGGGTTGCGCCAGTCACTACCGGGCGCCTTCCGCAAGACAGCACGAAACTTTGATGCAGTTGTACTACGCAATATAAAAGTCGGGTCCAACGGGGGCGCTATGTTCGTGGATGTTACCATTCAGCGCATCGAAAGCCCCGATGCGATAAGAGGCATGTCTATTGTAGTATTTAATGATGTCCTTGCAATAACGCAATATATTAAAACCGATTTGAAAAATGGGGAGCAAAATTTGCCTGATAAGCAAAAGGAACTGGAGATTGAGCTGCAACGGAGTTATGAAGACCTTCAAGGCACACCCGAAGAGATGCAGACATCGCAGGAAGAGCTGAAATCGACTAATGAGGAGTTGCAATCAACAAACGAAGAATTACAGTCAACAAATGAAGAACTCACCACCTCAAAAGAAGAGATGCAGAGCCTGAACGAAGAACTGCAAACGGTTAATATCGAGCTGCAGAGCAAGGTAACTGAATATCTGCGCGCCAACGACGACATGAAAAACCTGCTCAACAGTACCGAGGTTGCTACCCTTTTCCTCGATAAGGAGTTGAACATCCGCAGGTTCACTGACCAGGTGACCAAAATATTCATACTGCGCGAAACAGATTACGGCAGGCCATTTACCGACCTGGTTACCGATTTACAATACCCCGAAATAGGAATCCATGCCTTGCAGGTAATCAAAACCCTCACAGCTATCGAAACTGCAACTACTACTAAGGATGGAAAATGGCTGAACGTGAGGATTATGCCATATCGCACGATAGACGACCACATCGATGGTCTGGTAATGACATTTACCGACATAACTATTGCCAAGAAACTGGAAATTCAACTGAAAGAGGCAAATGAGGCGCTTCAGAAAGTCGCGAAGCGATAAGCTCAGGGCTCAGGGCACAAAGCGGAGGGCAATAGACTTCGGACATAACAACTTTTGAAAGATGAAAGCCATTAAGAAATTGAATACAGAGCTACGCCGACAGGCTGAAAAATTACTTAAAAAGAAACAGTTGAATTCAGATTCTCAACTATCTGAAAGTGACACTATTGCACCTTTTCATGAACTTGAGTTGCACCAGATTGAGCTGGAATTGGTAAACGAAGAACTTTCTCAGGCAAAATCCATTGCCCAGGATGCCGCTGAAAAATATATTGAATTATTCGATTTTGCACCATCAGGTTATTTTACACTTTCCAATATAGGTGAAATTATTGACCTTAACCTATGCGGATCACAGATGCTTGGCAAAGAACCGTTGCATTTGAAAAAAAGCTCGTTTGGCTTTTTCGTTTCAAACGATTCAAAACCAATCTTTAATCTGTTTCTGCAAAAAGTGTTTAAATACAAAGCGAAAGAATCCTGCGAGGTAACTCTGCAGGTTGATGGAAAACTGCCAATGTATGTTAACCTTATCGGCATCGTTACCGAAAATGGCATTCAGTGTCTTATAACCGTGGTTGATATCACCAGGCGTAAGATTGCAGAGGATGAGATATGTAAGCTTAATGAAGAACTGGAAAAACGGGTAGCTGACCGCACCTTACAGCTCGAAGCAACTGTGAGAGAACTGGAATCATTCAGTTATTCCGTTTCTCACGATTTGCGGGCTCCGGTCCGACATATGACCGGGTTTGCAGATATCCTTAATAATGAATATCGCGAACAACTTCCGGAGAAAGCAAAACAATACATAGACGCTATTACAGGGGCAGCTCACAAAATGGATGTCTTAATTGAAGACCTTTTAAATTTTTCAAAAACAGGTCATGCCGGGATGGTGAAAACATTACTTAAAATGAATCAGGTTGTGGAAGATGCATTATTACAAATCAAACCTTCCATCACTGACCGGCAGATTACCTGGAACATTTCAAAGCTGCCTCAGGTTTATGGTGATCACAATCTGCTGCACCAGGTTTGGGTTAATCTCCTTAGTAATGCGGCAAAATTCACAAGGATGAGGGAACATGCAGTGATAAGCGTTGGCATTAAAGAAGAAAAAGACGAATTATGTTTTTTCATTCAGGATAATGGAGTTGGCTTCGATATGGACTATTCGCATAAGCTCTTTTGTGTTTTTCAACGCTTACATTCCTCTACCCTGTTCGAAGGAACCGGAATAGGCCTGGCAAATGTACGCAGAATTATAGCGCGTCATAATGGGAGAACCTGGGCCCAGGGTGAAGTTAATAAAGGAGCTACGTTCTATTTCTCACTCCCGAAATAGGAACCGGTGGCTTCTGACTTCCGAATTCCGACTTCCGACTTCCGACTTCCAATATAACAACATAGCATCTTCTGAGAAGATGAAATTTACCTATATTTGTGACTCAAAAAAATTGTATATGAAAGTTGAAAAAGATGATAAGCTCATTCTTTTGACAAATGATGATGGATTATACGCTGCAGGATTAAAAGCCCTTCTTGAGGTAATGGAGGAGTTTGGAAAGGTTGTTCTGATATCTACTCTCGAGAGTATGTCGGGTATGTCGCAGGCGCTTACTGTAAAGACCCCGTTGCGCGTCAAGCTTCTTGAAGAGAATGAAAGGCATAGAATTTATGCCTCTAACGGAACTCCCACCGATAGTATTAAACTGGCTATAAATCAATTACTTGAAAGACCAGCTGACTGGGTTGTCTCCGGAATAAATCATGGTTCAAATGCTTCTGTAAGCGTTCTTTATTCAGGCACTATGGGCGCTGCAATAGAAGGTTGTCTTTACGGGATCAGCTCGGTAGGTTTTTCACTTAACAATTTTTCACCTGCTGCCGATTTCTCGATCTGCAAAAAATACATCCGTATTGTAATGAAGAAACTGGCTTCAGAACCTCTGCCTGTTGGTATATGCCTTAATGTTAATATTCCTGCAGCTAAGAAGAATGAAATAAAAGGGATAAAAGTTTGCCGGCAATCAAAAGGAAACTGGAAAGAGGAGTTTGAAAAGAGAAAGGATCCAATGGGAAAAACATATTACTGGCTCACGGGGATTTTTCAGAACCATGAACCTGATTCAATAGACACCGATGAATGGGCTATCGCGAACAATTTTGTATCGGTGGTACCCGTTACGGTAGATATGACTGCACACTGGTATATTGATAAACTTAAAGAACGTTTCAAAAAATGAAATTTTCTGAAAAAAACGACAAAGTACTTACAGGTTTGGTTTCAGGTTTATTACTTCCATTAATCGCGGGATTAATCATTTACATCTTTTCGCCCGGGCATCTCAGTATTCCTGAATATCTTGCCCGAATAGCAAAGGCAGATATCATTACACATTCTATCAGTTTATGTGTCTTCCCAAATATTTTAATTTTTCTGATGTTTAACCGCTTCGATATGCTTCGGGCATCGCGTGGAGTGCTGACAATGACAATAATCTGGGCTGTAATTGTTTTTGGTGTAAAGTTTTTAACATGAGGTATTTCATCATCGCGGGAGAACAATCAGGGGACCTTCACGGGTCAAATCTGGTCAGGGGACTTTTTGAAGCTGACAACAGCGCTGAGATATTCTGCTGGGGAGGCGATCTGATGGAATCGGCCGGAGCGACCCTTCTGGTTCATTACAGGAAAATGGCCTTCATGGGCTTTGTGGCAGTGCTGAAAAATATTGGGGCAATAGCCGGAAACCTCAACCTCTGCAAGAAGCATATAGCTGAATATAAGCCTGATGTAATAGTATTTATTGATTATGCCGGTTTCAACCTGAGAATAGCGGAGTTCGCAAAAAATGCGGGATATAGAACCTTCTATTATATCTCACCTAAACTCTGGGCATGGAACGAAGGCAGGGTAAAAAAGATCAAAAAGTTTATCGACAGGATGTATATCATATTCCCGTTCGAGGTTGACTTCTATAAAAAACATGGTATAACTGTTGAATATCACGGGAATCCGCTTGTTGATGAAACAGAAAATAAGATATCTTCGTTTCCTGCAAAAGATGATATATGCAAAATTCTTCAGATTGACGCCAAACCTGTAATTGCACTGCTTGCAGGAAGCCGCAGGCATGAAATTGAGCATATTCTTCCAGAAATGATAAAAGTGGTCCGCTTTTTTCCGGAATACCGGTTTGTTCTTGCCGGAGTGAAAAATATTCCTGATGAACTTTATGTTAAAATCATTGGTAATGAACAGGTTAAACTAATAAAGGAAAAAACTTACGAGATATTATACGTGGCACAGGCAGCGCTTGTAACTTCGGGAACTGCAACACTTGAGGCGGCTCTGACGGGAACACCCCAGGTTGTATGCTTTAAGGGCGATTTCCTGTCAATGCTGATTGCAGGGATTGTGATCAGGGTGAAATATATATCCCTTGTCAACCTTATCATGAATTCAGAGGTTATCAAAGAGTTAATCCAATATGACCTTAATGAGAAAAACCTCCTGACAGAACTAAAAGCTATTTTGCCGGGTGGAGAAGCAAGAGAAAAAATATTATCTGATTATGAAGTACTTAAAGTTAAACTTGGCCCGGCAGGCGCTTCCGGGAGAATCGCGAGGGAGATGGTGGAGGAACTGAAGGGGAGAGGGGGAGAGGGGGAGAAGGGGAGAAGGGGAGAAGGGGAGAAGGGGAGGGTTAAAATAATACTCGACACTATATTTTATGATTAGATTGAAGATACTGATTCTTTTATTCCTGACTCTCTTCGAAGCAGTTGTTTCAGGGCAGGTGAGAGTACGATTATACTCCTTACAGGCTCCCTCTTCTGCAGTCTTTTCGGTCACAAGGGGGAAATATGAAGTAAATACATTCAATGGTGAAACACTTATTGTGTCTGAAGGCGAACCTGTCATTTTCTCAAGATTTAACGGAAAGCTGGTTGTTAAAATCAGAAATGTAAAAGGATTCGTATGCGATTCGGTAATAATCACAGGTAAATCAGGTGAAGATTCTTTCTCTCTCCGGATTAACGGAAAGTCGCCTGTAAGACAATTTTATTCAGGTGATCTTCAGTGTTTCCCGGATCTTGGAACACTGGT
>JBAXXU010000135.1:0-10712 GCA_037127735.1 Bacteroidota bacterium
ATAAACAGACTCCAGGCCGGTAAGACTACGTAGTATTCTGCTGGCTGCATCATCCAGACTCTCATTCTCGTCAACAAAACCACCTGTAAGTGACCATCTCCCCTTAGCGGGTTCAATAAGTCTCTTAAAAAGAAGAAGTTTAATCTCCTTTTCGAGGATATCATATCCGAAAATAATACAGTCAACTGCAACAAGAAGTTTGGAACCCTTCGAATAAATCTTCATATATAATTTATTTTCTTTTTGTATGAGAATTTAAGTTCTTTTATTCATAAACTTTATGAGCCTTTGTGTTCCCGATAGCTATCGGGACCTTTGTGCGACTTAGTGTTTAATATTTTTTTACCACGAAGGTACACAAAGTACATCACAAAGTAACACAAAGAAAAAGAGCACTTTAAGTATATTTGTAAATAATTCAGGTTAAAATCCCTCTGTATATTTAATAAATTCCGTTAGAAATATGATAATAGACTTCATTCCATCTGAGTTCTTTTTTGAATTCAGTAAGATCGCACTTTTCATCTATAAGTACATATTCAACCCCCATCATACCGGCAAAATCCTCGAGATATTCAGAATTTATTGAAGTACTGAAACCTGTATGATGAGCTCCACCGGCTAAAATCCATGCTGCGGCTCCTCTCTTCAGGTCAGGCAATGGCCTCCACAAAACACTGGCAACAGGAAGGTTTGGCATATCGGGGCAATTTACAACTTCAACTACATTTACTATCATCCTGAACCTGTTGCCCAGATCAATGACGGAGACGTTTATTGCATTTCCCGGAGCAGTTTTAAAAACAAGCCGGGCAGGATCTTCTTTCCCGCCGATAGAGAGCTGATGAACCTCAACCGCAGGCATACCGAGAGCAATTGAGGGGCATACCTCAAGCATGTGAGCGCCAAGCACTTTCATTCCTTCAGGATCGAAATGATAAGTATAATCTTCCATAAATGAAGTTCCTCCTTTCAGCCCGGTTGCCATCACTTTCATAGAACGGACGAGTGCAGCCGTTTTCCAGTCGCCTTCGGCTCCAAAACCAAAACCCTTAGCCATCAGACGCTGTACTGCCAGACCAGGCAATTGTTTGAGTCCGTGAAGATCTTCGAAGGTAGTAGTAAATGCCTTGAAATTTCCGGCTTTAAGAAATCCTTCCATTCCTATTTCAATTCTTGCAGCTTCTTTCAAAGTTTCGGAAGCAGCAACAGACTTAGTTAACTTATATTCAGAACTATAATCAGCAAGAAGATTTTTAATCGAATCGGATGATACCTCATTAACAGATTTAACAAGATCGCCAATACCGAATCCGTAAACAGAATATCCCATTTTCATCTGTGCGCTTACCTTGTTTCCTTCAGTAACAGCCACATCGCGCATATTATCGCCAAAACGGGCTATCTTCATATTAAGCGCATCATTATAAGCCGCTGCTGCTCTCACCCAGACAGCTATACGGTCGACAGCTTCGGGATCCTGATAATGGCCCACAACAACTTTCCTGTTCAGCCTCATTCTTGCCCCGATAAACCCAAACTCGCGGTCACCGTGAGCCGACTGGTTAAGATTCATGAAATTCATATCAATGGATTCCCACGGGATATCCCTGTTGATCTGAGTATGAAAATGGAGAAAGGGCTTATTCAGGATAGATAACCCTCTTATCCACATTTTGGCGGGTGAAAAGGTATGCATCCAGGTTATCAGGCCAATGCAATTTTTTAAATTATTTGCCTCAGTGCAAAGTTCAGTTATTGAATCGGGTGTTGTAAGAACAGGTTTGAAAATCACCTTTTGAGAAATTTTTGGCGATATATCAAGAGCGGATGCTATTTTGCCAGAGTCTTCAGCAACCTGCTTAAGAGTATCAGTACCATATAAGTGCTGGCTTCCGGTTACAAACCAGACTTCCATATTTTTAATATTTTCCATATTTTTTAATAAATTTATATGCCGGAAAAAATTTGGTTAAACAGGCTACCAGAAATACGCGTAAAACGCAATAATTACAATAATAATAAGACCTGAGAATACAAGGTCCCAGTTATTCCAGCTGGCCCTGGTAATGGCTTTTTGCTCTGCAGTAGCAGACCCAAAATACAATCCCTTAATTGCAACCTGATCAGGTTTTGCAGTAACCATGCTGGTGACTATCATTATGATTATAACAATAAAGAAAAGTACTATTTCATAATGAAGCCAGTTAGGCGCCAGGAAAACTCTATAGATCAGCCCGTCAGGATTAATGCCGGCGGCGAATATTTTAAGCCCCAAACGCGTCATACCAAGTACAAAGCCTGATATCAGCCCGATCAAGCCCGCCATTGGAGTAGTCTTTTTTGAAACTATACCTAACAGAAAGACAGCAGCTATACCCGGGGCAAGAAGAGATTGCACATCCTGGAGGTATGCATAGAGAACTTTGCCGAGTCCTTTCATAACAGGTATCCATAGTATTCCAAGAACAACAACTACTACAGTAGCAATTCTTCCAACCCTTACCAGTTCTTTTTCAGGCGCTTTAGGTTTATATTTAAGATAAAAATCTACTGTAAACAAAGTTGCCGAGGAGTTAAACAATGAAGCAAGAGAACTCATGAGGGCTGCAAGAATACCTCCGACAACAAGTCCTTTGAATCCTAAGGGAAGTAACTCTTTGACAAGAATTGAGAAGGCTGCATCGGAACTGGTCAGATTAATCACTCCTTTTGCATTGAGTGAATATGCTATCATTCCCGGTATAAGGAAAATAAAGACCGGCGTTAGTTTAAATGCAGCTCCAAGTATCGCTCCTCTGCGCGATTCTTTCTGATTGCGACCTGATAAAACTCTTTGAACGATATATTGATCGGTGCACCAGTACCAGAAACCAATAATTGCCGAACCAAGAATTACTCCTGTCCATGGATACTCAGGGTCATTTGCAGATCTCATCAGTTCAGTCATAGTATTGCCATCTGCATTTACGGGAACGGCCCTGCAAATAGCCATCATCTCCGACCATCCGCCAAGCTTGATAAGACCGATTACAAGTACCGCGAGGGAACCTATAAGCAAAATGGGGGTTTGTAAAACGGAAGTCCATAAAACGGCTTTCATGCCACCGAGAGTTGTGTATATCCCTGTAAGCACAACCAAACCGACTGCACTAATCCAGAAAAAGTCAATTCCGAACATTGATTCAATTCCAAAAACCTGTTTGAAAACAATACCCCCGGCATATACTGTAACAGCCACTTTTGTAAAAACATAGCTGACAAGTGAGATTATTGACAATACGCTTCTGGATCCTTTATTATAACGCTTTTCAAGGAATTCCGGCATAGTGAAGACCCCGCTTCTTTCATAAAAAGGCACAAAAAACCAACCCAGAATAAGGATCAGCCATCCATGCATTTCCCAGTGAGCCATTGCCATACCACTTGAAGCTCCGGCACCGGCAAGACCTACAAGATGTTCCGATCCTATATTGGATGCAAAAATTGACGAGCCTATTGCCAGCCATGTAGCATCGCGTCCGGCCAGAAAATAGTCTGTTGAAGTCTCATCTTTTTGTCTTATTACCCATATAATAATTCCTACTAAACCAAGACAAAAGATTCCCAGGACGATCCAGTCTAATGTTCCCATAATGATTACTTTTTTTTGTTAAAATTTATATTTTTTGAAAAGTGTAAACTAATTCAATTGTGATGGAAAAATTTATGGTTAAAGGAAACACGATTTTTTCTTATCTGTGGTTTGTTCACAACAAAACTAAATAAAAAATATTTAAATGTACAGATTACACTTAAAAAATATTCAATACATTCTAATTATTTCTGTTGCAATACTGATATGATTGAATATCAACCTTTTAATACAATATATTTTTCTAATCGCAAAAGCTGCACATCTTGAAGTTTATTCTTAACTTTGATTGATTAATAAATAATCTGCCAATACTATAAGAAACATATTATCGTTCTTCAAAAGCTTTGAACAATTAATAACTTTGCCGGCTAAACAAACAGACAAAAATGCTAAATACTTATATAATCTCTCTGCTTGAACTAACACAGTTAACTGACACCAAATCGGTTGACAATGTGGCACAGTTGCTCATGAAAGGTGGATTCATAATGATCCCTATCATTCTGTTATCAATAATAAGTGTCTATTTCTTTATAGAGAGATTTTCCTATATCAGGAAAAGTTCTGTTATTGATAAAACGCTTGTAAAGGATATCATAAGTGAACTCACCAATAATAGACCTGAAGAAGCGCTGAAAATCTCCAGGTATAGTAATACTTCGCTCGGAAGAATTCTTGAGAGTGGCCTGAATCAGACCGGCAAATCTTCGAATGATTCTGATAAGTACATGGAAGCTACTGCCAACCTCGAGATTTCCGAGATGGAAAAAAACACCGGCTACCTTGGGATCATTGCCGGTATAGCGCCAATGCTGGGGTTTATTGGTACAATATCGGGGGTAATAAAGATCTTTTATAATATCTCTCTTGCCGATAATATAAGTATAGGTATAATTGCGGGGGGACTATATCAGAAGATGATCTGCAGCGGAACCGGCTTAATAGTCGGAGTAATTGCTTATAGCTGCTACCATTATCTGCAGATGATGATAGACCGTTTCTCAATAGATATGCAGAGGCAGGTAAATGAAGTGGTAAAAGTATTATAAAATGAACATCCGGAGAAAAAGACATTTTAAGGCTGAAGTCAGTACTTCATCTTTGAATGATATTATGTTTTTCCTGCTCTTATTCTTTCTGATAGTATCCTCATTAGCAAATCCGAATGTAATCAAACTTTTGCTGCCTAACTCAAAATCTGCCCAGAATCTTAATAAACAGCAGATTACAATATCTATCACTAAAGATAAAAAATACTTTATTGACACTCGCGAGATAAAATTTAACGATATTGAACTTCTCCTAAAGTCGAGAATAAGTTCTCTTCAGGAGCCAACAGTTATTCTCCGGCTGGAAAGTTCTCTTACAGTTCAGGACCTGGTTGATGTCCTCGAGATTGGTAACAGGTTGCAGGTTAAGATGGTGATGGCGACAAATAAAAAAACCGGACCATAGACTATTTAACTTATTTGATTATGTTTGCAGAACCGGTAAGTACATTATCATTTTATAAACATTATGTCTTTGACCACCCAAGGAGTCGATAAAAACAATACTAAAGTCAGTACGGTTCCCAGGCGCTATATGCTCTTTTTACTACTAACCTTATTTGTTGTTTCAATTCTGACCATAATTAACCATTATGATATTTTAAGTATCGGCAAAACTGTTTTAATGGTCATCAGGTGGATTGCCATAGCCGTTATAGTTGGCTTCGCAGTATATAAAAGATCACTCACGACATGGATTCTGATCAGTATGATCCTTGGCGCGGAATTCGGTCATGACCTCCCTGAGATAGCAGTTAAAATGCAAGTGGTAAGTATGATATTCCTGCGCCTGATAAAAACTATCATTGCCCCTCTTATTTTTGCGACTCTTGTTGTCGGCATTGCCGGGCATTCAAATCTTAAGCAGGTTGGACGTATGGGATGGAAATCGCTGGTATATTTCGAAATCGTTTCAACCATTGCCCTGTTCATTGGGTTACTGGCTATAAATATAAGCAAAGCCGGCATCGGAGTGAAAGTTCCTGAAGTTGTGAATCAGGCAAATATTCCTTCTGTACCTGCAGTAACCGGGACCGATATGATCCTCCATATTTTTCCTGAAAATATTGCAAAGTCCATTTATGAAGGCCAGGTTCTACAGATCGTTGTTTTCAGTATTCTTTTCGGCATTGCTGTTGCAATGATCAATGACAAGTATAAAATACCTATGCTCAGGTTCACCGAATCACTGGCAGAAACAATGTTTAAATTTACCCAGTTGATTATGTACTTTGCACCATTTGCCGTATTTGCAGCAATTGCTTACAGCATTGGTCACATGGGCCTCGAAATACTCTTCAATCTTTTTAAACTGCTTGCCACCCTTTACGTTTCATTGATTATTTTTTTATTGACAGTATTACTCCCTGTTACGCTGTTATTCAAAATTCCTTTACGAAGGTTTATAAAAGCTGTCTCCGAACCTGTTGTTATAGCGTTTGCCACTACAAGCTCGGAATCAGCCTTGCCAATTGCGATGGAGCGCATGGAGGAGTTTGGCGTTCCGCGTAAAATAGTTGCTTTTGTTATGCCTACAGGTTATAGCTTTAACCTCGATGGCACCACTCTTTATCTTTCACTTGCCACAATCTTTGTTGCACAGATATCGGGTATTCACCTGCCACTGGAGAAACAACTCTTAATTGTGTTTACCCTGATGCTGACGAGCAAGGGAGTTGCAGGTGTACCAAGAGCTTCACTTGTGATATTGCTGGGAACAGCTGCAAGTTTCGGCCTTCCGACCTGGCCCATCTATATAATCCTTGGCATCGATGAATTGATGGATATGGCCAGGACCTCCGTGAATGTACTTGGTAACTGTCTCGCAACCGCAGTGATCGCCCGTTGGGAAGGGGAGTTTAATCCAGAACAGGAGACTGTTCCATTGACTTAATCAGCATCTGTTACAACCTGAAAATATTTACTGTCAGGGGTATTGCTATTTCTGGTCCGGTTTAACTAACTTTTGCCCAATTTTTTTCCTGATCGAATTATAAACAAAAGGAATAGACGTGATTACTATCAGGAAAATGACTATATATCCCAGGTAATCTTTCGTTCCGGGGATATATTTCCCCATGAAATAACCGGTTAATACCAATGTACTTACCCAAAAAAATGCCCCCACCAGACTGTATATAAAGAATTTATATACATCTAACTTTACAATGCCCGCAACAATAGGGGCAAAGGTTCGTACAATAGGGAGAAACCGGCTTAAAATTATTGTCTTCTTCCCATGTTTTAAATAAAATTCATGAGCTGCCACCAAATGCTTCTGGCGAAAGAAAAAACCTGATTTCCGCTTAAATAGCAGCGGTCCTACTTTTTTCCCAAACAGATAACCTACCATGTTTCCGACAACTGCAGCTATAATAATTAAAATTACCAGGATGACAGGATGCACTGCAAGAATCCCTGTTGAGCATAATAAGCCCGCAGTAAAAAGAAGAGAGTCACCGGGCAGAAAAAAACCTGCAAACAGTCCAGTTTCAGCAAACACGACAAAAAGCAATAGATAGATGCCTCCGTATTGTATAATGCTTTCGGGATTAACAAGTTGTTTTAAGAAATCAAATATTCCATCCATGCGAATTGTTTTTGAGTGGATTCTAAAAATATATTTTACTTCCATTCTTCCAGTGAAGACTGAATAAAATCAATTATTTTTTGATTTTCTTCCTTTCCGTTACCAGTAACACTTATTGGTTCTCCAAATCTTATATGAATAGGTTTATGCCGGTTAATCGGGCCAATTTCCTTTATCCATTTCCCATTTCCCCAGAAATCGGTTTTTATTGCAACCGGAACAACTGCCACGCCGGCTTTTTTTGCCAGTTTAACACCGAGTGAATTGAATTCCTCAGACTTGAATTCAAGACTTCTTGTACTCTGCGGAAAAATTACAATTGAAACACCTTTTGATAATAAATTGGCGCCACCATTCATCACGGCTTCAAAGTCTTTTCGGGGATCGGACCTTCCAACCACGACAGGATTCCTCGATCTCATAACATCACCAAAAAGCGGGTGTTTGACAAGACTCTCCTTTACAACAAATGTCAGCTCACAGTGGGGAGCAATTATCCCTGGAAAAATCATTGTTTCGAGAGTACTCATGTGGTTACTGATGAACAGTACAGGTCCGTTTGATTTTGCTATATTCTCCATCCCGGTAATATGAAATTTTCCACCTGTCTTTTCAATGATCCTGAAAATTTCAAACGAAGAATCGGCCCATGCTTTTGTATCATAAACTTTCCGGATAGCTTCAGCCCTTGTCCTCAGAACAACACCGGCATATTTCAAAGTGAAGTATAGACGGTTGTTTAAAAGAAATTTTTCTTTTAGAGACAGGCGTTCCTTTTCAGGTGTATCATAAGAAAATGAATCAAAATAACCTTTCTGCATAATAATCAAATTTGACATCGTAAAAATAAACAACTTTCTGTTAATGAGAGCTATTATAGCAAAGTTCTGAACAGGGCCTGATTAAAAGCCCGTGTATTATCTTTCTTTTTGATTGATTACTTCAATATCGAAAATTTTATTCCTGTCCCATTCAACCCAGTATTTTAAAGCATTGTGACGAATAAGTTTCCAGTAGCCGTCGTCCATCAATCCAAATTTTATTATGCCTTCATTAATATCAGCATCAACTTTTTCGAGGTATTCCTTTTTCAGACTTATTCTGATAGAACGACTATTATATGTAAAAACAGCTGATGGTTGAACTATGCTATCAACAGCCAAATGAATTGTCCCCATTCCTAAAGTTGCACCTGTACTTACCTGTATTCCATCATTCAGGCAGCTGTATGGTGGTTTGGTTCCCGCGTATGTAGTCACTTCAAGCATATCGGGACCAACACCGAATATTTCGCGCGCCTTAATACCCATTTTAGCCCCGACAATTGAGAATACCCCTAAATGCCGGTGAAACTCGTCAGTCATAACATTGGCTTTCCATTCATCTAATCCATAACGGGCAATTGCAGTATCAATAATTGGCCGAACATCGTAATTAAACATTTCGCGCCGGTCAGGAAACCTGTTAAAAACAACATTACGCGTCGAAACATATTTTCCATTTATCATATCACAAATTGCTTCCCTGACTCCTTGAACATCATAATCCCGGTTATATCTTACATTTAACTTATCCGTCATTATATTGATGCCGAACAGTTCCGGATTTGTTAAGTAAAGAGCCACAAGATCGTCGCATAACCTGAAATGATTTTGTTTCAATTTTTCAAGAACTACCTGCTGGCTATGAACATAGTAGAAAATTGTTGCAAGCAGGGTCTTCGATTCCCTGCAAATAGCATACATGGATGAATCGAACAATGCTTCATCCATATTCAGGTTTGAAATGACATCAATTCTCACATTGGATTTAAAAACTAAATCCGCATTTCCCTTATCACGTTCATAATTAAATCCCTGTAAAGGTTTTACAGATTCGTTATACCAGATTATCCGTTCAATTTTCGATAAAAGGTTCGCGTTGTTCTTTATAAGCTGACCAATATTTGTAAGTGGGCCAAGACAAACCAATAGTATTTTTTCATTTGCATTGCTTAATTTCTCTGAAAGACAATCCACGGCATTTAAGCCGGTCACCCGGCGACTTGTTTCACTGCCCCAGATTATCTGCCTGTTTAACTGACGCCAGGGAGGATTAACACCTTTAATGACTTCCCCACAAGCTATAGGAATGTTATCGCATTTGAATTCATGTAACAGTGAGTTAATCTTTTCAACACCTTCATCCGGAGTTAATGAACCATCTGACAATAAGATTGCTTTTATTGATATCTCAGGGCGCGAAATCAATATACTTATAGCGCGCATATCGTCAATAGAACAGTCGGTATCGATAATGACAGTGTGTTTTAGTTTAACAGGTAATGGTTGTGCCAGTATGACGGTAGTGAAAAAGAGAATCAGCAGGAAAAGAACAACTTTTTTCATTGATTTTGGATTTTTTTTTACACCTCATATCTGAATTCAATGTTTATGAAAAACATAATGTGAATGGTAATGTTTATGTTCCTCCTGTCCATGTTTATGAATATGTTCATGGATCAGGTTAACACTGATGAGAAGTTCTTCATCGTTAAGTATTTCCAAAGCAGTACCGGTTTTTCGGATAGTATGTTCTTCGGAAAGCACTGCAACCTTCGGCTGCAGGTGTTCTATCAGATCAAGCTGGTGCGTTGTGAAAATGACAGTCTTCCCGGCATTGTTAAGTTCAAGCAGAAGCTCGATGAAAAATGATTGTGTTTTTGGATCAAGACTTGAAAGAGGTTCGTCAACAAGAAGAACATCGGGATTCATTGTCAGAACAGAAGCAATAGCTACCTTCTTTTTTTCACCGCCTGAAAGCATATACACCGGCCGCTCTCTCAGGTATCCGATACCAAGATATGATAAAGTCTGTTCAGCTCTTTCCCGCGCGGTTTCAAGAGGAAGGTTGAGTTGCAACGGACCAAATAAGAGTTCATCAAAAACCGTAGGGCAAAACAATTGTATATCGGGATTCTGGAAAATATAGCCCATACGTTGCCGGAACTGAATTCCAAAACTTTTATCTCCCAGGGATTTTTCAGTTACCGGATTCCCATCAAACAAAATATCTCCTGAATCGGGAAATACCAGTGCATTAATAATATGCAGCAAGGTTGATTTACCGCTTCCATTCAAACCGATGATAGAAAACATCTCACCTTTTTTTACAGAAAGGTTAATGTTTTTAAGTGCTTGAATTTTGCCGTAATATGAATAATTAATATTCTTTAATGAAATTATATCTTCCATAATCTTATATTTAACCAAGGCTGAGTTGAAGGCTAAGTCTTAAAATGTTCAACCTTAACCTCTGCCTTATTCTTATTGGGATTTCTTCATCAGGATATTCTTTTTAGAGCCATATCATCTTATACTGAGTGACTATTTAGAATCATCTGTGTCCACTAAAAATTAAATATCGTTCATTGAAATCTTGAATAGATCTTGGTTGT
>JBAXXU010000136.1:0-10564 GCA_037127735.1 Bacteroidota bacterium
ACTCGATGAGACTGAAAAAGGGCTGATGGACAAGATTCAGTCATCTGAATTATTCAAAAAGGGGCATGTTGAGTTTCGCAAGTACAATCCCCAGGGAGATATGCCCACTGCAAATACTATTGCCCGCAATATTGTAAGCGAAAAATTTAATATGGTTGTTTCAATAAGTACTCCTGCACTCCAGGTAATGGCCAATGCAAACAAGGATGGAGGTCTGCTTCATGTATTTTGCGCTGTCACTGACCCCTTTGCTTCAGGAGTGGGGATTTCCGGTCCTGGAGCGGGCCAGCACCCATCACATCTGGTGGGTATTGGTACATTTCAACCTGTTGAAAGTGTTTTCAGAATAGCACGTATGATGAACCCGGAACTCAAAAAAGTAGGTGTGGTCTGGTGCACCAGCGAGACTTGCTCTGAAGCATGTGTTAAAAAGGCCCGTGTTATCTGCAAGGAGCTTTGCATTGAGTTGGACGAGATAAGTGTTGAAACAGCATCGCAGGTATATGAAGCTGCTCTGGCAGTTTGTTCAAAAGGCGTGGAAGCTCTTTGGATAGGTGGCGATAATGTGATTGAATCTGCTATAGATATGTATATTGAAGCAGCCAGAAAAAACCGGATCCCTTTATTTTCAAACAATCCTAATCATGTTATGAAAGGATCCATTGCAAGCCTTGGAGCAAACTATTATCAGGTAGGTCAGATAGCCGGAGATATGGTTATCTCTCTCCTGAATGGATTACCCGCCAGTAAGATAGAAATAAAGAACATGGTTCCGGAGAGGCTGTTTTTAAACGACTCGGTAAGAAAGCTAATGAAAGACAAATGGATTATTCCTGAAGATCTGATGGCACGAGCTGACTCAATAATAAGATATTAGCGTTGATGCAAAAAAAGACAAAATTCAGTAATCATAAATAACCCAATTTTAGGAGCATAAAAGATAAAGAATCCAACATGAAAAAGAACCAATTAACATTTGTCTCCGTTCTCCTATTTACGGTATTCTCTTTAATCTCATGCAAAAAAGAGTCTGCCATCGACCCTAATCAGCCTTTCATCGACCAACTGAAACTTGCCGCCGATTCTGTCATTCAAAACACCCAGGTGCCTGGCCTAGTGGCGCTCGTGGTTGATCATAAACGGGGGATCGACTGGCTGTATGCTGCCGGCGTCAGCAACAAAGAGACCAATGCCCCCATGGATGTCAATCATACTTTCAGGATTGCCAGCAATACCAAAACCTTTACGGGCACGGTACTGCTTCAGCTAGTCGACGAAGGGAAGATCAGGCTGAACGATAAACTATCGAAATATTTTCCCCTGTATCCCAAAGCGGACAGCATCACCATAAAGATGCTCTGTAACATGACCAGCGGCATTTATGCTTATGAAATCGAAGAATGGACGAATGCAGTGAAAGCAAACCCATTAAGGGTGTGGGCTCCCCATGAATTTGCCGACTTCGCATTTTCTCAGCCATTTTTTTTCAGTCCCGGAACCGGATGGCAATACGCCAATACAAACACGATCATTCTTGGCATGATCATAGAACAGGTAACCGGCAACACGCTCGAATCAGAGATCACCAACCGGATCATCAAACCGCTTAAATTCACCAACACGGCATTTCATACCAGCGGGAGTGATCTGCCGGGAAACCATGGCCGGGGTTACGACTTCGAGCAGTTGGAAGTGACCGGGGACGTTACAGAGTCTTATGATTTTTCTATGATGTGGGCGGCTGGTGCGGTTCATAGCACCCCGCGCGAATTGCAGACCTACATCGAAGAGCTGGTGAAAGGAAGATTTCTCTCGGACACCCTTCAGCAGAGAAGGCTGAACGACATGATTACAACCAGCCCGATTAGTAAATACGGATTATGCCTTGCCAATCTAACATCTTTTTACGGGCATAACGGCGAGGTTTGGGGTTATACATCATCGATGTGGCACAGCATAAAGCACGATTGCACCATCATCATTTATTACAATTGCGATCGCATGTCAACGCATAATCCTGATAATCTCGCCGGGAAATTCCTAATCATTCTCTACGGCAGCTTGGATGGCTGAACAAGAAAAACCAGAACAGTGAAAACATTCCAGAACTTTTCGCGCTATACATTGGTACCTGTAGCATTTGCCGGTTTACTGTTGATGCTTTCGGGATGCAAAAAGGAGGAACCCGCTCCCGTTCAGCCGGGGGTTACCTGGCAGTATATCGAGACTTACGATCTGCAAAAGCTCAATTATATCCTGAATGCGGAACTTGAGGAGTTCCTGGCAGGTTCGACCATGCAGGCTTCCGATTTCGAGGGTCAGTTTTCAGTACCGGTATACTCTGTAAAATTATACCGGGTAACCTATCCTACTTTAGTTCCTGAACTCGGCATTGGCACGATGGCTTCCGGTTTGGTGGCAATTCCCGACAACGGTCTGGATTCCATGCCCCTCATCTCGTATCAGCATGGAACTGTTGTGGTCAGGAATGCCTGCCCTTCCAACCCCGATTCATCACCGGAAACAAGGCTGATGATCGCTCAGTTTGCTTCGCAGGGCTATATCGTGATTGGAGCCGATATGATTGGTCTGGGAGTTTCAAATCAGCCCCATGCGGATTTAGTCAGATTCAGTACAGAACAAGCCTGCATTGACATGCTGGATGCAGCCGGTCAGGTTCTAAAAGAACAGAAGATCAGGCAAGGGCCTTTGTTCCTGCATGGCTGGTCACAGGGAGGATGGGCAACCATGACCTTTCTGAGGAAACTGGAGGCCATGAACATTCAGGTGACGGCCGCATCAACGGCATGCGCTGCCGCCGACTTTTTCGCCCTGATGGATCGCTGGATCAACAATCCCCAGCCGGAAGATTCACCGACTCTGCCTGGGGTGGTTGCCAATTGCCTCTTTGCCTGCGAATATTACAACCAGGTGGCGGGCCTTGCCGCCTCGGCAATCAAGCCTGAATATTTCCAGGCTTCCAAAGATCTTTACGAGTGGAAAATGGATCTTATGACCTTCCTTACACAAACGACATTCAATGTCAGGGAGTTACTGCGACTGGAGTTCATGTCGACCGGAAACATCGGAAGCGCTCCATTCTGGCAGATTCTTGAGCAGGCCCAGGCTTACCGTTGGCGCTGCCAGACCCCGCTCAGGATGTATTATGGCGAGGCCGATGTAATCATCCCGGTATATCTCTCCACTCTGCCGGCAGCTTATCAGAATCAATTGGGCTGCAATACCATTGCCATTTCGGCAGGAGTCATCGCTGATCACAATGCCAGTTATGTTTATTCCCTTATTCATGTAAAGCCATGGTTCGATGAATTTTTGAAAAAATAAAAGCAAAAGTCATATGGAAAAGTTTTACAAAAAACGGATTTACCGGTTCATTACAGTAATTGGTTTTATAACCCTTCTTGCATACAGCTGCAAAAAAGATGAACCGCAGCCATCTCAATCCTACCAGGAATTATTCTGGGTGACCAACAAAGGCTCTCAAATGCCCGTACTGATGACCGGCAACAAAGAGAGCGCCTTTATCGTGTTGTTTATTCACGGAGGCCCGGGATCATGTATGATCGCCGAAACCGGGATTTATACGCTCAATCCGTCAGAAAATCTGTCGGATAACTTTTTATTGGCCATGTGGGATCAACGGTATGCCGGTTATTCCATCAATCCTGATCCGATCGACTGGTCAACGGTCAATGTTGAACAGTATGCTGAAGATTGTGCCAGGGTGACCGACCAGTTAAAGATCAGGTTCCCCGGAAAAAAAATAATTGTTTGCGGACACAGCTGGGGTGGCGCCGTGCTTGCGAAATTTATTTCAAAATCTGCTTATCAGGGTAACTATGATGGGTGGGTAGTGGCAGATGGCATGGTCAATGGCTATGATCTTGCAAACGCCTGGTTTAGTTATGCCCTTCGCCGATGCAACGACCTGATTGCGGGTGGGAATACACAATACATCGACACCCTTGCTTATCTCAATTCGGTGAAATTCGATCCATCGGTCAATGACAAGCCGACCTGTTTCAGGGTGCAAAATATAGCCTATTCTCTGGTAATACCGGGTGAAAAACCAATCGATCCTGAAGATGTCAAACGTTGGTCTCAATTGGAAAAAAGCATATTTCCTGATATTGCGGACCAGAACAGGAAAGATCAGAATGGCTCTTCACAGGCTAACCTTGATATGGCAACAAACCAGGTTTATTTTATCAACAGCAGCGCTTCCTATGTAAACATCAGTAAGCCGGGGTTAATTGTGTGGGGGGTGAATGACTATGTTGTTCCACCTGATGTTGCTTATCCTTTTACCAGCAGGTTGGGTTCACTCGGAAAAACCTTTCAATTCAAACTCTATTCCGATTGCTGGCATACCCCCATGCTTAGCAACAGGGAGCAATATATAGATGACATAAAGAATTTTATTGTCGGTTTATAGTGTTCATATGATGAATTCATCAGCAGAATAACCTGAAACAAAAAAAATGAAAACGAACCTTTTCACTTTGTTTGTGTTGTCGCTCAGTCTGGGCTTTTCCATTGTTTCCTGTAAAAAGGAACCTGTTGCCGACCCTAACCAGCCTCTCATCGAACAGATGAAAGCTGTAACCGATTCTGTTGTTAAGTACACCAAGGTCCCCGGAATTGTAGCGCTGGTGGTAGATCATAATCGAGGGATTGACTGGCTTTATACAGCAGGTCTCAGCGATATTCCAAACAAACTGCCTATGGATGGCAGTTATACTTTCAGGATTGGCAGCAACACCAAAACTCTGACTTATACCGTGCTTCTTCAGTTGGTCGATGAAGGTAAGGTGTCGCTGAACGATATGCTTTCTAAATACTATCCCGCTTATCCGCAATCAGATAAAATAACGATTGCCATGCTTCTGGATATGAAAAGTGGTATTTTCAATTATTCCGAAGATTTTCCGGTTTTCAGGCAATCCATGGTTTCAAATCCTACCCGGGTGTGGCAACCTCAGGAACTAATTGACCTGGGCTTCTCACATAATTTTTATTTTGAGCCAGGAACAGACATTCATTATTCCAATACCAATACGTTCATTATTGGAAAATTGATTGAAAAACTGACCGGCAACTCCCTCGAAACCGAAATGAACAATCGAATATTTCAACCATTGGACTTGATTAATACCAGATTTCTGACGTGGGGAGTAGGTTTACCAGGCAATCACGGCAGAGGATATGAAATCAACAATGACAATACCTACACGGATGCTACGGAGCTTTATGATATCTCATGGGGATGGGCTGCTGGATCTGCCTACTCAACACCACGAGAATTACAAAAATATGTTGAGGCATTGGTGAGCGGAGATTTTCTCTCAAGCTCACTTCAAGATAAACGTCTGACTGAAAATTTTTATGGACGGCCGGATTTATGGTTGGGTAAAATTACCTATGGACTAGGAATAATGCGTTGTGGAAGAAGCTTCTATGGACATGGCGGCGATTTAGCCGGCTGTTCTTCCATAATGTACCATAGCAACGAGAAGGATTGTACTGTAATTCTTTATTTCAATACGCAGGATGATTACCCATCAGCCTTACTGTTGCTCCGATACCTTAATATTTTATATGGTGAAGACTATTAATAAGGAAATTAACTAACAAGTTCGAAAATAAACATTTTCAACCAACGTGACATTCTATTATCTGAAAAGTAAAAACTTTACCTTTAGTTAAAATTACGGAAAAGTATGAGAACAAAATATCCTTTATTAAAACTGTTTGTGGCATTATGGTTATTATTTGGTTATACTCATTTGCAGGCTCATGAAGATACTCTTCATACTGTTTCAACCTCAGCAAATGTTGATTTCGTGAGCAGGTATATATGGAGGGGTATTGAGATCGGTCATGCCCCCGGAATACAACCTGCATTGTCCGCCACATGGAAAGGCTTTACCCTGGGTAGCTGGGGATCATATAAACTTACCGGCGCAGGCGGACAGGAAACCGATTTCTACCTGTCAAAATCTGTTGGTTTTGTTACTGTTGCAGTTTGGGATTACTGGAACTTTTGCGATACAACAGCAACAGATTTCTTTAACTATGGTAACACGACAACAGCACACTTGCTTGAGGCGCAGGTTTTGCTTTCCGGAGGCGAAACACTGCCTTTTAATTTTCTGGCGAGTTGGTTCTTTTACGGAGCTGATCCTTCCCGAAGTATTTATTTTGAGCTTCAGAAATGGCTCGAAATTGAGTTTAACAGTGAGGTAGAATTACTGAACATGATCAGGAAAGGGGAGTTTCGTTTAGCTATTACCGGCTCATACCTTTTATCGGTAGAAGAGCGGTTTGCTCCCGGAACCATTGTTGATATGTATTGCTATATAGGCCTTTATCTTGAACTTTCTATCAAAGCTAAACTTAATCTGATGCTGAAGGAAAACGATTTCCCCATAATTGTTGAGGAGGATCTGGGATTAAACTTAAAGAGCTAGCACAGCTGAGGAATCTTATCGGTACAATTGGCGAGCTGACTCAATAATAAAGTAAATATCAGGAAAGCCTATGAACAGTTTTTTTCAAGGAATAGGAAATTCATTATATAACAACTTAATAGCAGGTGATGCTTATTTAATTGTTTTAAAAGGACTCTGGGTAACTGTGCTAATCTCAGCGACAGGGCTTTTCTTTGGAACTGTTTTGGGAGGGTTTTTATGTTTTCTCAGAATGTCAAAAATCAGCTTCTTAAAAAGAATTTCACAATTTATTATTGCCGTACTTCGAGGCAGTCCGGTACTGCTTCTTTTAATGCTGCTTTATTACGTAGCATTTGCAAATACTCGGTTAGATGCTGTTTTTATTGCCGTGATTGCCTTTGCATTAAACAGTGGGTCGCATATTGCAGAAATCATGCGTTCAGCCCTTGAAGCTGTAGATAAGAAGCAATTGGAAGCCGCGCGGATGTTAGGTTTTTCCGGAACAAAAGCATTTTTTGCAATAACCCTGCCACAAGCAGGAAAAATTGCAAAACCGGTGTATCAAAGTGCAATTGTAAATCTGATCCAGTGGACTTCGGTGGTAGGCTATGTGACCATTACCGATTTAACGCGTACGGTAAATAACATCGGCGCCCGGACCGGTGATCCGTTTTTCGCCCTGTTTTTTGGCGTCCTGATTTATTTAGGGTTATCCTATTCCGTTTATATCATGTTTTCAATTGGTGGTAAGCGAGGTGCAGTAAAATGATTAAAGTTACCGGTTTGTCAAAACAGTTTGGAGAATTGATAGTTTTTAAAGATATCAATGCGCAAATTAATAAAGGCGAATGTATCGCGGTGATAGGGCCGTCGGGTACCGGGAAAAGTGTTTTTTTTCGTACTATAGCGATGCTCGAAAAACCCGATAGCGGAACTATTTTCATCAATGGGACTGACATTACAAAGAAAGGAATTGACCTGAATAAGATTCACGAAAAAATGGGAATGGTCTATCAGGGATTTCACCTTTTTTCCCATTTGAATGTTATGGAAAATATTACATTGGCCCCGATACGGGTAAAAAAACAAAACAAAAATGTGGCAGAAAAAAAAGCTATGGAACTTCTGTCTCTGGTTGGTTTAATCGACAAAGCCAATAGCTTCCCTCACGAACTGTCAGGCGGACAGCAACAGAGAATTGCTATTGCCCGGAGCCTTGCCATGGAACCTGAAATAATCTTGTTTGACGAGCCTACTTCAGCACTCGACCCAACAATGACGTGCGAGGTTTTAGCGATTATAAGGAAGCTTACCAAAATGGGTCTCACTATGTTAATCGTTACCCACGAAATGAACTTTGCAAAAGAGGTAGCCGATCGTATCTTCTACATGGACGAAGGTGCTATTTATGAAGAGGGAACACCGGCCGATATATTTGATAATCCGAAAAAAGAAAAAACAAAGGCCTTTATCAGGCGGCTGAAGTTATTCAGTTATGACATACGCTCTAAAGGTTTTGATATGGTGACCATGAATGCCGAAATTGAAATCTTTTGTCAGAAGTATAATGTGGGGGCAAAACAGGTCTATCATATTCAGCTTTTCCTCGAAGAACTGTTTATGGAAATATTTAAAAATTGTTATGAAAACTCTCAGCCTGATATAAGATTTACAATAGAATATTCTGATGAAAACAGTGGAATATCCATCGATCTTACTTATGAGGCAGTTGCTTTCAATCCATTTGAAAACATTGATAATGAGGTTGAAAATTTAGGCATTCTGCTCATAAGCAAAATGGCCGGGAATTATGAACATGTTTTTGAAAATAGCCGGAACTCAATAAATATTAAACTCTGAAAATTATTATTCTGAAAAACAAATCATCGCTTTTATAATTGCCGTTATGGCATTAGGCTATGTAGTAAGTGATTGCGGGCTACTTTCCTGTCCGCCGACACCGAAGTTTGTGCTTGGCAGAATGCTTGAATTACCACTTAAACCCTTATTAAATATAGCCTTTATTATAGCCATGTGTTTTGTTTTCTGTCGTTTAATTGTCTGTTTACTCTGTATTATTTCTTGAAATACTTTTGTATTAAAGTCAGTAATTCGTTTTTGTTAATGGGTTTTGTCATATAATCGTTGCATCCCGCTTCAATTGCTTTTTCTCTATCACCGGATAAACCATAAGCAGTTTGTGCAATAATGACCACGTCCTTGTTGAATTGACGGATTTGTCGGGTGGCTTTATATCCGTTCATTACCGGCAGCAGAATATCCATCAGGACCAGATCAATGTCAGGATTATTACGGCAAGCTTCAATGGCTTCAACGCCTGTTTTTACTTTTAACACTTCAAAGCTAATCGTTTTCAATGCGATAGAAATTAGCCTTTCCGATATATCATCGTCTTCTACAACTAATATTTTCAGTGCCGAAATATCGGAATTAATCAGATTATCAGTATTATAGACCAATACAACATTTGTAATGACATTTTCTTCTCGTGGTTTATAATTATATGGAAGGGTAAAATAAAATATTGAACCTTTACCTCCCGATTTACCTTCGGGATCGCTTTCTACCCAAATTTCCCCGCCAAGCATTTCGATGTATGATTTAGTAATCGATAAGCCTAATCCAGCTCCCTGCCGCGCCATTCTATCTGCAGTATCACCCTGAATAAAACGTTCAAATATAGCTTCCTGACGATCTTTTGGAATACCAATGCCGGTGTCTTTTACGTAAAATTCAATGACCGGCGTAGAGACAAGGCATGCCTTGTCTCTACCGGATGCCTTGTCTCTACGGAGGTTATACCCAAATTCAATTGTCCCTTTATCGGTGTATTGAATGGCATTTTTCACCAGATTGGTAAGAATTGCATAGAGTTTTTCACGGTCTGTATTAATGATGGCTTCTATTGTCGGCAAGGTGTTTTTAAAGAATAGCCTCATTCCTTTACCTTCAACCTCTGGTTTGAAAAAAGTATAGATGTATTCGATCTGCTCGTTAATATTCGATTCCTCAATTTTAACCTCCATCACGCCCGATTCTATTTTGGATATACTTACAATGTCGTTGATGATATTGAGCATACGGGCACCACCTTTTTCAATGATACGGATATACTCTTGCTGCTCTTCACCTGTAAGGCCTGGTTCTTTCAACAGATCGGCAAAGCCAAGTATGCCGTTCATTGGGGTACGGATCTCGTGGCTCATATTGGCAAGGAAAGCGGATTTAAGGCGGTCGCTTTGCTCGGCATGTTCTTTGGCGATAATTAATTCCTGCTCTGCCTGCTTCAGTTCGGTGATATCACTCGTTATAGTCAAGACGTGAGGCTCGCCATTTAAATCGATTTTTGAAGCCGACATCAATCCATAGATCTCACCACTCCTGGTCTGAAGATGAGCCTCATAATTTCGGACTTCGCCTCTGGACTGTATTTCTTCGACAAACTTTCTACATTCTTCGGGGTCTATCCAGCTTCTGATTTCCGAAGATACTTTCCCTATAGCTTCTTTATGGGTATAGCCTGACATCTGCAAAAATCCCTTATTGACAGACACGAGTACGCCATCAGCAATCCGGCTAATGGTAATCGAATTAGGGCTGGTGTCGAATTCCAGCCTGAATTTTTCTACACTCGCAAGCAGTGCATCTTCCGCCTGTTTGAGTTCTGTTATGTCGTGAACAACTGTAAATCTGTATTTTTTATCTTGTACATAAATATTTTCTGCCGACAACAGCACATGTTTAATATCGCCATTCTTGGCTTTTAAATCTGCTTCAATATTAGTTACATTTCCATTTCTTTCCGCTTTACTCATTACCGCATTATTAGCTTCTATGGTTAAAATGCCTAAATCAGAGGCTGTTTTGCCGATTACTTCGTTCTTTTCAAACCCGAGTAATGAGTAAAATTGATCATTCACCTCAACATATTCTCCGGTATCCAAATCACTTAAACCACAAACGGATGGATTGAGGTAAAATACTTTCGAAAACTTTTCTTCTGATAGTTTTATTTTTGAAATGTCCTTTGTAACTCCAAAAATTACCGGTTTGCCATCCCAAATTCCAGG
>JBAXXU010000137.1:0-10171 GCA_037127735.1 Bacteroidota bacterium
ACTAAGTTGCACAAAGGGTTACACAAAGGCTCACAAAGTTTATGAATAAAAGAAGTTAAATATATTATTTTCAGAAATTTTTCTATCTTCCATACTTAACCTAAAAATTATGAAAAGACATTACTTTTTTCCCCTTATCCTGATCAGTTTTCTTGCTTTTTCCATTGGGTGTTTCTCTCAAACCGGTTCTGTAAAGCAGGTAAAACTCAACAAGTTTGAGTTACAATCTTCTGTATTGATTTCTTCTCCCGGAGCAGAAATTTCAACATTGGAATATAAGTCAAAAGTCTATTGGTTTCCCGTGAAGGTACCGTCCACTGTTCTTACAGGACTGGTTGCAAATAATGTTTATCCCGATCCATATTCCGGGATGAACAATATGCTTATACCTGATGCCTCTGATGAATTTAACAAAAAATATAATCTTGAGCAGTTCAGCTATCTGCCAAATCATCCTAACCCATGGAATAAGCCCTATTGGTACCGAACAATTTTTAAAGTTCCGGCAGCTGATAATGGCCGTCATTTTCAACTGATATTCAAAGGTATAAACTACCGTGCGGCAGTTTGGGTAAATGGGCAGCAGATTACTGATTCCACTCAGATGGCAGGGATGTTTGCGGAATACAGCCTCGATATAAGCAAGCAGATCAATGCAGGTTCAGAGAATGTGCTGGCTGTCAAGATCTATCCGCTCGATTATCCGGGGTTACCATCAACGGAGCAGTTGAAAGCCCTTGGAGATTTTTATGAAAACGGTGGGCCTACAGGCGATATTGGCAAAAATGTTACAATGCTTTGCTCTGTAGGCTGGGATTGGGTTCCCCCGGTAAGAGACCGTAATATGGGTATATGGCTGCCGGTTTATCTGAGAACCTCAGGAGGTGTGACAATCGCTGATCCGAAACTTGTCACAGGCCTTCCAAACTTGCCTGATACATCACTCGCTAAGCTTTCGTTAAATCTTAAATTGCTGAACCATAGCCAGGCTGACGAGAATGGGAAATTAACAGTTACAATAACTCCCGATAATTTTATAGGTAAGCCCTTGCAGTTTTCAAAAAGTGTGACCATCGCGAAAAATGCACAGGCAATTATTGATCTTAACGCTGATAATACCAAAGAGCTAAATGTTGCTAATCCAAATCTTTGGTGGCCAAATGGTTATGGGAAGCCTAACCTGTATAGGATAAGGTTACAGTATGCAAACAACTCGGGGATATCAGATGATACCTCATTTGTGTTTGGTATCCGTACGGTAAGTACCAGAGCAGTTGAAGTAAACGGAACATTGCGGCGTGATTTCTATGTAAATGAAAAACGTGTTCATTTAACCGGAGGAGCCTGGGTACCCGATATGATGCTGAATCGCGATTCTTTACGGTACGATTATGAATTGCATCTTTGCCGTAATGCAAACATAAACCTGGTAAGAATCTGGGGAGGAGGAGTAACTCCTTGTGACGAGTTTTGGGAAGCAACCGACAGGTATGGTTTAATGGTATGGTCTGATTTCTGGGTTACCGGCGATACCCAGGGCGAGTTCAAAGGGTCGCCCGACTGGCCACTGGAAGGTAATGTATTTATTAAAAATGTTAAAAGCACAATACTGCGCATAAGGAACCATCCGAGTTTGCTGGTATGGACAGGTGGAAATGAGGGGCATGCACGCAAGGAACTTTACGATGTCATGAGAGAAAGTATAATAACTCTCGATGGTACCAGACCTTATATTCCCAGTTCATCGGGATTCGCGAAACTACCTGCAGGATGGAACGGGTCATGGCCCGATAACCAGGCTTCGGGTGCTTACAGCGGTGGTCCCTACACATGGCAAGACCCATTAACTTATTACAAAAAGGCCATTGCAGGTCAGGATTGGGTCTTTAAAGATGAAACCGGAATACCATCGCAGCCACCCTATAATATTATGTCAAAAATAATTCCCAATCTGGTATGGGATAATACATTGCCCTTCCCTTTAAATAATACCTGGGGATATCATGATGCTGCAACAGGAAACGGCAGGTGGGATCTTTATTATAAAGAGATGGTAACGAGATATGGGGAAGCTCAAAGCATGGAGGATTTCTGCAATAAAATGCAACTGATGAATGCAATAGGTTACCAGGGAATTTTTGAAGCTGCAGGTCATAAACTTAATGATATCGGCGGCGTGATGCTTTGGAAACTTAATGCTGCATTTCCGAGCGTTGTCTGGCAGGTTTACGACTGGTTCCTTCAACCTAATGCCGGTTATTATTTTATGCAAAATGCGTGTGAACCGGTTCATATTCAACTTAATCTTAATGATCTGAAGGTTTTAGTGATTAACAGAACCCATAAACCGGTACCCGGTTTGGTTGCACAGGCCGATATTTTCAGTCTCGATTCAAAATCATTATTCCATGAAGAAAAAGGCATCAGCCTTTCAGCAACAGTTGTGAAAGAGACGACTTCTTTATCTTCCGCTTTGGCTGCTGCCGGGGGAGTGAATTTTGTTGTATTAAACTTGAAGAACAGTACAGGGAAAGTAATTTCCCATAATGTTTACTGGCTGTCGAATGATGGAAATTATAAGTCGCTAAATGAAATGGCGAAAACCACCGTTGATGTCAGTGTATTAAAGAAAGAGAAAGGTAAAACAGAAAAAAGTTGGACAATACAGGTCACCAATACTACCGATAAAATGGCTTTCTTCATTCGTCCACAATTAATGGTTGATGGTGAAGAAGCGCTGCCAGGTTACTGGTCGGGGAGTTATATTACGCTTGCTCCCGGCGAAAGCACCACATTAACAGTAAGTTGTCCTGTACGGAAGCTTGATGGAAAGGTTCCTTTTCTAAAAGTATCAGGCTGGAATGTAAAAGAGCAGAAGTTGATATTATCTGAATAAACGAAAGTTATATTACGGCATAATAATTGTGGCGATATATTAAATACAGGTAAACTGAATTATTCACAAATATACTTAGAATGCTCTTTTCCTTTGTGTTACTTTGTGAGGCACTTTGTGTCCCTTAGTGGTAAAAAAATATTAAACACTAAGTCGCACAAAGGATTACACAAAGGCTCACAAAGTTTATGAATAAAAGAAGCTAAATTCATCACTCGTAAATAAAAAATATATGGTAAACAGAATATTTCTAATTATGGTTCTCCTGGCAGGCAACTACGTTTATTCGCAGCAAAGCGACTGTAAGGTAACTCTTGCTGATATTTCAGGATCCTATTCGGGAGGCTGCAAAAAAGGACTTGCTCATGGAACCGGAATAGCCCAGGGAATTGACCGTTATGAAGGACAATTTGTTAGAGGGATGCCTGACGGGAAAGGTACTTACAGGTGGGCAAACGGTACTTATTATGAAGGTCAATGGAAAAATGGCAGGAGAGAAGGCATGGGCAAAATGGTATATGGCGATTCTTTAGTTACCGGGTATTGGAAGGAAGACAGATACCTCGGAGAAAAGGTTATCGCTCCATTCAGAATAATGTCCAGTATGAGTGTTGCACGTTCAACTATAAGAAAAACAATAAGTTATGGTACTGGAGTAAAAATAAAGATTTTGCTCGGAGGCTCCGACAATACAGATATTGAAAATTTCTCGCTGGCCTACGACAGCGGAAACGAATATCGGCTGGGTAATATCTATGGTATTCAGGATGCATATTTCCCGTTATATGTAAAAGTAATGTATCGTACCTGGAATCAGTTGCACACTTCTCAATATGATGTTATTTTTGAATTTACCATCAGCGATCCTGGTGTGTGGGAGGTAAATCTTTACAATTAAATTTATTTGTCTGTACGATAAATAGTTGAATCAATTCATGGTTTAATATCTCACTGTATTATTATGGCTCTTTTGGGGATTGATCTTGGAGGTACAAAACTTGGACTGGCTATCTTTACAAATGGTGGGGAAATTTTGTATAAAGAGTCAGTTCCTCTGGAAAACCGCAAAGGGTCTGACATCGGGAAGTTGATTACTGACCAGATCAGTAAAATAATTCATTACTCTGAATTGCAGGGGGAAAATATTAATTCTATTGGCATATCTGTTCCGGGTATCAGTCATATTGCTACCGGTACCGTATGGGCTCCGAATATACCTGGATGGACCGATTACCCGTTACTTAGCGAGGCGAAAGCAGTTTGCGGTAAAATACCTGTGACAATCGATAGCGACAGAGCTTGTTATATACTTGGAGAGTCGTGGCAGGGTAATGCCAGGGGTTGCCGCGATGCTGTTTTTTTATCGGTAGGAACAGGCATCGGAGCCGGAATATTAATTAATGGCGAAATACTTCGCGGCAGTAATGATATTGCCGGCTGTATAGGATGGATGGCCTTGCAACGCCCATTTGACAAAAAATATGTTGGTTGTGGTTGTTTTGAGTATTATTCATCAGGAGAAGGTATTGTAAAGCTAACCAATGAATTATTGAAAGAACAAAAAGATTATACCGGTGAACTTAAGAATGTGCATACTGATAAAATTACATCGCATGATGTATTTTTGGCATATAATAATGGCGACCCGCTGGCAGTCAGTGTGATTCAATTATGTATAGAATTCTGGGGAATGGCTGTGGCAAACCTGGTGAGTCTGTTTAATCCGGAGAAAATTATAATCGGTGGAGGTGTTTTTGGTCCCGCGAGTTCATTAATACCGGAAATTAAAAAAGAAGCCGCTAAATGGGCTCAGCCAATCAGCATTAATCAGGTAAGCATAGATGTGTCAGGACTAGAAGGAAATGCAGGTGTCTATGGAGCAGGCTTTCTTGCTTTGAAGAACCTTTCTTATTTTAATCTGTCAAAATAATTATTATGTACAAAAAAAGAGTTGTTTTTTGGGCAGCATGCACCGGGATGTTATTATTCGGAATCTGCCTCATCACCCTGGGCTCTGTTGCTTCAGATCTAAGAGAAAAGTTACTGCTCGATGAAATATCTTTCGGAACATTGTTTTCTATTTTGCCTCTTGGAATCTTAACCGGATCATTGTTATTTGGGCCAATTGCAGATAAATACGGATATAAGATACTGCTATCAGTCTCGTGTGTTTTTATGTTTGCCGGATTTGAAGGCATTGCCTACTCTCCATCAATAGGTCTTTTGAAAATATTCATTTATCTTTTCGGGCTTGGCGGTGGCGCTGTAAATGGATCTACAAATGCATTAGTAGCTGATATAAGCGATAAGGATAAAGGCGCCAATCTAAGTTTGTTAGGAGTATTTTTTGGAATAGGAGCTCTTGGAATGCCACTCATTTCAGGGATTCTTGAAAATAGATTTAGTTTTGAAATAATATTAACCGCGATAGGAATCCTGACCCTGGTGACAGGAATCTTTTTCATTTTCATTCAGTTCCCTCCGCCAAAACAGCCACAGGGTTTTCCTATTGCCCGGAGTATCTCACTTATTAAAGACAATGTATTATTACTAATTGCTTTTTTTCTCTTTTTTCAAAGTGGTTTCGAAGGAATTATTAATAACTGGACAACAACATTTCTTATAAAACAACATTCAATTCAGCAAAGCTATGCACTGTATGGTCTTTCATCATTCGTTGTTGGTATGACCCTGATGCGATTGCTGAATGGGAGCATCCTCAGATCTGTTTCAGTAAGAAAAATACTGGTTGCCTCTTTCGGATTGATACTGCTGGGATTAGTTTTAATGAAAACAGGTAACTCTTTTATTATATCTGTTATTGGGTTAGTGTTTCTGGGTGCCGGATTAGCCGGTGGGTTCCCGGTTATGCTGGGATTGGTTGGCAATCGCTTTACTGAACTTTCCGGAACAGCTTTCAGCCTGGTTCTGTTCATTGCACTTTTCGGAAATACACTGGTCAATTACGGAATGGGAATAGTCGCTCAGAATTTTGGTATTAATCATTTGATTACCTTCGCGTTTGCTGAAACCATTATTATGATGGTATTATGCCTGATCATACTTACAAAAATTAAAAATATTAATCAAACACTTTAAAATCAACTAATTATGTTAGCAAAACAATGGCTTAATAATACGAGGGAAATAATGACCCGTATTGAAGAAACACAAATGGATAACATCCGCGAAGCTGCTAAAGTAATGGCCGATTCAATAGAGCATAACCGTTGGGTACATACTTTCGGATGCGGACACGCAACTATACCTATTGAAGAGATGTACCCGCGTATTGGCGGTTTTGTAGGATTTCACCCGATGGTAGAGTTGCCTCTTACCTTTTTTACCAATATTACCGGTGAAATGGGAGTGCATCAGTTTCTGTTTCTCGAGAGGGTTGAAGGTTATGGCGTAGCTATTATGAAGAGCTATGATTTTGATAAGCACGATACAATGTGGCTTTTTTCACATACAGGGATTAACAATGTAAACATTGATATTGCTATAGAAGCTAAGAATAAAGGGATGAAAGTAGTAGTATTTGGTTCAGCATCTGAGGCCAAAGGCAAGCAAACCAGGCACTCCTGCGGAAAAACGATCTTCGATCTGGCTGATATTGTTGTTGACACCTGTGCTCCATTGCAGGATGCTTCGGTTACTCTTAAAAATCATCAGGATAAAATTGGTCCTGTTTCGACAATGGCCTTTATTACATGCGTCTGGATGACCGTTACAACAGTTGCTGAAATCCTGGCTGAAAGAGGTGTTAAGCTGTATATTCATCCATCACACAATGTTCCCGGAGATACAACTTCGAGGACAAGACTGGATGAAGCGCTGGCAGAATACAAGAAAAGGATTGCCGGCGTTTAATGCCTGTCGTTATCGGGGATGTGCATCATGAACATGCCGCGGATCCTCAAGGTTGAGCAGTTGAAACTAAGGAATAATCAATATGTCAACTCGCCGGTTCTTAGCTCTGCCCTCTTCCGTACTATTATTTGCAACGGGTTTTGTTGATCCTGATCCTTTGGTTTCAAATTTCAATGACTGTGGAATCTTCATGGCTTTAAAGGCATTCATAACAGATTCAGCTCTTTCAACTGAAAGTTTTAAATTTGCATCAGCATTGCCGATATTATCGGTATGGCCTTCTATTCTAACCTTAGCCTCGGGGTAAACCTTAAATATTTCCATAAATGCATTTAATGCATCTTCTGATTCAGATTTCAGATCTGATTTCCCTGATTCAAATAATATTTTATCCGGTAAAAGTATTCTGATTCCCTCTTTATCAGCAGTAGCATTTAATTTTTTCACAACTTCGCCAAGTCTTGCATTATACTTTGAAATATCAAATATTTCTTCTTCTTCTGAACCTGGTTCTCTAATAAATAGCTGCAAAGCTATTTCTGTGGCAGGTCCCTGAAAATACCATACTTTAACAGAATGTAAACCTTTATTTAAATTCATTTCCGCGTCTATTGAATTCTCACCATGAACACCATCATTATCAATAATTATTTTATTATCGATCCACAAAATACTGCCATCATCAGATGATAATCTCCAGTAATAATCTCCGGGTTCAGTAATCTCAAAAACTCCCTTATACATAAGTCCAAAATATTCAAAACGATTCGTTACACCCGGAAATCCGTCAGTAAAATCACGTTTAGGGATATCAAGTTTGGTCGTATATATTAATCCTTCTGACTTATATTTCTCAATATCTAAAGGCATTTTCCCCGTAGTGTCTGAAATGAAATAGATATTTCCTTTTAGATTAAAAATACCTGCATTTCTATTTCCAAAGTCTCCGTTAGTTTGATTAAATGCATATGCACTGCTAAATACACAAATCAATGAAATAATAATTCTTTTCATCCGTACAAAATTCTTTTTAATAGGTCGGATGGAGCTCGCATGTTGATTTTGTTCATGCAAGTTTGTGTTTTTTGTTAAACATGCTCGGTTCATAATAATAGTTTTAAAATTATGGCTGACTTCTTAATTCTTTATTACACCATAAATTTAGTAATAAATCTCGAGCCAGTCAATTAACTAACAATATTGACAGGGAAATAGTATATTGATTTCAAAACACAGGAACATTTTCCAAAACAGAGTTATCTGTGGTATCAATCGTTTTTGAAAGAGCAGAATAGATGCAACCGTGTATTTTCTTCTTGGCAGCACCGTCTGACTTTCTTTAAGATTCGCGGAGGTTCTCAAGAAGAAGCATCTCATTTTCAAATTTTGATTAACCGCAAGGAAGATTATTCCTGTAATTATTTGGTTCATTTATTGCCTATAAGATACTAATTATTTAATATTTTTAAGTTTTTATGATCCATCTTATTTTAATATATTAGATTTTTATGATCCATAATTTAAAAATATTTTATCTTTGAATAAACTAAAGACTATGCCATATATTGAAAGAGATATTGACAAGGACCTGATTGACTGGAAAAATCAGCCTTCCAGAAAACCCCTGCTGATACGGGGAGCAAGACAGGTAGGGAAATCGTCAGCAGTGAGAAATCTGGGTAAGACGTTTGAGTTCTTCATTGAAGTGGATTTTATTTCAAATAAGTCAATGCACAAGATGTTTGAGGGCGATATTAATCCGATTAGAATTTATGAAGAATTATCTCTGATCTATAACGGCCACGCATAAGGCCAGTGGCGGGCTGCGTTAACTTTCCTTTCGGGCCGAGAAGATTTTTATGCGGTGTAAAATGCTTCGTTTGCCTGAAATTCCAGCCATTGGCTTTATGCGATGTTATAAACAGGCGTTCTAAGTCATCCGTCCCGGCCATCGAGACGCTCCCATCCTGGACCGGCCTGTCTGCCCGACAAAAAATCAGTCCGGGTGAAAAGTCGGGGTTCGTCATTAGCCGGTTAGTCCTGGTTTAGTCTAGGTTTTATGTTTTCGTACGCTTGTTTATAACAACCAGGCAACAGTATTATACTATTGGCAAAGGGAAAAGAGAGGAAGTCAGGCAGAGTTTGATTATGTAATTGAGCTTGGCGACAGAATTGTTCCAATCGAGGTTAAATCAGGCATAAAAGGGAAAATGCAGAGCTTGCGGATTTTTATGGAAGAAAAGAAAAGTAAATTTGGAGTCAGAACCTCTTTAGAGAATTTTGCCAGGATGGAGAAAATAAATATTATTCCCCTCTATGCTATTGGAGCAATCTTTAAAGCAAGGAAGAATAACATATTAACCTGAACCAAACAGATTCTTTAACCGGTTGCAACTCTTGACCTTTGGGGCTATCAAAACAGAGTGAGAATTGCCTAAATACTCAGACTCTAATCCAGATTGCTAATGATTTGTTTGAAATTTGTAAGTTTGCATGTCAGTTCCTTGTTTTTTTCTCATATTATAAATCATTTAATTATTGATAACAGAATGAAAAAACGCGTACTTGGAAACAGTAACTTTGAAGTCTCAGCCGTCGGACTGGGTTGCATGGGAATGAGCTTTGGCTACGGAACTATTGCTGATAATAAGGAGATGATTACACTTATTCATAAAGCAGTGGAAAGTGGAGTTACTTTTTTTGATACTGCTGAAGTTTACGGGCCGTTCATAAATGAAGACCTGGTAGGAGAAGCTCTGGCTCCATTTCGCGGTAAAGTGGTGATAGCCACAAAATTTGGCTTCGACACAACCGGAGTTTCAGCACTTAACAGCCGCCCTGAGCATATAAAACAAGTTGCTGAGGCTTCGCTCAAACGACTCAGGGTAGAAGTTATTGATTTATTCTACCAGCATAGGGTTGACCCAAACGTACCTATTGAAGACGTTGCCGGTACAGTGAAAGACCTTATTAAAGAAGGGAAAGTGAAACACTTCGGTCTTTCCGAAGCAGGAGTGCAGGTAATCCGCCGTGCTCATGCTGTTCAGCCTGTTACAGCGCTTCAAAGCGAATATTCCCTGTGGTGGCGTGAACCGGAAGAAGAAATACTACCCACTCTCGAAGAACTTGGAATTGGTTTTGTACCGTTTAGTCCGCTTGGCAAGGGTTTCCTGACAGGAAAAATGGACCAAAACACAACTTTCGACAGTAAAGACTTCCGCAGCACTGTTCCCCGTTTATCACCTGAGAACCTTAAAGAAAACCAGGCATTTGTAGATTTGCTGGTACAGGTTGCCCAACGAAAAAATGCTACACCTGCCCAAATTGCACTCGCATGGTTACTTGCACAAAAACCATGGATTGTTCCGATTCCGGGCACTACTAAGTTGCATCGATTGATTG
>JBAXXU010000138.1:0-9991 GCA_037127735.1 Bacteroidota bacterium
TTTCATCAGATAATTCCAATCTCCTGTTTTCCGGCATATCCCAGAGCATGGCTTTCAACTTAGTCTTTATCCCAACGTGCATGGTTATTGTTTTTGAAAAGATACGAATTACATGAATCCCAGCGAGCGCATTGGCTTCGCCGAGCTCGTCCTGCTAACGCGGTACTCGGTTCAGTGTTGTCCAACTCTGGAACTCTGGAACTCTGGAACTCTGAAACATTTTTAATCGTTTCAGGGTTTGGCTGATCAAAAAAAACTATACACAAGCTTTATGGTCCGCAAACTGTTCCGGAAATCCATTCTTATGCATAATTTTAATTTTATTCAAAAATAATCATTTGGCTATATCGCAACCCTTTTGATCTTTAGGTCGTTAATCTTTTCGCCAAATCAACATCGCCTTCTTACCATCTCCCAGATGCTTTCCTGCTTCTGAAGGTGAAAGGATCAGGTAGCGGATCTTACGGTTGATGAGCGATTCGGCTTTGTCGATTAATAAGTGAAGAAAATTCTTATTAACATCGGTACCTATAAGCAGTATATCAACTATATTCCCGCTTTTTCCAATAGCGAAGTCACCGGTTAAATAAGCCTCTTCCACGTCACCCAGCTTGTCAACAACCTCATCTACGATTTGGTCAATACCAATTGTTTTACTAATGATGCTATGGATGTCATTGTAAAGCGGATGATTCATGTTAGCATGATACAATTTCTTATTACCGCTGGGCGCTGACTTAAGTAGTCCCGCCTGTTCGAAACGGTTAAGCTCGAGCCGCACCGCATTGCTGCTCTCCCCAAACTCCTTCGCCAACCCCCGCAGATACGCAGAGCTTAGTGGATTGAGGAAAAACTTTAGGATCAGCTTAATGCGGGTTTTTGAGGTTACCAGTGTATCTATCATGGTTTATGAGGGATGAATGATGAGTTTCGAATTGAGAATTCTGAATTCCCTGAACAGGAATAGCTTGTTTTTCAGGATTTCGTAAATAATTTCCAGGTCAATTTTTTCATAGCGGTGCACAATGAAATTCCGGAATCGTACCATATTTTCGTATTCAGGTCGCTTGGAAATGATGCCGATATTTCTTGTTGACCTGATACAGCTTCGCCCCGTCAGTCCCACGTTGGGATACTGTTCTGGTGGCACTATTTTTACTCTTTATGTTGAATTTGTTTCAACAACTTTAACAAATATACGTTATCAGAGTAGAAATTCTACCTATTTTCAGCTAAATAATCGAAAAAAATAAATTGGCGTTGAGGATCAGGGCGTTATATGCGACTGTGTCGCGTTACTATGTTGGGAGTTTCCAGCTCAAACTCTTAATATTGGATACATCGGGTAGCTTATCAACCATTACCCTGTAAAGTTGTGGCATATTTGCTTGTGTATCCCGGTACAATCTCATGCATCTCCTCAATAAGTTTTTCATCAGTCATCTTGTAGAGTGAAGCCAGAATAGTATCAATCTTCACAAGTAACGATTCACAATCATTATCTGCTATCTCGGCAATGCTGATTTTTGGATGATGGGTTGATAACCTGGGTTCATCGTAATTAAAGAGTTCTTCAAATAACTTTTCTCCCGGACGTAATCCTACGAATTTTATTTTAATGTCTTTATATGGCTGGAGACCTGAAAGAAGAATAAGGTTTTTAGCCACGTCAAGGATTTTCACCGGTTCTCCCATGTCAAAAACATAGATATGCCCTCCATTTCCCATGAACCCGGCCTCAAGCACAAGCTGACAGGCTTCGGGAATGGTCATAAAGAAGCGGGTAATTTCGGGATGAGTAATGGTCACAGGGCCACCCTCTGAAATTTGCTTTTTAAATATTGGAATAACCGATCCGTTTGATCCCAGTACATTTCCAAAACGGGTTGTTATAAACTTTGTATTTGCGGAATATCTGCCCGATTGCGCGTGAACCAATAATTCACATATTCTTTTAGTGGCTCCCATCACATTTGTCGGATTCACTGCCTTATCTGATGAGATCATCACGAATTTTTCTACATGATATTTTATTGAAAGTTCAGAAATAATTTTTGTTCCACCAACATTGACCCTGAATGCTTCATGAGGATTAGCCTCCATCAGCGGAACATGCTTGTAGGCAGCAGCATGAAACACTATTTCAGGCCGGAACCTACGAAAAATTGAGTCCATCCTCTTTTCGTTGGTAACGTCTCCTATAATCAGATCATAGCAACAATTTGAAAATTTAGATTTTAATTCATTATCGAGATAGAAAGATGGTGTTTCTGCCTGATCAACAAGTACCAGGCGCTTATAATTAAATTTTGTCAGTTGCCTGACAATCTCTGACCCTATTGAACCTGCTGCCCCTGTAACGAGTATTGTTTTATTTCTGAGACCTTCCTCAATCCTCATGATTTCAAGTTTAATAGGATCGCGCCCGAGAAGATCTTCAAATTGCACCTTTCTAAGCTGCTGTATATGTAAATTACCATTCAGCCACTGATCAAAAGTCGGAGTTTCAAGTATTTCCAGTCCTAGATTGATAACAGTTTTCAGAACATCTTTTATCCCTCTGGCGGAAATATCTTTAATAGCAAAAATAAATACCTTTATCTCTTCTGCATCAATAAAATCTTTTGTAAGAACATTTTTTGAAAAAACAGGAATTCCATCAACTTTTTTACCCTGAATCTTCTTGTCGTCATCAATAAAACCGCTGAGCCTCAGCTGACCTTTAGGATCTCCCTCGATAACACGTTTTACCAGTATCCCCATATCGCCCGATCCATAGATCAGCACATTTTTTCTATTACTCGAAGGAACTGAAACAAAAACGTAGAACATCTTGATGAATACTCTGAAGAATACAAGCGAAACAGTAACAATTCCGTAATGGATAGTTGCTATGGACCATGGTATATTCAGCAAGAGGCCTAATTCGAATTTTCTGCTAAAAAGTGTAATAAAAAACAATACTAAAAATGCAGAAGCATTGGTTATTGCTATTATAAATGTATCTTTTATGGTTGTCTGGCGGATTAGTCCTGAATATGATCTAAAGATGAGCATGAAAACCAAATAGACCAAACAAACTATAAGCCCTTGTTTAATTGCAAGAACCCAGCTGAAGGTATCCGTATCAAGGTTGAATCTCAACAGATACGAGAGAAGAAAAGTCAAAAAGACAGCAGCAAGATCAATAGTGAGAACAAACCATTTTGGTAAAGAGTGATTTCGAAAAAATTGAATTACTTTGTTTTTAAGAGTATTGATCATGTTTTAATAATTACGCTTGTTAAATATAGTTAAAATTTGTAAAACCATGCTTTTGCTCCGTCATTCACATTAAATTAATAAGTATATATCTGACTATATGTTGATTAAACTATTAATCGTAACATATATTACAAATTGTTCCGAAACCATTTTACAGCCTCTTCAAGGCCCTCGGCAACATTCAGATCAGGTAAATAGCCAAGAAGTTTTTTAGCTTTCTCTATAGAGGCCAGTGAGTGAGGTATATCTCCGGCCCTGGCCGGACCATAAACTGGTTCGACAGTTAAAATATCCTTATCGAACTTACCTGCCAATTCCCTGATGATAGAAAAGAGTTGATTCAATGTTGTCCTTTCACCATGAGCAACATTATACACCTGGTTAAGCGCTTCATTTTTACTGACAATAGCAGATAGGTGATTAGCCTGAACCACGTTATCGATGTAAGTAAAATCGCGCGATACAGTTCCATCTCCATTTATCAGTGGCGCCTCATGTTTCATCAGCATCTTGACAAATTTAGGAATAACCGCGGCATAAGCGCCATCAGGGTCCTGACGTCTGCCAAAAACATTAAAGTAACGCAACCCTATTACATCAACTCCATAAGTATTTGCAAAATTTGTAGCAAACAACTCATCAACATATTTGGTGATTGCATAAGGAGACAATGGAGAACCTATCTTATCTTCAACTTTCGGTAAATCGGGATGATCACCATAAGTTGAGGAGCTTGCCGCATAGATGAATCGTTTAACACCGGCTTCTTTTGCAGCAAAAAGCATTTTAACAAAACCACCGATATTAACATCGGTTGACGTCACAGGATCCATAATTGATCGGGGAACAGATCCTAATGCTGCCTCATGGAATACAATATCAATATTTTTAACTGCTTTTTCGCAATCAATATAGTTTCTAATGTCTCCTTCAATAAGAGTAAATCCGCGATTATCTGCAAAAGATTTCAGATTTTCTCTTTTGCCTGTAGAAAAATTATCAAGACAAACTACCTGATTATCTGCATTTAGCAATGACTCCACAAGATTTGAGCCAATAAATCCGGCCCCTCCTGTCACCAAAACTCTGCTATTCCTCAATATTCGATCCATCAGTCGCTGTTATAAAACACATAATTTTACGAAAAATTTATGAATTTATTACAAATTTAAATCATCAATTTTCGAACATCATCAATATCTCCTTAAGTATGAATTCGGCCGCTTTACCATCACCATAAAAGCCCGGATATTCCAAAGACTTGTGGTTTTCCATAAAACTATTGAACTCAAATTTGATTCGTTCAGGTTCAGCATCCACAAGTTTTGCCGTTCCATTATTCACAAGTTCAATCCATTCAGTCTCTTTCCTTAATACAATACAAGGTTTTTTATTAAAGTGAGATTCTTTCTGTACCCCTCCTGAATCAGTAACAATCATCCTGCAGTTTTTTTCGAGAAGAATCATTTCAAGGAAAGAAACAGGAGGAATAATTTTAATATATCGACATCCACGTAGCTCATTGTAAAGGTTTTCCAGTTTTGTTTTCAAAGAAATGATAGTCCGCGGATGTAATGGCATTACAAGAATAATATCTCTTTGTTCAGCTAATTCTTTAAGTGTAACCAATATTCCTTTAAGCCTTTCAACGTCATCTGTATTAGAATCCCTGTGTATTGTAACAAGAACAAAATTATCTCTTTCGAGCGATATATGTTCAAGAAATGAAGCCTTCTTTTTTTCTGCAAGCCCGGCAAAAAATAATGTATTATCGTACATAATATCGCCGGTAAGATATATCTTAGGATTATCAATAGTATAAGGCGGACTGTTTTCCGGTCTGAATCCTTCGCTCATAAGGTTTTTAAAAGCAGCATTCGTGGGGGCAAAAAGAAGCGTTGAAGAATGGTCGCTCATTATTCGGTTCAGTTCTTCAGGCATACTTTTATTAAATGAGCGCAGACCGGCTTCAATATGGATAACCGGAAAATGAAGTTTTGAAGCTGCCAATGCTCCAGCAAGAGTGGAGTTAGTATCTCCGTACAGCAGTACACAAGCGGGTTTTTCTTTCAGAAGTACCTCTTCAATACCGGTTATCATCATTGAAGTCTGCCTGCCATGGCCCGCTGACCCGACACCTAGATTATAATCGGGCTTATGAATTTCCAGTTCATCAAAGAAAACATCAGACATCTCCTTATCATAATGCTGACCTGTATGAACAAGTATTTCAGTAATTTCTTTTGAAAAATGTTTATTAATGGACCTGCTTATTGCTGAAGCTTTTATTATCTGAGGCCTGGTGCCTACTATATTCAGAAGTTTAATCTTCGACATTGATATCCAAATTAGTCAGTCTATTTCGCGTAATTTACTGCTCGAGTTTCGCGTATCACAGTTATTTTTATCTGGCCGGGATATGTCATTTCGTTCTGTATCTTTCGGGCAATCTCAAATGAAAGTCCTTCAGCTTCTTTATCAGTAACTTTTTCAGCTCCTACAATAACGCGAAGTTCTCTTCCTGCCTGAATAGCATAGGTTTTCATAACTCCCGGGTACTGAAGCGCCAGCGATTCAAGTTCTTTCAGCCTTTTAATATATGATTCAACAACCTCGCGCCTGGCACCGGGGCGCGCACCTGATATAGCATCGCAAACCTGAACTATAGGCGCTATCAATGTTGTCATTTCAGTTTCATCGTGGTGGGAACCGATTGCATTACATATCTCCGGTTTCTCTTTAAATTTTTCTGCAAGTTTCATTCCCAGTATTGCATGTGGCAATTCCGGTTCATCATCAGGCACTTTACCAATGTCATGAAGTAGCCCGGCCCTTTTTGCAAGTTTC
Organism: Bacteroidota bacterium; assembly: GCA_037127735.1. Taxonomy (GTDB): domain Bacteria; phylum Bacteroidota; class Bacteroidia; order Bacteroidales; family VadinHA17; genus LD21. The sequence goes on from JBAXXU010000138.1 coordinate 6,112, forward strand.
GCGTTCAGGCCAAGCTCAGCAGCCATAATAGAACAGAGATTTGCCACTTCGCGCGAGTGCATCAGCAGGTTTTGACCGTAAGATGATCTGTATTTCATCTTACCAATTAGCCTGATAAGTTCAGGATGCAACCCGTGAATACCAAGATCAATAGTAGTTCTTTTCCCTACTTCAAGTATCTCTTCCTCCACCTGTTTTCGCGTTTTTTCGACCATCTCCTCGATCCTTGCAGGGTGTATCCTTCCATCGGTAACCAGTTGATGCAGAGCAAGTCTTGCAACCTCTCTCCTCACCGGGTCGAATGCTGAAAGTACAATAGCTTCAGGTGTATCATCGACAATTATTTCAACACCTGTAGCTGCCTCCAGAGCGCGGATATTACGACCTTCCCGTCCAATGATACGGCCTTTCATTTCGTCAGACTCAATATGGAATACTGTAACTGCATTTTCGATGGCATTTTCCGAGGCAACCCTTTGAATTGTCTGAATAACAATTCTTTTAGCCTCTTTGTTAGCCGTCATTTTAGCTTCATCAAGGATTTCGTTAATATAAGACATTGCTCCTGTCTTAGCCTCCTCTTTTAAAGACTCAATAAGATGGTTTTTTGCCTCTTCAGCAGAAAATCCTGAAATAGCTTCAAGTTGTTCAACCTGCTGCTTATGAAATCTGGCAAGCTCTTCAGATTTTTTCTCAACCAGTTCAATTTGTGATGTAAGGTTTTCGCGTATTGCATCAGCCTCATTCTTTTTGCGTTGAGCCTCTTCAATTTTCTGTGAAAGAGTTTGTTCTTTTTGTTTAATTCTATGCTCTGCCTGACTTATCCAGTTGTTTTTCTCATTTATTACCTTCTCATGCTCTGTTTTAAGCTGAAGAAATCTCTCTTTCGCCTGAAGAATCTTTTCTTTTCTTGTCACTTCTGCTTCAGCTTCTGCTTCGCTTAATATTTTGCGACTTTTGTTTCTCAGCGCCAGTTGCCAGACGAAGTACGAGGCGCCAAAGCCTATCAGGAGGGCTGATAAAGAAAAGGCAATCATCAGTCCACTACTTAATGTTCCTATTATTGAAGTTATCATTTATCGTATTTAGTATATATATATTAAATAAAAAACCCGCAAAGTTCCTTCAGCTTTTATAAAACCCCATGTCTGAATGGCTGGAGCTACTAATCCAGTTCGAACGTCCACGGTCCTGCCGGCTGGCGGGAGCCCGACGAATCGGGATGAGGCCTGTTCTACCTGAACTAAGAGTTGCTCCAAAGTTTTAACTGTTGAGTTTCAAAAATGAATAAAGAAACGATGCGGGCAAATTATTTATCTATTTAAAAGAACGCTGTTACTCTTTTGTCTCCAGAACTGAATCTATTTTTTGTATCAGTTCCTTCAAGGCATCGGGGAGGTAATCTTTCTCAAGTTTTTCCTCTTCTTCAGTGAGTTTAATCACATATTGCAGAGAAGCCATAGCCAAAAAATCCTGTACATCTTTATCGGTGTACCTCTGTTTGTACTGCAGCACCTTTTCATTAATCATCCTGGCTGCTTTCCTGATCTTCTCCTCATTTTCCCGTTCTACCTTCAATGGATAATACCTGTCTGCTACATTAACCCTGATTGAAAGCTTATCATCCATTGTTATATTTTATCTGTTTAAAAGAGCAACACATCTGTCAATTTCCCGCACCAATTCTGTTATCTTCTTCTTCGCTTCCGAGGCGTTTTCACCTTCACCCAACAATGCTCCTGATAATTTAACCCGTTCGTATTTAATTTCCAATTCTTTAATTTCTGCTTCGCGTTCCTGAAGTATGGCCTTAATAACTTTATTCTCTTTTTTAATCTCTGTCAGCTCATTCCTCAGATTATTATGCCCGTTAATCAATTCATCCAGTTTCCTGTTCAAAATTATCAATTCTTCGTAACCCTGACCAGACATATTAAAATCTTTAGTACAAAATTAACATTGTTAATGATATTTTCAAAAAATTATCAAAAATAGTTTGTCTTAGTAAGCCGGAAGTATAGCTTTGCACCTCGAATAAGGATAAAAAATTGATAGTGGTACTCTTAATCAGGTTTTTGATAATCAGTATATTGTTTTTCAATATATTAAATGACAATCCAAAAGATAAATCAATATTTATTTCGCCTGTTAAAATACCTCTTTTGCTCTCATCAAATTTTGGTGAATTAAGAATAAACCACTTCCATTCGGGAGTGGATATTAAAACACAAGGCGTTACGGGGAAAGAAGTTGTTGCTGCTGCAACCGGATATATTTACAGGATAAGTGTCTCTCCCGGAGGCTTTGGTAAAGCTCTTTACGTGAAGCATCCTTCAGGCTATTCAACAGTATATGGCCACCTTGACAGATTCACTCCGGAAATTGAGGCTTATGTCATTGTAAGACAATATGAGAATAAGAGCTATCTTGTTACATTGTTTCCTTCAAAAGAGAAATTCCCGGTACAACAGGGGGATTTGATAGCCTGGTCGGGTAATTCAGGCAGCTCTGCAGGGCCACATCTGCACTACGAAATCAGAAAATCTGAAAGCGAGGTTCCGGTTAATCCACTATTGTTTCAATTTGGTCCGCGAGACAATATTGAGCCTGTTATTGAGAAACTTGTAATATATCCAATTAACCGACATTCATTAATCAATAACGAAAACAATATTAAAAAGATAAATGTTTCCGGTGGGCATGGGAATTATTATATCCCGGCAGAAAATGAAATAAGGATAACCGGAGCTGCAGGATTTGGAATAAAATCATTCGATCTTCTGAATGACAGTTATAATAAATGTGAAGTCTATTCAATCGAATTGGCAATTGACAGTGTAACTATTTTTAAATATGTTATGGACAGTTTTTCGTTTAATGAATCAAGGTTCATTAACAGTCATATAGATTATGAAATATATCTTAAAGAAAACATTTACATCGAAAGAACATTTGTACTTCCCAACGATAAATTGAGTATCTATAAGGGTGTTGTTAACAGGGGAATATTCAATTTCAGCGATGATAAAACACATCATGCTGAAATTACTGTTAAAGATATTCATAATAACAGATCCACTTTATCATTCAAGATAAAATCACAACCTGGTAAATCGCGGGATGTTGCAGAAAATAAAGAAAAGAATCTGAATTTAATGCCTTTCAACAGAAGCAATAAATTTGTTTCAGAGAATATTTCAGTCAATATTCCTGAAGGAGCGCTCTATGACACTTTAAAATTTGATTATAAAAGCACAACAGGTACCGGCGAGATGTTATCCGATCTGTATTACGTCCATAACAAGTACACACCTGTGCATAAGGCTTACACACTGTCAATAAAACCTGGTATCATTCCTGCCGGAAAAGAATCAAAGATGCTGATCGTTAATTTGGGTGACGATCAGAAAAAGAGTGCGCTGAACAGTACCTGGACAGAAGGGTACCTGACAACGGAAGCTTTGTCTTTTGGCAAATTCTATGTTGGAATTGACACCGTGGCCCCGGTTATCTCTGCAAACGGCCTTGTTCCGGGAGCAATACTTACAGGAAAAAAAGAAATAAAAATCAGGATTACCGATGATTTTTCAGGAATAAAATCTTATGAACCCGTAATTGATGGTAAATGGGCCCTTTTTGAATATGATCAGAAAAACAGCCTTCTGATTTACAGATTTGACGGGAATAGAATAACTCCGGGAACAAAACATGTTCTATCATTGAAAGTAACTGATAATAAAGATAATATCAGTATCTATAAGTGCGATTTTACATGGTAGCCATTCAAACATGAATCTTTATAATGTTCCTAAAACCGATAATATCGATAAATTCAGAACTCCTTACCCCGCGCAATCTAAATTAGCGGTAATTTGGAAAA
>JBAXXU010000139.1:0-9922 GCA_037127735.1 Bacteroidota bacterium
CAACACGTCTGATTCTGGATCAGAAGAGTTCAGGTTCGAGACCTGACGGGACAACTCCTCTAATATGTAAAACCCTATATCTTAATTGTTTATAGGGTTTTACTTTTTTTAATTTAGTGATTCTTAAGTACATTTTAACAAATCTTAAAACACTACAGACCGGGAATAGTAAATTATCAGAGTTTTATAAATTGAGTATAAGATGTTATTAAGCCTAACTTATGAAGTTTATTATAAATGATACCTTCAGTAACCAATTTACTTTTCCTTTCTGATAATTCACGGATTTTCCGCTGCATATTGCCGATATTGCCCTGCAAGTTTTTTATTAGAGCATCAATCTCACTAATTTTAAGTTTTTTGATATTGTCTTCCATACTTTAATTTATTGTTTTTGATACTTCAGTGTTTTTTTACATACAAAATCCTTATTCAGATAATTCTCTAGGTTCCTGAAGTTAGTTATCTTCTTCATGTTGAAATATATCCCGAACAAATCAAATAATTTATAAAGAATTATTTCATTCCTTTTCTCCGCAGCAATATTAGTAATGAAATGAAGATGATATTTTTGCGAGCTGTTTAACTCAATGACATAATTAATCACAATCTTATCAAAATGAGGCTTTAATCTATCAAAAACAACATTTACAATTCCATTTATCGCCTCAACGCTCCTGGCACCATCAAAGGAAATTGTAACAAAACTTTTATATTCCTTATCATTTAAGTTGTTTCTTTTCCTATCAAACTCATAAACTATGGTCTCGTCAATATACCATCTATTACCATTTTTATATAAAAGATCTGTATTGAATTTATACTTCTTCTTAACCTGCAGCATTCTTAATTTTAGTGATCTCGGTTTGAGATCTACCATTTTTTCCAAATCCTTAAGCTTGTAGTACATCTCCTACTAATTGTTTTTTAATATAATCCCAAATAAATGGTTCGGCAATTTTACATAACCGAGTGTAATACATTATATATTAAATATCATATCCTTAACCTAAATAAAAGTTGATATTAAAAGTAATACCATTGAAAAATAAATTTCAATGGTATGATATACAATGGTATAGAAAATGAATTTTTTTTAATATTTTTCTGAATATGTCAGGTTTCATTAAAGTTTTCAATTTCCTATTGCACCTTTTTTGAATTAAGATTTCAGTGCGGACAAAGATTTGCTAAAGATTGTTCCCCGGAATTATGATTCTCGGTTGAGGCGAGAACCTGTAATATTTCAGTTAAAATGTCAATTATATTGAATAGGATGAGATTTATAGAAGTTTAAGTGCAGCATTTCAACATATAAAATCATCATTTTGATATTAGTTTTTATTATTCCATGTCGATCAGGGCAACATTACGCATGTGCCCAATTTTAGCAAGGTTGGGCTAGCTTTCTACCCTCTGACTATATAACGCTTCCGCCATACAAGCACAACTCGCCTGGCGCAAGATAAATGGTATGTTATTATACTAAATACTTTGATCAGAGTTATTATTAGAAATGGTATGTGATTATCAGGGAGTTATATAAAAGATGCAGCATTATGATATATATATACTATATTATAATATTTATTTGTGTTATTTAACTCTATATCTATTACATACAATTCTTTATACGCTCTGCCCCATGAGCAAATGTTTAGAAATTCGTTATCCAAAGTTTCTCCCATTTTATTTCTGTATCGTTTTTTGCATTCCCGGAACCAATTAATATATATTCAGAATCATCTTTATATAATATTTTATCGACGGATTTTTCACATGATGTTTTAAATTCATTGAATTGTTCTTCACTTTTATACTGAACCATCATTATTTTAAGCTCCGCTTTCCCAACAGCAAGTTTTTGAAAATCATGTATAATATCAGCCGCATTCATTTTCCATTCACACTCACAAATAAGCTTTAGACCTTTATAATCTTTTTTCCAGTCATCATTTCCAGGTCTCTCAATCGACCAGCATAAATCAAATAACCACTCAGCGCCCCCCTCTTCTTGAATAACCTTTCCTTCTGCTGAACTTGTATAAACTTTGAATCCTTCTTCATTTCCTATTTTTTTTAAAACAGTAAAAAATGCTTGAGTCCAACCTTTTTGCCTGTTGATAGCTGTTTCTTTTTGAACTTCGTTAAACCCTTTTCGGATTTCCTTTAATAATTCTGTGTTTGTCATAACAATTCTGTTTTGAAGTTTGTGAGTTTTGTTTTTCCATCCAGCAGAACTCTTGGAATTTACATATTGAATTTTCAAGTCGGGGAAACTATTAACAAACTGTACTTTTTTGTCAGGGGATGAATTGTTAAATAACTCAAAAATCCCTAACGCAACGCACAGAGGAACCAATCTGCTTACCGCAGTTGCTCCTGCCTACATCGGCGCCAGAGTAGAACATGAGCCGGTACCATGCAAAAGCACCGATCTCCGTAGCTGACCACCAGTCACCTATAAGTCCAACGCTGCTGAAGGCTCCACCGTTGATACGGTTGCCACCCGGCAGGGCTGTAAAGCCCATTTCATTGGTTACCCATTCATTTGTGTTTGTCCAATGTGTTGTGCCGGTTTCTTTTAGTTTACCGCCTGCAAAACTTTCGCCTCCAAGATATGTTGTCAGAGTTGTCCATTCGGCATCGGAGGGCACATGCCAGCTTGTGGGGCATACATTTTTGCCCCCGTTGCTTATTGCATCCACTGTGTACCCGTTATATAAAGCTCCATATATTGCTTTATAAGTAGCTTCATCATTATTATACCAACAGTAGCCAGGTGTGGATAATGCTGCCCATGCTGTACCATCTGTTACTATTGGGATAGATGTACCATCGTTGTATTTAGTTGTTTTCAGATTCTCTGCCATCCATGTTTGACTTCCAATCCCTATGGTCTTATAAATGTTTCCATCAATATCATTTACAGTTCCTGTAATTCCTGTGAAGGAGGTAGTAAATGCTAAATCATTACCATAGGTTGTTCCAAGTTCATTCACTGCTTTTATCCTGAAATGGTATGTTGTACCTGCTGTTAATCCTGTGATATTTGCACTAATATTGATAATTGTATTTTCTGTTACAGGACTTTGAGTGGCAGTTATGGTACTTCCATAATCAGTAGTTATTCCATATTCGAAAGTTACGACTGAAGATAAATAGTTGGCATTTACAGAACCATTTAATGAAGCAATTGTTGTCGAGATATTCGTCGCTGCCAGAGTTGTGACCGTTGGAACCTGACCCAGGGTTGTAAAAGTAATATCGCCGCTGTAAGTAGTACCAAGAGAATTGACAGCCTTTATCCTAAAGTGATATAGAGTCCCTGGTGATAATCCGATTATGCCAGAGCTAACGCTTACAGAAGAACTTCCCGTTACCGGGTTTTGGGTTGCCGGAATAGAATCGCCATAACTGATTGCTTTGCCCCATTCAAAAACGACAGAAGTACTTAATAAATTAGCATTTGCAGTTCCATTTAATATTGAACCTGTTGTCGTTATGCTTGTCGCTGCCTCTGTTGTAGCTGAAGGTACTTGTCCTAAGGTAGTAAATGTCAAATCACTACCATAAATTGTACCACGAGTATTTACTGTCTTTATTCTAAAATGGTAGGTTGTACCTGGAGTTAAGCCTATTAAATCCAAGCTAACCGGCGTATTTGTACTTCCTATAACAGGATTTTGAGATGCATTAACTGTATTCCCATAACTTGTTGTGGTGCCGTATTCAAATGAAACCTCAGTGGATAAATAGTTTGCATTTGCACTTCCATTCAATGTAGCACTTGTAGTTGTGACATTTGTTGCAGATGAATTTGATGCAGTGGGAGCTTGTCCTAAAGTTGTAAAGGACATTGCAGTTCCATACCCTGTTCCTGCAACATTTGTGGCATAAGCTCGCACATAATAAATTGTTCCCCCTTCCAAGCCTGTAATGTTACTAGTAAAACTGCCTGCTAGGGCTGCATCAGCTGTTTTGTTATCTGCAATTGTAGGTTCAACACCTGTACTGCAACAAACACCACTTGCTATAACTGCTGAACCGCCATCTGCAGAAATGGTTCCACCTGATATTGCAGTTGTTGCTGTTATTCCCGACACAACTGTTGTTGAAATAATTGGTGGTGTAGGTTTATCTTTCTTACATGAGTGAATCAAAAAGATTGATAGGACAACAAGGATTACTCCTGAAATTCTAAATAAATTTTTCATATCGAAATATGTTACGTTTAACTTTCTCAAAATAAATATTTTACCAAAGTACTGTTTGTTTTTCTAAAATACGCTGATAATGAGTCTGTTTTATTATTTAAATAATTCTTCCAATTCAAGAAGTCTTTAAGGGGAAAAATATTGATGAAGAATTTTTCCAATACTTTTGGGGAGTTAGTCACTACCATTCCGGGGCTGCCGTACTTTTTTCGGATTTCATTTATATCCTTGGGTTTGGTGGTTAAGCATTTTTCTTCACTGGGGCGATAGTACTACATAACTTTTTTGGGGGCACTTTATTTTTTGCCTCATCTAGGATACTTCTGGTATGTTTTTTTAATCATACTTAAAAAGAACACAAAATAAACTCAATTTTTATGACAAAACAGTAGGTTTTTATATAAATAAGTATTACTTTTAATGTGAGATATATAATAACACAATATGAAAGTAAAATATAACAGAGTAAGTTCAATTTCCCAGTCTGGGGATAGATTTACAGCAGACAAAGAAAACTATGATCTAGTTCTTTTGGATAAAGTATCCGGCAGTACAGGATTTAAGGATAGACCCAAAGGGAAAGAACTCACAAAACTTGTGGATGAGGGAAAGGTTAATGAATTGGTTGTTGAGGAGTTTTCCAGGTTAGGTCGCAATACTGGCGATGTTATAAGGACTTTGGAGTGGTTAGATGAAAAGGAAGTAAATGTAATTGTCCGGAATATGGGTCTGCAGTCTCGGCCGAATAACCAAAAGAATCCGATTTGGAAAATGATATCATCAGTAATGTCTTCGCTTTATGAGATGGAATTAGAAAACATAAAGGAAAGAACGATGGTAGGAAGACAAGTCTTTGTCCAAAATGGAGGAATTCTTGGAAGACCGGCAGGCTCAAATGAATCTGACTCGAGTTTCTTAAAGAAGGAAATGAGCATCAATGTTATTAAATCATTAAAGAAAGGTTTGACTATTCGTGAAACCAGTAAAGTTTTAGGAATATCAACGAGATCTGTTATGAAAGTGAAGAAGATTGCAACCAAAATTAATACTTAACACTAAGTTAAATCATTGATTAAAACCACCTTTACAATAAGGTGGTTTTTTTATTTGTTATTTATACTCATTCTTGACAATTTTTTTTCAAACTTTTTTCAGCCCGCGATATATAACTCATATTATCCACTTAAAAAATAAATAATATGAAAAACAAAATTACAATTAATGAAACAGAAGAAAAAAGAATGTTTATCAATTCAGTAATTCACAAAGGTTATGGTGACTACAAAAATGATTTTGACAGACTATTGAAAGATGATGTGAGACTATACTTGATTATTACCTATAATTCAGTATATGGTCAGAGATACTTGTTGGTGTTTGATGAAGAAAACTTTGTACCCTCGATTAAACACAAAGAGGTAAGAAAAGAGGTAAGAAAAAAACTTAACTATATCAATAATGGTAATAGATACATTGTTGAACCCGGTACTGGTAAAGGTGGTTTTATTGCCTTTATGTTGCTTTCAGAAGCCAAGAGAACATTTGAGAATAAGAGTATTAACTAATTTAATAAATAAAATCATGAAAACAAAATTTGAAGAAGGAATAGAATTAATAAACCATTATTGTATCAGTTCAGCTTTATTGGACAATGAAAAAAGGGTAAATAGATTATTGGAAAGTAGTATGATGGAGGTTGTAATGAAGATTGTATTTGACCATCTTAATGATAGAAGGAAAGTATCATTTCTTGTCGGGTATAATAAGCCTTATGAGTTTTTCAAAAAAGTGTATTTAGAAAAAGATGATTACATATTAAAAGACCAAGACATAATAATGGTAGAATTGAAAACTGCCTTAAACATACAGGAAAAATTATATCAAAGGTATAATTTGAGAAGACAAACATCATAACCCCACAACTAAAACCATTATTAAAAAATGGAATCATGAGCCTGTGAAGTTTTTTTACAGGCTCTTTTAATTTCTACTTTCTTACAAGGTTCTTGCAATCTTTTTAGGTTTTGATTTTGCGAGTTTCAATGATGTATTTTCATATACATTCAAGATAACATTATCCAATTCTTCTTCAGTAAAACTATTTATATAGAGTTGAGTTAAGTTAAGATTTGCATGCCCCAATGCTTGCTGTATTTGTTTTGCATTTGCCCCTTTTCTAATCATGACTGAACTAAAAGTGTGACGTGCTACGTGACTTGTAAGCTTTTGTATGTCTAATGTTGCGCCCACCAATTTCAAGTCGCGATTAACTATAGCTGTTTTGCTGCTGATATAATTATAATATTCTATGGTGTTTTCTTTTATGGTTTTGCTCATATAAGGCAGTATGTAATCTTCTCCTATTTTCTTTAGATTCTTGACCACCTCTATTTCCAGTGCCGCCTGCCATCTTTCTTTAATAGGGAAATATCTCCATAAAATCTTTAACAATTGTTCTCCAATTGGAATATGTATGTCCCTATTGGTTTTTCTCATTCTATATACTATTTTATTCCCCTCTATGTTTTTCCATTTAAGACATAATATATCTCCTACTCGCATACCCATTGTATAAAACTGCATCAAAAAACAGTCAAGGGCAATATATTGTGGAGTCATTTCATCCGGGTTGATCAATCTGATTCTTTCCAGCTCTGAAAACTCATATTCAGTAAGTCCCTTGTGAGTTACTTCATTTTCCTTTAATTTAATAGAAATAAAAGGGTCTGGCAGATTATGGATATTCTCCATCCTTGCTCTATTCCAAACCTGCCGCAACTTCTTAAAATAGTTTTTAAGGGTGGCATTGTTTAGCCCCCTTGTATCTATTAAATGTTCCTTCCACTTTTTAAGAAAATCCGTATCCAGGTCTTTCCAGCTTATATCTTTTAACTTTAACTCTTCTGTAATGTAATTATTAAGACTATTATACACTACCTTAACTACTTTGTATGTTCCAAACTGGCGAACAGCTAATAGGTGTTTTGTATATTCATCAGTAAATCTTAAAACGTCTCCTTTACTGTAAAAACCTTTCTGGTTTTTTACCGCTGATAGTTTATCTTGAATAATACCATTTAACTTATCTGCTTCTTTGTGGTTGGCTCTAATGGTTTTGGTTTTGTTGTTCCATAATGCTTTTGGTATAAAAACATCAGTAGGTATGTAAGTGTATTTTCCGTTATTGGTTATTCTAACCTTAATAGGATAACCTTTCTTTGTGTTCGTGTTCCATAGGGTCAAATCAATTTTCATACTTTTTGATTTAGTAAGTGTTTAGTGTTTTTATACTAAACAAAGATAAATAAGAGATTTGACATAAAGAAATAAACCTTATATAGTGTTGATATATAAGGTTATATATTAGGTTAGAAAAATGTATGATTTAGTAAATATAGACCTGACGGGACAACAAGGAACCGGCTTTTAAGCCGGTTTTTTATTTTGTGATGGAAGGGCGAGGATATAAGGTATGAGTGATGAGGGTTGAGGAAAGTGGAAATAAACCTTACACCTCACTACTCACCCCTCATCCCTTTTTATAAGTAAGTGGTTTTTTGTTTGTTGCCAGGTTCTTGCCAGGTTTTGGAGGGATATTATGACAATCTGTTGAAATTTAAACGAAGGTTGGTGCAATTGACCACCATTCTAAACAACTATACTTATTGCATTCATAAAATTAGGAAGAATTAACTGATCTTCATAAATTTGAGGAGTAATATTGAGATAATTACTTTTTAAATTTCCTTCTCGTTTCCCTTATCGCAAATAGCTCATCTGTAGAAATAATGTTCTTAAATCCTTTGTTTTCTAATCCTTTCCTAAGAGTTTTATCTCCAGACCAAATTTTGCATTTATAAAACAATGAAAAGGCGACATACGGAGTATCCTTACTATCAATATCCACAACCATATTTTCTGCTGAAATCCAGTTTCTCTCAGGAATATGAATCCCGGACATGAAGATAACTGGCTTAGTCACTTTATTTTCAACAATTTCAACCTCACTATTTGTCAACTTAGATATTTTCGAGATTTTGGTATGATATTTATACAATTCTGTTTGTAAATAATCGGGCGCTATAAAGTCAAATATCCCTTTTGAGTTTAGCAATAAATCTGCAATCTTACTATTAGTATTCAGAATAGCACTAAAAACAATATTGGCATCAACAATAATTCTCACTTAATGAATTTTTTTCGGTTTTTCGCCCACCAATTCTCATTAAGTTCGTCAGCAAGTTTGTCAGCATCATCTTGAGTCGCTTTGCTTTTCGATGTTATCTCCAGGTAATCAAGATAATCCATAATCCTTTGAAACCCAAAAGTATCAACTTGAGACGAAACCTTGATGACTATTTGAGTATTTGTTCTTTCAACTATCATATCACATAATTTTAATCAAAAGTACACGAAATTGACTAAAACAACAAACGCTCAGGTTTAAGGGTGTATTATTCCCAATAACTAGATTTCATGCAACAATTTCTTATCCAATTACCAATCTGTGGGAAATCCTGATCTCTGATAGTCTATAAAGGGCTGTCATAAAATCTTGCCAGGTTTCTTGCCAGGTTCTTGCCAGGTTTTGAGTGGATTTACTTGAATTTGTACAGGAATAAACGAAGGTTGGTGGCGGGGGACACCACTCCGGCATAAAATTAAATATACAAATGTGACAGCCGACAATTTCTGTTAATTGGGTCTTCGATACAAGTCCATTCAGGAATCTTGGAAGAACCTGAATCTGATTGAAGAAGAAAAATTTATATTTGTAAACCCGTGGTCTAAGAATGGGGAGTAGATAATTACTTTGTTCTGCATCCCTATAACTTATGGTTCGTAATAATGAATTACTTTCTTTACAGAATCTGAATTTAATGGTCTTACAAATATTCCTATATGGAAAAGCCAGTACACCGGTTCTAGCTCAATAACTATACAACAGAATTAATTTCTTTACCAATTCGGTGAATGCCTTCAATAATTTTTTTGCGCTGTTCAGGGCGTGGTTTCCGGTGCCCGGTAATATAATGCCCCAATTGACGCTCATTTATACCTGTTACACGGGATAGAGCTGAGCGAGTAATTACCCCCTCAAAAAAATGAAGCAAAGCCCTAACATTAAGAACAAAATCAAGTCTATATTTGCCTTGCAGTATTTCCGGAATTTCATCACCATCTTTGTGCAATCCCTCCAAATGGAATTCGAGGGCTTCAATATAGGCTTGTTTTACGCCTTCCAAGGTTTTATGAGTCGCCACGCAGCCCGATACTTCTTCGCTGTATGCCCCAAAGTTGTTTTCCCAATCAATATTTACTGTAATTGTCTGCATAACTTTAAATTTTATCCTGTGATCATTTCCACCCGGCTTGTTTAAAAATATTGTTCAATAAAAACTGAGATAATGTTTCGCTTTGTTTACCATTTATCGTGACCTTGCCATGCTTAACTGTATGCTTAAATTGTCGATGACTTCCTTTTTGTGCTACCAAATACCAATTGTCATCTTTAAGCATCTTTATAACCTCATTTACCTTGTAGCTTTTCAATTAGAATAGTGTAATTTTTTAACATTTCAAAGATAGTAAAAATACTATCATTACAAAAACAAGAATATGAAATTCGCGAGAAGCTACCTCCCCTTTCAAAAAATCTTGCCAGGTTTCTTGCCGGGTTTTGAGGATAACAGGTATTAAATAAT
>JBAXXU010000140.1:0-9635 GCA_037127735.1 Bacteroidota bacterium
TCCCGTTTAAACCGTGCGTCCCGTTTAAACCGTGCGTCCCGTATAAACCGTGCGTTCCGTTTAAACCGTGCGTCCCGTATAAACCATGCGTCCCGTATAAACCGTGCGTCCCGTGCGAACCCTGTAACCCATCAGAACCAATATTAATTTTTTTAATGCGCAATATGGCGTGTAAATGGTTTGGCATTAATATAAATGCATCGCAATATAATTCCTTACGTATTTCAAATGATTTGTCCCATTCCTGTGTAACAATTTCGCCAATGGGTGATAATACCATTATTTTATTGACAATATATCCAAATAAACATTCGCGGTTAGCAGTGCAAATGGTGATAAAATACGCACCATTTTGCGAATAATCCCAAAAGGCAGCGCGGGCTGATGGTACCCGATATTTGTTGTGGTATTTGTTCATTATAACACCATATTTATTTTATATATTGTGATAATGATGGCATGGCGGTTGTGGCGGTTATACCAACCTAATTTTACCGGTTAATAAATTCTGCACCATACCTAATTTTATCTTTTTGTATTTATCCAATTTGGCTTCTAACGCATTTATTTCGGCATCCATATCGGAAAGAATGGTGGCAATGCGGATTTGTTTTTCTATATTAGGAAAAGAAATAATCATTTCAGAAATCATATCTCTTCTAATTGAGTCAACAGATGATTTGGCTGTCATTTGCATCATCCTATTATAGAAATTATTCTTGAAAAAAAGGAAGAAATACAAACCATTGATAATATTTTGAAAATCACTCAATTTATAGACTCTTTGATGAAAATCAAATTTACCATTATAATAATGCATAACCTTTCCGGTACCCACTCCATCACCTGCGATCAATATAGCTTCACCTTCAAATGAGTATGAGTTAAGCTTTTCAATGTTTTGAGAACGAACAAAAAACGGATAAGCACCTTCATCAATTTTATCTTGAGTATTTTTATCACCAGTAGAAATAGAAGCAAGATTTTTAATAGGTTCATTTTTCCATCCTACATTCGGTATCAGTAGTTTTTGCATTGCTCCTAGCTTGATGTTGCTTTTTTTGACAATGAGCTTTTCTAAGCTGCTTATCAAGGAATCGGCATCGGATAGGGCGGTGGCTATTGCAGCTTGTTCGGTGCGGGTGGGTACAGGGATTAAAACAGTTTTTAAATTTCCTTTTGAAACACCATAGACTTTTAACCCTGTTGCAAGTCTATCAAATTGAGTTTTTACTATTTTATTGAAATGGATATATCCTCTAAACCCATTAACAAACACTTCGTTTTTATCACGGAATAAAAAAGTATGCAGACCTGAAATTGCTTTAACAGAACCTAAATTTTTAACTTCCACACTTTTCCCAATTCCAGGATAATCTTCTGAAGCATCAGCCATAATAACATCGCCATCTTTCAATAAATGGTAATTCTTTACTTGCTCATCTCTTACTGTTGGCAGATTGCTTTGTGGAATATCTAAAAAGAAATTCCATTTGGTATGAATATCACCATAATGGACATAACGAACTTTATCAATTTCTGTTAATTCCGCCCTTGAATATGTTGCTGTTGCCAAAAAATCAAAAACATCGTCATAGGTTTTCACTTCCCAATCCTCAGGAATAACCCCAATCTCCGTATTTTTATAACCTGCTCTTAGTTCCATACAAATCCCATTTTTTGAAGGTGAGCAAAAACTTTGTTTTCCAATTCGGCTAAATCGGTGGTTTGCTTGGGTAATGGTGTTTCGTATCGTTCTGCCAGTTCTTTTATGCGCTGGGTAAGACGTTGGCTAATACGGTCCATTTCAGTTTTCACGCTTCGTTCTATACTTGCCATCCATTTATCGTCCACTACCAATTGTTTTATTTCATCTTCAGTTAGTGTCTTGTAGCGTTCTATTACTTTTTTGTCAAGGTCGGCAATGGCTTCTTTTATTTTTTTATTTATTTCGGTTTGGTCGTCCAGCAATTTCAAGTAAAGTTCTAAAACTGCCTGTTCGCCATAAATCGCTTCGGGTTCGGCTGCTAATGACAATTCTTTTTTCTTTGCTTTTGGTTTTGCTGCCAATAGTTCTTTCAATCGCTTTTGTACATTAGCTTTATTCACTTTATCCAAATCGGCAAAATAGCCCTCTTCTGTGTTGTGTACTTCTTCCAGTTCGGTTAATTGCGTTGCAATGGCATCTTTGTCGGCTTCTAATTTTTCAATGGCTTTTTTCTCTTTTAAGAAATAGCGATCAATTACTAATGATTTTGGCACAAGGTCGCAATCCCAAACGGTGGCAGATTTGGTTTGTTTGATAATGCTCAATTCTGCTTTCCAGCCATCGAAAGCAATTATATAACAATCGTCCTGCATTACCTCGTTCCAGTAATTCATCAAATGCTGGTACACATCATATTTGTCCATCAGGGCTTTGCCGGTGTAGGTAGTCAGCACATCTTCCGAAATCCGGAAAATAGTTTGCTTTGGTTTAATGCCAATTGTTAAGGCTTTAAGAGTTTTGGTGTTTCGTGTTTTCCAGTCGTTAAATAAATCGTCCATCTCTTTGCTGAATTGCACAAATTCGTGATGGCTGAAAATGGTTTGTTTAATGCTGTCTTTACCAATTTTTAATTTACTATAATTGGCTCTTTTGCTTGCAGAGAATAATTGGGCTTTGAGTGTTTTATACACTTCCCAATATTCTTTCAATGCCTCAATATCGGCATTAGGAATATCGCCTAAAAGATGTGCTTCTATGTCTTGAATATCTTCTGTTTCCAGATTGTCAATGTATCGTGGAATGTTTAAATTGAAATCGTTCTTAGGATCACTAATTTCATCAATACCTACCAAGCGACTAAATCCCGGCAGCGGAATTTGTTTGTTGAATACATCTACAATTTTATGAATGTCCTGCTCACGTAAACGGTTTTTGTTACCATCCTTTAAATAACCTTTTCCGGCATCAATCATAAAAATATGCTTGCGTTCGTCGGCACCTTCTTTATCAATTACTATTATACAGGCAGGAATACCGGTGCCGTAAAACAGGTTGGCAGGCAAACCAATAATGCCTTTGATATAACCCCGTTGAATTAAACTTTTGCGAATTTCAGCTTCGGCATTGCCTCGAAACAAAACACCATGAGGAAGGATGCATGCCCCTTTACCTGTGCTTTTTAATGATTTAATGATATGCAACAAAAATGCATAATCGCCATTTTTATCGGGTGGCGTTTTGTATGATGCTTTGCCAGTTTTTGCACTTTCAATTTCATCTTTTTCAAAGCGACCGTAAAGGTCATCCTGTGGATTAAAACCATTGCTCCAGTTTTTTGAGGAAAAAGGTGGATTTGCAACAATAAAGTCAAAGGTTTCGAGATAACCATTCTTATCTTTATGGAATGGGTCGGATAGTGTGCTTTGACCTCTATGAATTTTGTGAGTTTCGTTACCATGTAAAATCATGTTCATACGTGCGAGAGCAGCCGTAGCAACATCTTTTTCCTGTCCGTAAATAGTACCTTTACCATCGGCTTCATCAATTGCCTTCAGCAATAATGAACCTGAACCACAGGTTGGATCATAAAATGTAGTTTTATTAGTGGCATTTTTAATTCCAAGCACTTTTGCCATTACACGGCTTACCTCGCTTGGAGTATAAAATTGACCTTTGCTTTTCCCACTTTCGGTAGCAAAGTTCTTCATCAGGTATTCAAAGGCATCTCCTAAAATATCATCACCACCGGCACGGTTTTTACTAAAGTCCAATGCTGGTCTTTCAAAAATAGCAATCAAATTAGATAAAGTTTCAACCATTGCCTGCCCTTTACCCAATTTGTCATCGTCATTAAAATCGGCAACATCAATCACTCCCACAAGGTCGTTAGCTTTAGCCAACTCTCCGATAATGGTATTGATTTTATCACCAATGTCTTTTTGATGTTTAAGAGCCGCCATGTCCTTGAAACTACCGCCTTGGGGTATTTCAATGAGTGCATCGGGATCATTGGCATATTTGTCGGAAACATATTTGATGAATAATAAAACCAGTACGTAATCTTTGTATTGACTCGGATCCATACCGCCTCTAAGTTCGTCACAGCTTGCCCAAAGGGAACTGTATATTTCAGATTTTTTGATTGCCATTTATTTCTGTTTTAAATTCTTTGATACTGCTTTCAACTCCTTTTCTGTTACTGATAAAGCTTTTAAAGCCATTTCTTCGTTTTTTAATATATCATATACTTTTTCAGAAAGCCAAAGCGAGAGCAATTCGTCCTTGTCAACACTGAAAAGTTCAGCAAGTAAAAGCACCTGTTCCCGGCGTGCCTGTCGTTCGCCTTTTTCCAACTTACTTACAAAAGCAGTATCGGCTTTCAAGCAGGCAGCAACCTCACGTTGCCGGATTTTCCTTTCTTCGCGCAGGCTGCGGATATATTGACTAAATTGGCTCATGTTGTTATGTATTGTCTTGTCAACTATTGACAAAAATAAACATAAATCGGAATAGAAACAATAAAAAAAGAAAAACTGCAAACCATACAAAGTTTGCAGTTTTAACAAAGTAGAATGAAAAGCCCTACAGTTTTGAATAACAGCCATTTTGAGACTGTGAAAGATAGTTACCGGTAAGCTCTTGGAGGAAGTTGTCAACCGAACGGGTCGACAGGTTGTATTTTTTACCTGATTCGATGAAGATGGCATGTTCTATTGTATCACAGGGAATTAGTAGAAACAGAACCCAGTCAGTGGCTTTAGAAGTGTACGATCTTAAAATCCGGGTAACCAAAAAGTTTAGTAAAAAAATTCTATTTGGAATCATTTTAACGATGTGGTACATTTGCATCCTCACTTATAAAACAAGATGAATCTACTCCTTCACACCCTCGACAACGGTATCAGACTCGTTCATCACCAAATACCCGGATTAGTCGCTCATTGCGGACTCATAATAAATACCGGATCACGTGACGAAACCGACCCCGAACATGGTATCGCCCACTTCATTGAACACATGCTGTTTAAGGGTACAAAAAAAAGAAAAGCATATTATATCCTCAGCCGCCTCGAAGATGTCGGTGGCGAACTGAATGCCTATACTACCAAAGAGGAAACAGCTGTCCATGCCTCTTTTCTTAAAGAAGATTATGAAAGAGCCATCGAACTGATAAGCGATATAACTTTTAATTCTGTTTTTCCTCCAAAAGAGATAGAAAAAGAAAAAGACGTTGTCATCGAAGAGATAAACTCATATCTCGATAATCCCGCTGAACTTATCTTTGACGATTTTGAAGAGCTGATCTTTTCAAACAGGCCTATTGGCCGGAACATCCTTGGCACTCCTGAATCAGTCAAATCATTTTCACAAAAAAATATCTCAGATTTTATTTCAAATAATTTCGACACCCGACAGATGGTCTTCTGCTCTGTGGGAAATATTACTGATGAGAAAATCATGAAGCTCTTTAAAAGATATTTTACAGATATTGTTACAAAAAACCGGATAGAGAGAATTAATAAGATATGGTCATACAAACCTTCTTCCGTGACAAAACAAAAAGACACATTCCAGAATCACTGCATTATCGGCAATCTTGCATACGATCTGAAAGACAAACGCAGGATGGGGATGTTCCTCCTAAATAATATACTTGGAGGACAAGGTCTTAACTCGCGATTAAACCTCTCGCTACGCGAAAAGAACGGGCTTGCTTATAATGTTGAATCGAGTTATAATCCTTATTATGATACCGGGATCTTTTCATTATACTTTGGCACTGATAGTCAGTATCTTAATAAAAGTATTTCAATTGCAATGGCTGAACTTTATAAACTTCGTACTTCAAAAATGGGCACAATACAGTTAAGTAAAGCAAAAAACCAGATAAAAGGCTATCTTGCCAGAGGTTATGAGAATCATGAAAGCCTTATGTTAAGTCTTGGAAAAAGCCTTCTTATCTTTAATAAAATTGACACGATCGAGGATATTTGCAGAAAGATTGATGCTATCACAGCCTCTGAATTACTTGAAACTGCCAACGATATTTTTGAACCTTCGAAGCTGTCAACACTGATTTACAAATAAATTGGATATCAATTAATATGCTTAACATTCTCCAGGTAGCTTGAAAATCAATTTATGAATATTAAACTGGAACAATACCTCCTGGATCATACATCCCCTGAAGACCCTGTTCTCGAGGATCTTTACAGACAGACACATATAAGGTTTATTAATCCAAATATGTCAACGGGCTATCTGCAAGGTAAGCTACTTGAACTTGTTTCGATGATGATCAGACCAGATAACATTCTCGAGATCGGAACATTCACAGGCTATTCTGCTATATGTCTTGCAAAAGGTCTTAAACCCGGTGGCAAACTGATAACTATCGAACTAAATGACGAGCTGACTGCTTTCTCCCACTCATATTTCTGCCGGGCCGGATCAGAATCAAAAATCACTCAGATAACAGGTAATGCACTGGATATAATTCCTCGCCTGGATATTATGTTTGATCTGGTTTTCATTGATGGAGACAAGAGGGAATACATTGAATATTACCGGCTTATCATCGAAAAAGTGAAACCCGGGGGGTTCATTCTCGTTGATAATGTTCTCTGGGGAGGAAAAGTCATTGAAAAGGAGACAACGGATCCTCAGGCAAGAGGGATAATCGAATTTAATGAAATGATCAGGCAGGAGAAAAATATTGATAATGTTTTGATACCGGTCAGAGATGGTTTAATGCTAATAAGAAAAGTGGTCTAACCTGAATTATTCACAAATATACTTAAAGTGCTCTTTTCCTTTGTGTTACTTTGTGATGTACTTTGTGTACCTTCGTGGTAAAAAAATATTAAACACTAAGTCGCACAAAGGGTTACACAAAGGCTCACAAAGTTTATGAATAAGAGAAGCTAAAATGATGAATAGAAAACTATTTGATTACTTGAAGAAATACATTATGGTATAGTTTTTGCGTTATCTGAAAAAACAATTATAGTATATGAAAAAAATTATATTTTCAGCTCTGTTACTTTTTTTTGTATTTGCCATGCAGGCGCAACAAAACAAAGCTGATCTTCTTCAGGATCTGGAGAAAAATAAGCCTGCTAATCAGGATGTAAGTGCAACAGCCATATTAAAATCATCAAGCCGCCTTTTTGGAGCCAAAGATGACCTTACAACTGTCATTATGGTAATCCCTTCCGGTTCAACAGTTAATGTTCTGGATTCGGACAGCGCTTATCTTCATGTTTCTTTTGAAGAAAATGAAGGTTATATATTTAAGCGTCATGCAATTCTAAATACTCCTATGGTTAATACCCCGCAAACGATTCAGCAGCAACCGGTATTAGTTCAGCCACTGCCGGAACAGGAGCAACATGAAAGCCGGTTCTCTTACCTCGAAAGCAAATATGGCTCGAACATGGCCACAAGGCTGATGGCGGGCAAGATATGGAAAGGGATGAATTCAGAAATGGTAAAAGACAGCTGGGGTACTGCTGAAAAGATAAACAGGGTGGTAAGCGGGAATATTATTAAAGAAGAATGGATCTTCAGAAACACCTGGCTTTATTTTGAGAACAACACCCTGCTTGAGTGGGGTGAGATAAGAAAATAAAATTTCTTTATTATTAATATTATATCGTGTTATTTTATCTGCCGGTATTTGCAGATAAAAAAAAATTCTTATTTTTGCGCGTGAAATTGCGGGAGTAGCTCAGTTGGTAGAGCACGACCTTGCCAAGGTCGGGGTCGCGAGTTCGAGTCTCGTCTCCCGCTCAGATTGAAAAGGCTGCCTGACAGCCTTTTCAATTTTATTATTACCCTGACAAGATTTACGCATTTATAATTTCAACTTAAAGTAAATTGTTTTAACTTTCGACAATCATATATTATTACTTCGAACTTACCCTTAATCAATTGACTATGAAACAATCTTTATCACTTATCATGAGCCTGATGATCATTTCCCTTTTCTCTTGTAAACAACAGAACAGGGAGGCAGGGTTTACAATACCCATTGAGAAATACGCGTTAGCCAACGGGCTTACTGTTGTTCTTCACGAAGACCATTCTGATCCTATTGCCTCAGTGGTAATTTATTATCATGTGGGGTCAAGCCGCGAAACAGAAGGCAAAACCGGCTTTGCCCATCTTTTCGAACATATGATGTTCCAAAAGTCTGAAAATGTTGGAGAAGACCAGCTATTTAAAAATATTCAGGGCGCCGGTGGCTCTCTTAATGGTAGTACAAATGAGGATGTAACCAACTATTATGAGGTCGTTCCAAAAAATGCACTTGAAATGGCATTATGGCTGGAGTCTGACAGGATGGGCTACCTTGAAAACACTGTTACAAAATCGGCTCTCGTTAATCAACAGAATGTCGTCCAAAATGAAAAACGACAAAGTGTTGACAATGCACCCTATGGGTTTAATGAATCACTGATTCTTAAAAACCTTTATCCAAAAGGACATCCTTACAGCTGGACTGTAATAGGTGAAATGCAGGATCTTACGAATGCAACAGTTGAAGATGTCAAAGCTTTTCATAAGAAGTTCTATTCTCCAAACAATGCTTTCCTTGTGATATCAGGCGATATTAATAAGGGAGATGTTAAAGTTTTGGTTGAAAAATATTTCGGTGAAATACCCGGAGGCGAAAAAATTGAAAAAAGAGCTCCAATGGCTGCTTCACTTTCAACAACAATCAGACTATACCATGAAGATAATTTTGCAAGAGCTCCTATGTTGACTATGGTATTTCCAACAGTTGAACAGTTCTCAAAAGACTCTTATGCTTTAGAGTTCCTTGGGTCTCTTCTTGCTAATAGTAAAAAAGCTCCGCTATATACTATTCTTGTTAAAGATAAAAAACTTACCTCACGCGTATCGGCAAGAAATGGCTCACAGGAGATTGCCGGAAGTTTTACGATCTCTGTTACAGCAAATCCGGGTGTTAATCTTTCAGAAGTTGAGAAAGCCATTTTCGAAGGATTTGATAAATTTGAAAAGGATGGTTTTACAGAAGAGGATATTGCGAGAATCAAAGCAGGAAATGAAACAAGTTTTTACAGGGCATTTTCCAGTGTCCAGAGCAAAGCTTTCACATTGGCTGAATATACCATGCTAACCAATGATCCGGAATATTACAAAAAGGACCTTGCTAACAGTCAGTCAGTTACGATGGCTGATATAAAAGCAGTTTTCGAAAAATATATTAAAGGAAAGAATTTTGTTGAGACAAGTTTCGTTCCTAAAGGTCAGACAAATCTTATTGTTGAAGGATCTGTAAATGCAGGTATTGTTGAGGAAGATGTGACAAAAGCTGCTGAGGTTAAAGCTGATGCTATAGCAGAAGAGGCAATCATTAAAACACCAACCAAATTCGACCGTTCAGTTATGCCACCCATCGGGCCAGATCCTGAAGTAACTATCCCAAAGCCATGGTCTGCTTCTCTTACCAACGGGATGAAGATATGGGGCATAACGCAAAATGAACTTCCTATGGTTCAATACTCTATAGTTATTGATGGTGGCCACATGCTTGATAATATTGAAAAAGCCGGTGTTGCTAATCTGGTCGCCACAATGATGAACGAAGGAACAAAAAACAAAACCCCTGAACAATTGG
>JBAXXU010000141.1:0-9593 GCA_037127735.1 Bacteroidota bacterium
AAGGTACACAAAGTACATCACAAAGTAACACAAAGAAAAATAGCACTTTACGTATTTTTGTGAATAATTCAGGTTAAATTCTTTTATTCAGGATCTCTGTTAAATCTTTAACAGCTAATTTAGCAGGATTATTTTTAATTTCAGTCTTTTTACAAATCATTTCAAAATCTTTTTCTTTAACTCCATATTTCCTCAATCCTGCCAGCTTAAGATTATGGGTAAGTTTATGGAGATAACTTATAAAACTATCTATGTAGTAATCATCAGTTTTGCCCTTTACCTCAAGAAATAATTCCCCAAGAATTGCGTATTTTCTCAATGCCTCCGGGTTACTCTTAATTTTTCTCAGTTCCCTGACAGTAATTTCATTGGATACTGCCATTAATGTTCCACAAACCAGACCATGAGGAATATTATACATCCCGCCAATTGAGGATGCAAATCCATGTACAACGCCAAGTCCGGCATTTGCAAGGCAGATACCTGAGGTAAGTGCGGCAAAAGACATTCCTGTTCTTGCTTCTATATCTTCACTATTTGTATAACTTCTTATTAATGAAGATTTTATTGTTTTAAGTCCTTCCATTGCCAGGGCATCGGTATATTCGTTTGCTTTATCGGAAAGATAAGCTTCTGTGAGCTGGGTAAAACAGTCCATCCCGCTTGCAGCAGTAATATCCTGAGGACATTGTAAAGTTAATTCCGGGTCAACAATGGCAATATCAGGAACTAAATTATCATGGCGCAAAGATTTCTTAAATCCCTTCTCCCCTATTCGTGAGATAACAGCATTTTTTGTTGCTTCGCTTCCTGTACCGGATGTAGTCGGAATGGCAATAAAAGGAAGCTTTGTTCCGGGATGATCTTTTTTTCCTACTCCCTCAAGGAACTCAAATACAGATTCAGATTTGTTAATCATGGCCGATATTGCTTTCCCGGCATCAATAACGCTTCCACCACCGATTCCCACTACAAGCTGAATATCATCACCATCAAATTTTTTAACAGCCTGATCAATAATATCGGGTGACGGTTCGCCGGCAATAATTACACTCCTGTATAAGATCCCATTATCAAAAAATAAGTTTAACAGAGAATCATAATTCCGGGAATTGATAAATGATTTTTTTCCTGTTACAAGGATGATTCTGCTTCCGAATAATTTAATAATTTGCAGAAGGTCGGTAATTTTCCCCGGGCCAAAATAAATTTTTGGTATCCTGGCAAATTGAAAAGGTTTCACCATTTTGATTTATCGTCTGGTTCCAGGATATTGTATCTTATTCCTTGCCTTGGTTCTGCCATAAAGTCTTTCACAGCATCGCGCCACAGAAGGTAATGGCCGGTATTTTTATGTTCGGCTGCTGCTGATTCAGATTCATAAGCTTCATAAAGCATAAACCGACAAGGATCGTCAGCCTGCTGAATTAAGTCAAAGCGAAGATTTCCATGTTCTCTCACCGATTCGCGATGATTATCAATTGTAGCATTTATAAAACCATTTATGGTATCGGGTTTAACACGCATATAGACACAGGTTACTATCATAACTTGATTAATTTTTAGTAAAGTTAAATGATCTTAGCTTAAGTTCAAATTACAAAGGGCGATTATTAGAAAACCTGGTCAAAATTGAAATCTTATTCCGGCATAGCTTGAGAATGCCTGACCCCAGGCCCTGTCAGTGAAGAAATAATCATAATTAACTTTTGCATCATTTATTGTAATCTCTGTTTTTCCGTCATTGGCATAAAGAAACAGATAACCTCCTAGCCCTCCGACTAATTGAAGGTTGTACCTTAGATTAAAAGATAAATTAGCGCCATATTTGAAATACATCGATCTCAGTACATTACCGGTGAATTGTGCATCATTGGTCCAATCCTTACTTTTAGCCGATTCTAAACCTAAACTCAAATATGGGGCGAGCTCAAAGATTTTAATGAAACGGAGGCCTTTTGCTACTCCGATTGAAACGCGTAGAAAATTTATGTTTTGATTTGTGATTAGCTCATTAAATTCGTTGTGCATCTGAATATATGTTCTCTGCTGCAAACCTCCCTCTAAAAAAAGGTAAACCGCGGGTACTGAGACAGCGCCTCCACCTCTTTTTTCAATCCGGGCAGAAACGCCACCAACATTTCCAAATTCATTCCCAACATATACACCAATACCCGCTTCATTATGCTGCTGAAGAGTAAATCCGTTTTTAAGACGGCCACCGGCCACCTGATAAAAGGTTGACAAATCGGAAGAGCCGGTTGCTACACCGCGGTTATCGACAACATTTTTAGCCCTTACCACACTTCTCCTGACAGCTGTGTTACTTTTAGTCCTTTCTTTATAAACATATTCATATACAAAATAGCATTTATCAACTGCAAGTCCTTCTTTTTCACCTATTTTAGCCCTTGGTGGATTTGTCTGGTACAATGCAGTTTTCACTATCATCTCTTCAACATTGTTCTCAACATTATTAAGACAATTATTCAATCCTGTCTGTAAAACAACTTCCAGAAGTTGATCCTGAGATAAGGTAATCGTATTGTTTGTCGGAGGAGTTTTAAAATCTTGAGCTGATACAGGGGAAGATGACTGGGATACATATTCCAAATTAAAATTCATCTGGTCGAAGGCCTCCTTCTTTTTAGCTTTAACATAAGGAGAATCATCCGGGTAAATCCAAAGTTCATTATATAGTTTTGCTTGTGTTACTTCATCGAAAATGACCTTGAACAGGTATAGTTTGACATCAGAGTACCAACCCCTGCTGTTTCCTTCATTAATTTCCCTCAGACCTGAATAATTTAGAACGGCAACATAGCTCTTGCTAATGAGTTTATCCCCATAATCCTTAAGAGCTTCCACACCACGTTTTGTACCTTTTGCGTTCAGAACATCAGCATCTGTGGCGTTGTACATTCCCCTTTCAAGAAACCGGTCGGCGCTCATTGTTCCGTCAGATTGACGGGAGTAGCAGTATGAAATGATCTGATTTCCGGTTTTTTGCCGGTCGAGAGCATTCCCGATGCTGGCCGGACTAACACTGGTAGCACCAGGAGCAAGTGTAACTCTGATAGATTTCAGGTCAATCTTGTTTTCAAAGTATTTGCCGGGAACTTCAACAGTTAAAAACCGGTCACTGACTTTTGACTCATAACTGTCAAGCAGGATTAAAGTTAGAGAGGTTCGGTCATATGTTGACGGGAGTATTACACTCTTGCTTTGACCAAAAGAAGCTTGTAAAAGTGCAAGCAGGAAAGCGATTATTAGGCACTGTTTTTTCATTAATTGCAAAATATATTACATTGATCACCTCTTGATTATTCAATTCCGTATATTTACTTTTCCATGTGGATATTGCAGCTTGTTATTCTGATGTTATGCGTTCGTGCTATTTTCGGTCTGAGGATGTGTCGTAAAAATTTAGTCACCAGTTCTCCCTGTCTTTTCTTCGTTCAACCAGTTTGTCCCTTTGTTTATGTTTCCATCTTCGTCTATTCGTCCCGTCTTCTCTTCATTGAACCAATTTGTTCCCTTATGTAAATTTCCGTCTTCGTCTATTCGACCGACTATTGTTTCATTGAAAAAACTTGTCCCTTCTAATATATTTCCATCTTCATCTATTCGACCAATTTTTTCTTCGTTAAACCAATTCGTTCCTTTATAAATATTCCCTTCATCATCAACTCTGCCTTTAAGTTCTTCGTTGAACCAATTTGTACCAGAATAGATTTTCTTTCCTTTTAATCCAGTATATCCGATTACATCTTCTTTTCTGCGCTGAGTGTTTGAATTAGAAACACTTTGTCCTTTTTCATACCCTTGCTTTACATCTTCGTTGGAGTTGAAGAGAACTTTGAAAACTATATAAATAACTACACCTGCAATAACAAGCACGACAGCAATAATAAATGCTGCATAAAGTATGAAACACCAGGCAGCAATTAAATAAAATGTCGCTGCTATTCTTGTTCCATTTTTAAGTCCACGATGTGTAAAGCCATTCGTCCAGTCACTGAACTTGACAATAATCCACAGAATTGGATTTATGATGTAACGGCTTAACCACCCGTCTTTAAGTGAAGTTTTGGATTGAGTTTTTCTTGTCCATGCCTCTGCATTTTCAGTAGTGTTGTTCACTCTTTCAGAGTTCATGGCTGCAATAATACCACCAATCACCAATGGAGTCAGCATCAGAATAATGTTTATTGTTTCTTGTGCCATGTTGATTTTTTTGTTAGGTTATGCTTACTCTGTTGTCGGTTTTCAGCAATCCCGTTTTTGTTATCCACTATTGCATGACGCATAACAGTTAGGCTGTTTTCAAAAAGTCTCCTGGAGTCATAACAGGGATCTCTGATTTTTTATAATCCCTGATATTTCTAGTAATTATTACATCAATCTTTTTATTGTCAATTGCGCTGAAATACTGAATACTGTCTTCAAAATCAGGGAATCCGGAAGCAAGAGCATTTTTAATTGTCTGTTCTTCAACTTTTAGAATACCGACTAGTTTTGATAAACTATCAAGTTTTGAGATAACCTTATTATGCGATTCGATCTTTCTTAAAACATAGTATAAGTTGCTAAATGTCAAAGAAGATGAATATCCTCTAAGTTTCTTCTGTTCAATCAAAGTAAATATTATAGCTGATTCTCTTGAGAAAGGTTTCCTGTCCAGGAGAAAGTCAATAATGACATCTGTGTCGATAAATAAATCTGTCATGTTACAGATATTTTTTAGTGAGGTAGTCCGCAACCTCCTTCTTATAATCAAAGTCTTCTGGCAGGGTTATGCACCCAAGTAAAGATTTAACGCGTGGTGTGTATTCTGAATCTTCAATGGAAGAGTTCTTTGTAAGAAGTTTGAGATAGTTTTCAACTAAATCAGAAAGGCTTCTGCCATTGCTTTTAGCATAAACTTTTGCTTTACGCGCTACGTCCTTGTCAATACTGAGTGTCAGTTTTGAATCCATTTTACGTATATTTTATTTAACAAAGATACGTATACTTTATGTTAAAGTCAAGATATATTTTTGAAATTTTGGTAATTATTCGGAAGTAAGATAGCTTGCAGCTAACTTTATTTGTGCACAAAAAGTGTTCATAGACAAATGCCGGCATCTGTGTAGGCTTACTTTTAAATACTTCAATTATTCACTCCCTTATCATCTTAATAACAGCATGCACGTTTTCGTGCTTCTGGTCGCAATTAATCTTTGACACTGCTGATAATTATAAAACTATCATTCAATTAAAATTCAGTGAAATTTTGTTAAGTAATGTATCTTATTTACAGTGTTTATGTTCCCCAAACCATCTGCAAATCAAATATACTAATATTTACTTCTATAAAGTGGAACTTTTTCTACATTTATTTTTTATATTCCTGGAAACTTCCTGCTATGATACTAAGGCAGCAAAGCGATCGGAAACAAATATTTGATATTGAAGGAATTAAAGCATTTGCACTTCAGCTGAAAAAGATATTTCCATCATTCAATTCATTGTCAGTTCATTGGATGGTGCAAATACTTAAAATATTTCTAAATTTTACACCAAAACGACCCTTTCATTCAATTGTTTAATCACCAAAATAACAGACAAAATATTTTGATTTTGGTATATAAATATATATCTTTGTAAAACTGATTGCATAGGCAAATAGTAAATGAAATCATCAGAATTCCATCGTAAAGTAAAAAAGAACGGATGGGTACACATTCGAACGGAGGGCATGGCTTAAATACCCATCAACCTTAAAAAAACAGGAATATATGGAAACAATTAAAGTAATCATAGAAAAAACCAAAGATATGTATTCTGCCTACGCCGAAAATACTAAGGGTATTTATGCCGGTGGAGACACGGTTGAAGAGGTGAAACAGTCGGTTTTAGATGCTATAAGGCTACTTAAAAATTACAATACCGAAGAAAATATTCCGAACATTTTAAAAGGAGATTATCAAATCGTGTATCGTTTTGATACACAAAGTTTTTTGAACCATTATAACAAAGTGTTTACCAATGTTGCACTGGAGCGCATAACAGGTATCAATCAAAAGCTACTTCATCATTATGCAACAGGATTGAAAAAGCCACGGGAACCTCAAAGAAAAAAAATTGAAAACGCCCTTCACAAATTAGGTTCAGAACTTTTATCATTGGAGTTGTAATTCTCCAAAACTACCATTTTGTTTTATCGTATGGTTCGATGATATTATATTTAATACCCTGCCGTGGTTCTTCCATAAAGTCTTTCACGGTATCGCGCCAAAAGTCCCAAAAGTTGAAAACTGAATTCTGTTTTGTTAAAGTAAAAACATAATAAATGACAGTATTTGAGAGAGAAGATTTAATTTTTGAGGAAATTTCTGATTTAACACTGTATCTTTATCATTATTATCCCCTTATATGAAAACAGTAAGCATTGGAGATACTCACGGTGTAGCAGTTGCAGATGTTATAGTGAAAATTATTGATAAGTATGATAAATTTATTTTTGTCGGAGATTACGTTGATTCTTTCGATGTTGACAATTTAACCATGAAGAAAAATTTATTGGAAATTATTGAATTGAAGAAGCAATACCCTGAGAAGATTAGATTACTTTGGGGCAATCACGATATCCAATATCTTTTAGGTTATGCTGAATATGGATGCACCGGCTACAGACCCGAAATGCAATATGATTTTTATGAAATATTCCATTCAAACGCCGACTTATTCCGGTTCTCTTATCAGACAGGTGACTATCTCTGGACCCACGCCGGAGTTCATGCCGGGTGGTTTGAATACCGGTTTAAACGAACAAAGAAAGAACAAACAGATATCAATGCTGTTTCAGAATTCTTAAATATAGCTTTTAGTGAAAGGTACCCGGCGCTATTCGATGTAGGGTATAAAAGAGGGGGGATCCATAATGTTGGAGGCCCTTTATGGTGTGATAAAACAGAACTGGAATCAAAACCATTAGAGGGCGTTAATCAAATTGTAGGACACACCAGATTGGAACATATTCAAAAAATTAAAAAATATGATACAGAAATAGCCTTTATTGACATTCTGGAAAACGAAGAAACAGTAAATACATCATCATTCTACTATAAAGAAATTTAATTGAGACTAGGCATGCCTTGTCTCTACAATTGTTGCGAAATACAATTATCGCCGAATCCCGATCAATCGCTCCCGTACAACCGGTTTTATCGCAAAATATCCAACGGGGTAAATAGGCAGTTCATCGTAGGTGCCATTTTTCGCAAAATTTCGACCACTTACATCGACTGCGCTCAGTACAAGTCGTGGTAAATACAACAAATAAATCAAAAATTCCGTGAACATCGAACAGAAAAGAGACGTCAAATTCTCCCGCCTGAAGTCAAATATCACCCCAACACAACAATTAAAATTTATGAATATGCTCTTTAATCCGTGATAGAATGACCTCAAAGTCAGGTTGTTCTTTATAATACAAATTGGATGAATCCTTGTAATGTTTTTTAAAAGATTTTCTAATTTCAATATCAGTAAGCAATAATGCAGGGTGTTCTATTAAAGGGATGTCCTTGTCGGCACCCTGGAAACGTTCTTTTTTATGTGCGAGGTATTCAGTTGTTCCTATGAAATCCAGCACATTCTTATTATTTAGCAGGCAATACACGTCATAATACTGCCGCATTAAATTATTAGGCTTATTAGTATTTTCAGATTCTTTTCGATACTTATTGACGATTGTTTGAAGCTTTTCAACAAAAGTATATCCTGGATGATAACAAAGAACTGATGGTGCTGTATTATCAATGTATTTGAAAGAATCATTAAATGACTTCGCATAATCCAATACCCAGGATGAAATATCAATAGGTATATTGGGCGTAACAGTATCGAATCCAACTTCAAGTAAAATACCTTCCTTTAAACCAATTAATGCCGGAGTATAGGTTGTGTACTGTAGTCTTATACCTCCACTGCGATATTTATCTATATCATCAAACTCAGTATCCCGTTCAACTTTTATTATACCATCAATTTTAATCTCTTGTGCTAATTTATCATAAAATGCTTTACGAGCTTCCTTTACCCTTGGCTTGTCTTCCTTTCCCTTAGTAGCCAATCCATAATTGGTCTTAATATGAATGTCGATGTCTTCTGATAACCGGTGAATCAAACCAAAACCTTTTGAAAGCGAAGTCCCTCCCTTTAGCTCAAACTCAATTCCGAGCAGATTCAATCCATATAAAGTGTGCATTATCCAATAGTCTTTTTCAACCATTGCAGTATCAATTCCCATCCCGGTGGAAACAATAGCCAAAAGATCTTTAAATTCAGGGTCGTTATGTAGAAAATCAGGCATAGAGTAACTGTTTGTTTCGCATGGTTCTAAGTATCAGTTTCTTCGTTGCTCCTGACCCATAATGTTTAGCCATTTTTACTAATTCGTTGGCATCAAAACGGTCAACATTTTTTTGAAAATTCTTTGATACCTGACCAGAATCTTCTGCTAATTCATCCAGATTATTTAAAAGGTCAACTATTAAAAATTCAGTTGTAATGGTTTTAGGAAAACTGGATTTCAATTTAAAAAGAAATTTTTTGCCATTCAATTTAAATTCACCACGGCGTTTGTGGTTGTAAACCCACGTAGTATTGTACAATTGTGTCAATCCCAGCCACAAAGCATTATAGGAGTTGGGTGATACGAGTAGAAAGTTATCGTCTTTAAGGAATCGCTCCACCATGTCGAGGTCATTAGGTGGAACCACTCCAAACCTGGATTTTTTAGGAGCATAATAAAGCCCCTGGCTCAACTTGAATAGTGTACCATCTTTGGTTAATGCGCTTAAATGTCTGTCCACCGAAGAAGAATAGTATTCCAGATCGGAACGGCGATATACTTCACCTTGTCTGATATGTCGCTTTAAAGATTCCATACTTTTTCAATGCAAAGGTAATTAAATAAATGAAAAATGCATGATATTTATTGAAATATTCATGCAATTATTAGTTGATCTTAAAGGTATTTACAGTATGCATATCATCACCTGGTTTATCAATTATTATTATCCCGTGCAGATGATTCGGCATTATCGCAAATTCATCCGATTACGCGAATGGAAAAGGTTTTAAAAACGATCTCTATGATTCTTTCAAAACTGTAAAGCAGACGTTTTTCCAGTTGATCTTCTTATTACTCTGATGAGTATAAGCTCTTCATCTGCAAGAGGAATTCTTGCAGCATTGACTGCAGGTACAGACTATCAGAATATTTTTCTGCCACTTGTAAATATGCCGAAATTCAAGGCCATGCTTAAGACCCATGTAAGTAAGCTGAAACAAAATAAATTCTGACAACTTCAATCAACTTGTTTCCAAAGGAAGGCATATAGAAATTGGCAATATGCTTTGTCCTGCAGGGACTATATATCGGTAGAAAAATAATTCATATTTGTGTTAAGTCCTGCAGGGACTATATATCGGTAGAAAAATAATTCATATTTGTGTTAAGTCCTGCAGGGACTATATATCGGTAGAAAAATAATTTCAGAACTCCTTACCCCGCGCAATCTAAATTAGCGGTAATTTGGAAA
>JBAXXU010000142.1:0-9545 GCA_037127735.1 Bacteroidota bacterium
ATTAAACACTAAGTCGCACAAAGGATTACACAAAGGCTCACAAAGTTTATGAATAGAAGAAGTTAAATAACAGTGTAATTAAAAATAGACTTCAGGCACTTTAGTCACTCTCAACTTTAGTCACTTTAGTCACTCTAGTCACTTTAGTCACTTTAAGTAATAGAAACTTATTATTGAATTTTATATGAAATATGATGTTATTATTATCGGCGCCGGACTGGGAGGTCTGACAGCCGGGGCTAAACTTGTCAGAGAGGGGAAAAAGGTTTTACTGATAGAACAGCACAGTAAACCAGGAGGATGTGCAACCACTTTTAAAAGGGGTGATTTTACACTGGAAGTCGGATTGCATGAGATGGACGGACCATCGCCAACAGATATGAAAACCAAAATATTCAATGATCTGGAAGTTTTTGAAAATGTCAGTTTTATTAAAGCGCCTGAGTTCTATCGGTTTGTCAACGACCATATTAATATTACAATCCCTCATAATCCTACAGAAGCCGGAAGGATTCTAAAAGAGACATTCCCGGCAGAAACTGAAGGAATTGATGCCTTTTATTTTCAGATACTTTCTCCGGTAAAGAAATCCGCCGAAAACAAGACAGGCAAAGAAAAAAGCCTGGGGGAATTTCTTGATTCGATAATCCATAATGACGATCTCAAACTTGTCCTCCTTGGAAATCTCGGATATTTCCATGATGACCCCTACTCTATATCTTTAACTTACTACTCTGCAGCCCAGGGAAGTTATTATAAGGGTGGC
The DNA here is from genome assembly GCA_037127735.1 of Bacteroidota bacterium. Classification (GTDB taxonomy): domain Bacteria; phylum Bacteroidota; class Bacteroidia; order Bacteroidales; family VadinHA17; genus LD21. The sequence continues at coordinate 767 of JBAXXU010000142.1, forward strand.
GGCAGTTTTATAAAAGGTGGCTCTCAAAAACTTTCTGATCATCTGGCAGACTACATCAGGAAGCATGGAGGGGAAATGGTACAGAACCATCTTGTTACCGGAATAATAAAAGAAAATAATAAGCTGGCCGGTATAACATATAAGAAGACAAGAAGTTCTTCATCAGAGATAATGACTGCATATGCCGACGAGATAATTGCCAATGCAGCAATGCCAAATGTGGCGGAATTACTTCCGGAAGAATATTGCAGAAAATTAAAGGATGTGATCGGAAGCCAGAAACCGGGCGCATCAATTCTGACAATCTACTTTGGTTTCAGGAAAAACCTCAAAAGTATTGGCAGTAACCACTATTCAACATTTGTATTTGATGGTTCTGTTAAAACTCAGTCAGATATCGTTAAAAACAATAAAGGGGGGTTTCAGAACAGGAGTTTTACATTTATCGACTATGGTCAGATCAACTCAGCCCTTGCTCCGGAGGGAAAGAGCGTGGGAGCGCTTTGTTGCATCGATTACCTCACCGAATGGGAACATTTATCTGATGATGAATACAAGACAAAAAAAGAAGAGGTGGCTAAAATCTTTATCGGAAGACTTGAAAAGCTAATTCCCGGCATTTCAGCAGAAATTGAATATTATGAAGTTGGTACTTCTAAAACAATAAAACGATATACTCTTAATCCTGGTGGAGCTGTCTATGGTTTTGCCCAGACACCTGAGAAACCTGCAAATAAGTCGTCATATTTATTTGACAACCTTCATTTTGCATCTGCCTGGGGAAAAACCGGCGGTGGATTTTCGGGTGCAATTTATTGTGGGTACCTTTGCGCGTATAATATTCTCAGGAAAAGAAAAGGTCAATTAACTCCAACTCCCGGTTCATAATTCATTTTATCCGGATAATTCTCTTTGAAACAGGTTGATCAATAGTAATTGGGACTTGCTCTTCAATTGTATTAGCGGAATCAAGTTGTAAAGCTTTTACATCGGAAATGCACAGTAACCTCGAAAGGCCGTGAAGTACAAGAGTGACATTCTCCATGCCTGAAAGTTTATAGTCGCCGGGCATTATCCTGTCAATCAGAATATATTTAAAATCAGCAGGGAAAGAGTGTTTTCTAAGCGACTTAAAACTGCTTTCAAGCTTTATCTCTTTTGATTCTGTCAGATCCTCAAGCACCTCTTTGAAGTAGTGGCTGATCTTTGGTTCTACCTTAAACCCGATATGGAAATCAACTCTGATTAAAACTCCCGGGATAATATGTGTAACCTGGTAGTCAATTCTATCCGGTTCATCTATTTTATCAACGTGCAGAAGCCAGTATGTATCTGCCCTTTTGGGTTGTTTCTGAAATATTGAAAAAATAACTTTTGATTCTACCTGATCGGGACGGTTGGCCTTTATAATATAAACAAGGTTAGTTGCATATTTAGGAACAGAATTATCTTTTGACAGCTCCTTAAACAAATCGAAATATTTGTACAGGTCTGTGAATGTCACATATCTGTTTTTCAATTTTCTTCCGAAATACCATCCGAACATTATCATGAAGTAGAGAGAGGCAAGCAACAGCGTGAACCATCCTCCATACTTGAATTTGTGCAGATTTGCTATTAAAAAACTTCCTTCAATTGAAAGATATACCGTCAGCATCAATAAAACCAGCCTATGGTTCCATCCTCTCTGATATGAATAATATGACAGCAATAAAGTGGTCATTATCATTGTAATGGTAATGGCCAACCCGTAAGCGGCTTCCATATTTGAAGATTCTTTGAAAAAGAATACAACAAGGCTGCAGGTGATCCAAAGGAACCAGTTAACAAATGGCAGATATACCTGACCGCGGATAAAAGTAGGATGCAATATTCTGATCTTAGGCCAGAAATTAAGTGAAACAGCCTCGCTGAGAAGGGTGTACGATCCGCTTATTAATGCCTGGCTTGCTATTATGGCAGCAGCAGTTGATATTAATATTCCCGGAAGAAGGAACCACCTCGGCATTATTGAGAAGAACGGATTCACATCAACGCCGGAAGCATCATTCAGCATTAACCATGCACCCTGGCCAAAATAGTTAAGTAATAACGTAACTTTCACAAATATCCACGATACCCTGATGTTAGCCCTTCCGCAATGACCCAGATCGGAATAAAGAGCCTCCGCTCCTGTTGTACAAAGAAAAACTGCGCCAAGCAGGATAAATCCTCCCGGATACTCAGTCAGAAACCTCACTGCATACATTGGATTTACTGCTCTGATTATATCGGGATGAAGTATAAATTGTGAAAATCCAAAGATCCCAAGCATCGAAAACCAGACAACCATTATCGGACCAAAAGAACCTCCGACAAAATTGGTACCGAATTGCTGTATAAAGAAAAGCGCTGCAAAAATGACAAGTACTATCGCCACTACCGGAATACCGGCATTATAATATCTTAACCCCTCTACTGCCGATGTTACTGTAATTGAAGGTGTTATTACTCCATCTGCCAACAATGCTGCTCCACCAATCATGGTAAGAATCGCGGCCCATCCCGATTTTTTCTTTATCAGGGCAAAAAGAGCAAAGATTCCACCTTCGCCGTTATTATCTGCCCTCATGGTAATAATAACATATTTTATGGTTGTCTGAAGGGTGAGTGTCCAGAATATACATGATAAAGATCCGTATATTAACAGCTCATTTATGTTGCTTTTCCCGGCAAGGACAATTGCTCTCATAGTATAAAGAGGGCTTGTACCGAGATCACCAAAAACAATACCAAGTGTGACTATTACCCCTGCAAGAGAGAGTTTCTTAATATCCAGATGCTTTCCCGTCCCAACCATGATCCTCCTTATTTTTATGCTTGTTCCAACCAGGAAATTGAACAAAAAACGGCCAAAGTTAATAATAATTAGCATTTTAAAGATTGGCTTGACAGGAATATTTTTTTATAAATGTATCTTTGAAACAATCAAAGGAATGAAAGCAGTTTTAACCTGTCACAAAACGCCCATGAATAGAATTTGTTTTAAGCTCAACCCCATATTAATTATATCCTTTCTCCTATGTAATTTTTATTCTGCAAAAAGTCAGAGCCAGGCAAAATCAGGGGATAAATTTTCGCTTCTGTTTATTGGCGATATCATGGGACATGATGAACAGATATGGTCGGCAGAAAACAGGGAGACGCACGCGTTTAATTATGACGATGTATTCAGATATATAAAACCGGTAATATCTGAGGCAGATGTTGCAATAGCCAATTTCGAAGTCACTCTTGCAGGGCCTCCGTACACAGGATATCCCGCTTTCAGTTCACCTTCTGACCTTGCCGTTGCCTGCAAAAATGCAGGTATTGATTACCTCGTTACTGCAAATAATCACTCTGCCGACAGGGGAAAAAGAGGAATAATTAATACTATCAATAAGCTCGACAGTATCGGAATACCACATACAGGTACCTTTCTTAATTCAGACACCAGAGATAGTCTCTCTCCTTTAATCATAAACAGGAACGGAACATCAATAGCATTGCTCAATTATACTTATGGTACCAACGGGATAAAAGTCCCTGAGCCGGTAATTGTCAACATGCTTGATAAAGATATTATCACTGATGATGTTAAAAAAGCAAAAAACAATAATGCTGATATAATAATCCTGTTTCTTCACTGGGGGACAGAATACGATACTATTCCTTCGAAAAACCAAACTGACCTTGCACAGTATTTCTTTTCAATTGGTGTTGATCTTGTAATAGGTTCTCATCCTCATGTTCTGCAAAAAATGGTCTGGTTAAAAAATGTTTCCGCTGGAAAAGATGGAATCACAGTTTACTCTCTCGGTAACTTTGTTTCCAACCAGCGAAAAACAAAAACCGATGGTGGATCAATAGTAAGAATAGAAATTACAAGAAATGGTAATTCACTTAAAATCTCAGATGCAGGTTATTATCTCACATGGGTTTATGCTCCTATAGAAAAATACAGGAAGAAGTTTTTCATCCTGCCATGCTCTGAGTTTGAAAACAAACCTGATTTCTTTAGCAATCCATCAGATTACGTTAAAATGAAGCTTTTCATCAATAACTCAAGGGCTCATCTGGATAAGCAAAACATAAATATTAAAGAGATCGGCTTTAATGGAATTCCTGTATTGTTAAATAATTAACAGCTCAGTCCAATTCCTGAAATGCCCTCCTTAATTCCAGTGATTTTAAGATATTATGAAATGTCTCTCCGGTTCCGACTGTACAGGTTATCATAATAGAACCATCAAAATTATTTACGCGAATGTAATGAAGAAAGGTTTTTGTCGTGAAAACATTTGGTCCTTTTGAAAAATTAAAGTGGCTCTTTTAGAAAAATCAATATTGAATTTTGTAAATTGGCATCTATTATTCTACTTTGATAAGCGAAATGAGTTTATAATAATCATAATTATGAAAAGTAAATTCAACCTTGTAATTGTATCGTTCCCTCTACTCCTGTTAACTCAATTAATTTATTCTCAGGATCTTGTAAAATCAACCGGAACAGCGCAGATGGAATTAACTGATGATAAGTCACGTTTAGCACTTAGAAAAGAATTGCAGGACCTCGCTACCATTGATGCGCTCCAAAAAGCTTTCGGTGTTGTCGTTATAGAGGGTAATTCAAGCTATGTAAAAGACCTGCAAACTGGGGATAAAGTTCAGACAAATTCTGTGTTTAACAGTATATCAAATACTTCCGTTAAAGGTGAAGTTCAAAGTATAATAAGCGCCAGGTTTTCTGACACAACTGATTTCAGAACAATTGACGGGAAGAAAAATGAGTTTACAACCATCACTTGTGAAATCGAAATTCTGGCTCGTGAAATAATTACCCCAAAAATCACATTTACTTCCTTTCCGCTCGGTTGTCTCGATGAAAAATGCCGTACCACCGAATTTAAAAATGAAGATAATTTATACCTTTTTTTCTCTACTCCAATGAGCGGATATCTCACTGTTTATCTTGACGATAGTGAGTACTCACAATGTCTTTACCCTCATCCTGGCATGACCTCTGATTCTGAAGGAGGCGTACCTGTTGTAGCTGACAAAAAGTACTTCTTGTTTTCAGATGTAAACTACTCTTTGTTTGCAAAGAGTTTGCACGATATGAACAGGTTGTTTGTCATTTTTTCAATAACACCTCTGAATAAGCCCTTTTTAAAGGATGTGTCTCAAAAGATATTAGATGAAAAAGAATATAAAAAAGGAGTCCGTTTGCCAAAATCATTAAGTTCTGAAGATTTTCAGAGGTGGTTAAATTCTTACCGCAGTATTGGCAGAGACAATGTTCAGGTGGAAATCGTGGATATTACTATTACAAAATAGGTGGTTTATATCTGCATCTGTTGTTCACGATACACGCAGATGATTTGGCACTATTACAAATTCGACTAATTCAACAAATGGGAAACGCGATGGAATTTCCAACCAGAATTACCGGGCGATTTTTTCGTGTTCCGGTTACGGTTGTGATACCCGTGATACCCGTAGAGACGTTGCATGCAACGTCTCTACAATCATTACCGAATACAATTGCCGAAGGATACAATCATTACCGAATACAATTGTTGCCGAATCCCGATCGATCCCCCCGAATCCTGGTCATTTAAAATTATCCCATTCAAATGATTTGGCATTATCACAAATTGGCACTGGAAGTTAAAACTAAAAACCATTTCTCTTAAGTATTTGCTTTATTTCTGCAGTTGAAATTGAATCAATTTCATTTTTATCATAAAGTGTAACCAGAATTATCTGTTTTGGCTGAATACTTGCAACTATATTGTATGTTATGATCCTCGCACCTCCACTTTTACCCTTCCCTTTCGATTTAATTGAAAACCTTATTTTGCGAAGGTTAGATCCAAGATCAATACCGATATCAGGGTTTTGCTCAATTTCCGACTTGCATTGTTTTATGTCATCAGATAATGACCGATACTTTTTTTTCAACCGTATGAATTCTCTTTCAAACTCATCGGTTATTGTAAAAATTATGTTACTCATCAAGCAATTCTTCAAGAGATTTGGCCTTCTTTTCCCCTCTTAAAATTGCATTAACTTCTTTAAGTCCCCGATCTATACTTTGGGCAGTATGACTCTCAATAACCGGTTTTTCTCCTATTCTTTCAGCAAGTTCAAAAAGCAACCTAATATTTTTTTTAGAGCTGGAGCGTATAACAATCATTTCCAAGTAACTATTTTTTACAAAAATAACAAAAAACAATTAAATACTGAATGATGAAAATGCACTGAGGTCAATTATATCAATAGATCCATTTGCTATTGTGGATATTATCTCTAAAACAATTTTTGTCTCAGCCTTTGCCTCCATTTTGAATCTGTGCAATCATTGACGAATTGCGATCAATCACCCGCGAATCAAAATCAATCATCGCTGAACTTACCTGACCTTACCACGTCAAATATAGTATTGATATTGAGTGTCATACTATCTATTAATAGCTAAAGAGAATCAATGCTTAGAATGAAGAGAATTAAAAAATACTCTTTTGAACTTTGATTACCAGCGACCTGAACGGTTCAAGCTTCATCACTGAAATTTGTTTTAATATATCACGTTCAGTAAACCCGCCAATAATTTGGCACTTAACATACGATTTTCGCACTAAAGGCTAAGTTAACATTGTGTTGGACAATTCAAAAATATATTGTGGATTGTAAAGTGCGGTTGAAATCATGCAGCAGTAGAAAAAACCCTCAACTTCGAACAATTCATCGTTTGAAATAACAATTGCCGGATGAGGTTTGCATACGCCATCGGGCATTAGAAAATTCAATTCAATGATGTCTCTTTGTTTTACAGACATAATTAATCAATTTTTTCTAAAAAAAACTTTTTGGATTGAGCAAGCATAGCTTTCTTTAATACAATATGACTTGCCGGCTCTTTTATCACCTTAGACCTGATATCCATTTTTTTTAACAAAGCCTTAATTAAAACAAGTTCCGACTTAGAACGAGGATGAACTACAAGAGTTTCCATAATTTTCTTTTCATGCAAAGATATAAAATTTATTTATTTGAAAATCAACAAAACCAATTAACAATAGATTAACTACGTTATGACCATGGAAATGCGATGGTATTCCAAACCGGAATTGCCGGGCAATTTTTACGGTGCCGGATAACGTATTCCGACAACATTCCGGTAGAGACAAGGCATGCCTTGTCTCTACTGAAAACCCTGCTTGCTGACAGGTGATGACTAGCGTGTGTTTGAATCTATAATAATTTAATTCTTAATAATTTCGCTGAATGATAAACGGTTAAAATGTCAATTCTGTCATCCGAAATTATCCTGTATATGATTCGATAACTTCCAAGAATCAATTCCCGAATAGATTCGTTTTTAGTTTCGGGAACTATTCTTCCAGAAAAGGGTTGCGTTTTGAGAATCTTAGCTCTCTCTCTAATACGCCTTATTTGAATTACAGAGTATTTAAAGGAATCCTTCGCTATAAATTCTGCAATGTTTATCAGATCATCAATTGATTGTTCAGTCCATACTAAACGAGCCATTTACCGAGTCGTTTATCAAGTTCATCATCAGGCACCACCTGATTTTTATTTGATTGATCAATACCTTTTTCAATTTTCTCAATCAATAATATTTGGTCAAGAATATCATCAATAGTCACTGAATCCGGTAGATTTTGAATTCCACTAATTATTTTATCCTTGATTGTCATAATCAATTACTTTACAGCAAAGATACTCGTTTATTTAATGAAATTCAAATAACTCAAAAATCCTGTAAACAACGATTGTAGAGACGTTGCCGAACACCAATCATCGCATAATCCCGATCAATCGCCCCGAATCCTGGTCAATTTAAATAAACTCATGCAGATGATTGGGCATTATCACAAATTCGCCCAATTCCGCAAATGAAAAATGCGATGGTATTCCAACCGGAATTGTCGGGCAATTTTTACGGTGCCGGGTAATGTATTCCGATAAAATTCCGGTAGAGACAAGGCATGCCTTGTCTCTACAATTGTTGCCGAATACAATTTTTGTGAATTCCCATCAATCGCCCACGTATTATGATCAATTAAAATTATCCCATCCAGATGATTGGGCATTATCACAAATTCATCCAATTCCGTGAATGGAAAAGGTTTAAAAATCGATCACCATGATTCTTTCAAAACTGTAAAGCAGACGTTTTTCCAGATGATCTTCTTATTACTCTGATGAGTATAAGCTTTTCATCTGCCAGAGGAATTCTTACAGCTTTAACTGCCGGTACCGATTATCAGATTATATTCCTGCCACTTGTGAATATTCAGGAAGTCAAGGCCATGCTTAAAATCCCTGTAAGTAAGCCTGAAACAAAATAAATTCTGACAATTACAATCAACTTGTTTCCAAAGGAAGGCATATAGAAATTGGTAATATGTTATGTCCCATAGGGACTATATATCGGTAGAAAAATAATTGGTATTTGTGTTAAGTCCCGCAGGGTCTATATAATGGTAGAAAAAAAATTATATTTGCGTTAAGTCCCGGAGGGACAAAATGTCGGTAGAAAAATAATTGGTATATTTGTTTTAAGTCCCGTCAGGGACGATATGTATGTAGAATATTGTGTTTTAAGTTGTTGTAAGTATGTTAAATGAATTTGAAGTTGAATACGATGACAGATATGTGTTTAAACCGGTTGGTATTGACTATATCGTACCTGACGGCACTTAAGAAAATTCCTTCTGACTCTGTTCTA
>JBAXXU010000143.1:0-8967 GCA_037127735.1 Bacteroidota bacterium
AGCTGGTTCAGAGCATCTGCCTTACAAGCAGAGGGTCGGGGGTTCGAATCCCTCATCCCCCACGAATGAAAAAAGGAGTTAAAAACATTTTAACTCCTTTTTTATTTATTGAACTCATCCCCCTTCTCTTTGGGGCCATATTATCCTATACTGAGGGACTATTCAGTATAATCCTTTTTATTATCCGGAGTACTGATATAGACCACGGTATTTGAGTTGCCGATATCGAGGCCTATATAAGCAGTATTCTCACGACTCTCGAAATCGCTGTTTAACCTCGATTTTGACATAGATTGAAGGCAATACCCCCTGCAGGCGCATAAATATGGCTCAGGATATACAACCACGTCAAGAAATGACTGAAATTCTTCATTAAACATTTCAACCAGTTCGGGATACATAGCGCCGCCTCCAACGAGGTATAACCTGTCGGTATTGGTATAATCCTCGTTACTGAACTTTCGTCTGATAGCCGGTGAAAGGACTTCGTGATAATAACTCGTTAGCGCTTTGAGCCGTAAATCCTTCAGGTCAATCCTTTTCCGGTCGAGCACAATCAAACCACGCTGAAACGATCTTTCAATCTGCTGTTCAGTGATCAGATTAAGATAGTATTCCTTCTTCAACTCATTTTCAACGATATTGACAGCATAGTTCAAACCCCTGGCGCTTCCGATTGTACGCTGAACTATGCCTTTTGGCATTGACTGGGCTATCTCGAATGTTCCATAACCAATGCTGGCAATGAAAAAATTGTTCTTTTCCTGTTGAGAGCCTTCGCGGATAGCTTTTACACAGCCATCAATCTCCGTCATTATCTCAATACTATCAACCTGAAATGATGCTTTTTCCACTTTGAATCCGCCATAAGTGCGCGAATCAAAATTGATATCAAACCGGTTCAGCATGAATTTCTCTGCTTCTCTCCTGTACGATTGATAAGTGGTGTAAGGAAATCCCGTAGTTACAATCAGTCTTGAATACCTGCCCATGCTTGCAATCATCATTCCGGTTACTGCCAATAATTGATAATCAATCTCATTAACCGATGTATTAATCATCTTATGCGGGGCATTTCCCTCGCGTAATGCAAGGTTACCGACAAGGTAATTTTTCCCGTTGAAATCCATGATTCTTATTCCATCCACAAAGTTTTCAGATACTTTTTGAAATTCGGTTGAGTTTTCCTCGAAAACACTCGGTATTACAAATGATCTTTCCATACTTAGTAATTAATGGGTAAATTAAATATTTAAAATTTTGTATATTAAAGCCGGAAGAGAGAGTGTGTCATTTCATCGGGTATTGATACCTGTTCTTTAATGTTAAATCTATTGTTGGTAAACGTGGTAACCGCTTCTCTTTCGATAATCCGGCCGATAGTGCGTTTCCCGTTAATTCTGCTGCCACTATAGACCTCTGCTTCACTTGCTGTTAAAGCTCCTGAAAATACCGAGGAATTGTGAAAGACAACCGAATTTATTACTTTGGCAGTTCCCATCATTTGTCCAAACATAATTAAATCATTCACAACTACTTCGCCGGTAAGCCGCGCATCTACGCCTAATGTCAAAGTACCGCTGACATTAAGCCTGCCCGAGAATATCCCGCTTATTATCAGATTGCCCTGGAAAGAATAATCTCCTTTTCCCGAATTAAGGCTGCCGGTATTGTCAGAAGAATTATCGTGGTTATACCGTTGTTGATTGTTTTCTGTTTTCATATTATTGTCATTTTAATTTTAATCTGGTTTGCTAATAATTCATACTTAATACTCACATAATTAAAAACTGCCGTAATTAATTTTACCCCGGCTATTTAGGATTTAATTCTACTATCATTTGATTCTTTCCATAACATTCCCGCCACCACCAGTGATAACTCCTCAAAATCATCAACTTTATTAAAGAAAAAATCAGCGCCGTCCTTTAGCGCCATCTGCCGGTAATAATCTGATGAATAAAAAGTAAGGATAATGATTTTTACTTTTTTGTCCTCTTTTCGTATCTCATGCAAAACTTCCAGACCACTTAATCCGGGCATTTTAAGATCAACAATTGCCAGATCAGGTTTCAAAGTCCGGAAAGCTTCAAGGGTGTCAGTTCCATTCATACGCGAGCCGACAACCTCTGCCTTCTTGTACATATTTAACATCTCCATCAATCTCTCAAGAATTAAAACTGAATCATCGGCCAATAGTACTCTCATGTAGTCTTGATATTTACCCGCAACAAAATTGAGATATATTTATGGAATACCTTGTAGGAATTAACGTAATTCTTTGTAGGTGAAATGACTATTTTTTTGTAGGACAATTCCTACAAGAAAATTTGTAAGGGGCTTGAAATCCGAAAACAGAAATAAAAATAAATTTCTAAACCAGGCTTTTTCCCATGCAGTATTTGGTGATATCTGAATTTTTGATAAATTCCATTTTCTCCATAATCCGTCTCCTGTATGTGCTAACAGTCTTAACGGATATTTGAAGTTCATCCCCTATTCCCTGAAGCGGCTTTCCGTTTGCAAGTCTGATCATGATCTCAAATTCGCGTCCCGAAAGCATTTCATGTTTCTGTTTGATTGTATTCTCATCAAGGTTGACAGCTATACTTTCTGCAAGTGATTGCGAGATGTATTTTTCACCCGCTGATATTTTTTTTACTGCAAGCAGCAGTTCTTCCGAAGCAGTGTCTTTGGTCAGGTAACCCGATGCTCCAAGTTTAAGGGCGCGCAGTGCATATTGTTCCTGGGGATGCATACTTAGCATCAGCACATTTATTGATGGACAGAGTGCTTTAATCGCCTGAAGAACCTCAAGACCGCTTATGTCAGGAAGTGAAATGTCGAGTAGAACAATATCGAAAACCTCTCTTTTCAGGATAATAAGCGCTCCGGAGCCATCTCTGGCTTCATCAATTAAAGTTACCTTTGCCAGTTTCTGAAGTATTTGCCTGAGGCCGTCGCGAACCAATTTATGATCATCACAAATCAGAATTTTCATAGCTCCCTGAATTACTTAACGGAAAGACAAGTTCAATAACAGTTCCTCCTTTTTTTCCGCGATATATCTTGAATGTGCCTCTCAATGAAGCAGCTCTCTCCCTCATGCTTATAATTCCGAATGATTTTTTGGAACTAATTTCGTCTTCAGATATTCCGATCCCATTATCAGAAATCCTGAGATTTATATCATCGCCAAAAATGGTCAGTTTGATATTTACCTGTGTTGCTCCTGAGTGTCTGGCAACATTTGTTAGTGTTTCCTGCATAACTCTGAAGATGATAAGAGAAGCATCCGGGGTAATTGAAAGACCAGGATCAAGATCAAGAATAATCTTAATTTTACTTCTTTGTTCAAATTCTTTCGCGTACCATTCAATCGCCGACTCAAGACCAAGGTCATCAATTATCTGCGGTCTTAACTGTGAAGTAAGTTTCTGTACAGTTTTAATTGTTTCGCTGACAAGATCAGACACTTTACTGATTTTAACGACTAACTCATTGCTGGTAACAATTTGCCTGATCGATCCCAGATCAATCTTCACTGCTGTAAGAGCCTGGCCCAGATCGTCATGCAGTTCTCTGGAAATGGCAATCCTTTCGCTCTCCCTTACTTTTTCTATATATTGTGTCAGCTGGTGTTGCTGCTCGAGTGAACTTTTCAGTTCTTCTTCGAACTTCTTTTTGTCGCTGATATCTGTGAAAAATCCTTCAATGGCAATAGCTTTCTCACATGCAAAAACACCTCTCCCTCTCTCCCATATCCATTTGATTTCATCATTTGCCGACACTATTCTATATTCTATAGTGAAAGGATTCTGTTCATTCAATGAATTTTCGATATTCTTTATAACTCTCTCTCTGTCATCAACATATATCAATGAAGCAAAAGACCTTACACGGTTCATCAGGAAATCCCAGGAAGGATAACCTGTTAAGCTCTTTACACCCTCACTGATGAATTCCATTGTCATCTCATCATCACATTTGCATCTGAATACAGCTCCGTTAAGGTTATTAATTATTGAATTCGTTTTACGCATATTTTCCTGAAGGGTCATCTGAAGAAGTTTATGATCGGTTATATCCCAAACAAGTCCATTCAGGCGAACCGGCACACCTCTGTCATTAATGATAGTCTTCGCTCTGGCTGTCAGAAATCTCACTACTCCGTCGGGCAAAATGACCCTGAAATCGGTTTCAAAATCTGTTAATATTCTCTGCGCATCAGAAAGAAGAATATTCACCTCCAACCTGTCATCAGGATGAATAAGGTTCAGAAACTCTTTTTCAGATCTTTTATATTGCCCCTTACTAAATCCAAACAACCGGAGGGCTTCTTTATCAAAATATCTTTTGTTTCCTGCCAGGTCAAAAACCCATGTCCCGATTCCTGCAGATTCCAATGCCATATCGAGAAAAGTAAGTTTTTCCTCAATAAGCATATACTCTTCTAATCCACTTCCCTTAGACCTGAAATCATCTGTGTTTCTTAAAAAAGTGGAGTTGTCTTCAATTTTGAATTTTTCTTTCTTAATATGTGATGCTGATTCAGTTTTCATGTGAATCAGTATCCTGTCTCTTTTCGCGAAAGCAGCTTCTATCGCTGGAAAAAGCCGCGAAATGTTTCTTTTCAGAATATAATCATCTGCCCCGGCTTTCATACATTCTACCGCGACCTCTTCATTTACCGAACCCGTAACAAGAAGAAAGGGAGTCTGGGGAGCTATCTCATTCCTGAGCGACAGAGCATTCATCCCGTCAAATTGGGGAAGAGCATAATCAGAGAGAATTAAATCAGGAACAATTGAAATAAGCTTATCTATATAATCTTTTTTTGTTTCAACAATTGTATGGCTGAAGCTGATGCCGTTCCTTGAAATCTCAAGAAGCGTTAACTCAGCATCGGCTGCCACATCTTCAACATATAAAATACTGATTTTCCTTACCATATAGCAAACTATGCATTTTGTTACTAATCAGTGCCTAAAGTTTGGATTGACTAAAGTACTTAAAGTTATTGAAAACAATCGGGATTTAAAGTCAATTAACTAATATTTATTTTTTTATAACTTTTCCCACTTTTGCTCACTTTAGTCACTTTAGCTCACTTTAGTCACTTTAGTCACTTTAGTCACTTTAGCTCACTTTAGCTCACTTTAGTCACTTTAGTCACTTTAGTCACTTTAGTCACTTTAGTCACTTTAGCTCACTTTAGCTCACTTTTTTTAAAAACAGATGCCAGAATTGATATCAGAAGAATAGAGATAATTATTGCAAGCGATAATAGAATAGAAATTTCAAAATGAAAATATGCGATAACCATTTTCAAACCTACAAAGGTCAGAACAAAAGCCAGACCCACTTTAAGATAACGAAAGTATCCCATTATACCGGCTATTGCAAAATAGAGTGAGCGCAAACCCAAAATTGCAAAGATATTTGATGTATAGACAATAAACGTGTCCTTACTTATTGCCAGAATTGCAGGGATACTATCAACAGCAAATATAAGATCAGATGATTCAATTATAAGCAGAACCAGGAACAAAGGCGTGGCATACAATCTCCTGTTCTGCCTGACAAATAATTTCGCGCCATGTAATGATTGTGAAACAGGAAGAAACTTTCTGAAAAACTTTACAATGGCATTCTTTTCAGGGTCAACTTCTGTCTCATTCTGAAAAAGCATCCTTATGCCTGTAAAAACCAGGAAGCCTCCAAAAATGATAACCACCCAATGAAACCTGTTGATAAGGGCAACTCCGGTAAAAATAAATATCCCTCTCATTATAAGAGCTCCAAGAATACCCCAAAATAATATTTTATGCTGGTACTCATCTTTAACCGCGAAATAGGAAAATATAAGAATGAATACAAAAATATTATCAACGCTCAGAGAGTATTCAATTACATAACCTGTAAGAAATTCCAGAGCTATGGTTTTTGAACCTGAATATATATAGATAAAAATATTGAATAGCATTGCCAGGGTTATCCACACACCACTCCAGATAACTGCCTCTTTTACAGGAACTTTATGAGTATGTTTATGAAAAACACCCAGATCGAGTGCAAGCATTAGAAATATGAAAAGATGGAATCCAATCCAGAAACAGATGCTAATTTCCATATATTTATTATCAGGCAGCAAACTTATGAAAAAAATTCTTTAAATCTTTTACTAACTTTGGCTGCCTTGCAAATAGTGTAAAAGAATGTATTCTGTTATGAGAAATTTTTTTAAATATTCGATTGTCGCACTTCTGACATCAACAACCCCCGTAACTCTTTTTTCACAGAAGAACCATAATTCTACCGATCATATAACTGCATCACATCTCGAGAGTTATGTCTCGTTCCTTTCCTCTCCTCTTCTTAAAGGCAGAATGAATGGAGAAGAGGGACTTGATATTGCTGCCCGGTATATTGCCTCACAGGCAAAATTATCAGGCTTAAAACCTGCTAATGGAAACAGCTATTTTCAGCCCTATACTGTTATAAAAAAAACAATAGATCCAAATAAAACCCGGGTTCAGATTTTCACCGGTGGCAAGGATACTTTAACAATAAATGAACCTGTTTACCAGCTGGTACCAACCGGGCCTTCTGATTTCATACTTGACGGTGAGGTTGTATTCGCAGGATATGGTATCAAGTCAGATAAATATAAATATAATGATTTCGAGAATATAAAAACTGAGGGGAAGATACTTCTTGTTATGAATAGAGCCCCGATGTCGGAAGATGGTAAAAAATGTCAGTTTGAAGAACCAAACTGGATTTCGGGAAGCTTTCAGATGAAAATGACAACCCTGCTTTATTCCAAAGCGAAAGCCATTCTTTTTGTATCTGATCCCAAATCGGGATTTCAATCATTTGAGGAGTCAAGTCCCGGTCTTGCAAACAATTTAAAATCTTCAGTAACTTTAGATAGCGAAAAAAAAGAACAAATAAATCCATTCATGGCAGCGATGCCAAAGGTGATATTTATCCACCGGGCAGTTGCAGATGCACTTCTTATAGGTTCGGGCCATTCGCTTGAAGAACTTCAGGATAGCATAGATGCTGCCCTTCAGCCACATTCTTTCCTGATTACGGACAAACAGTTAAAAATCACCGAAGTGTCTCTTTCAGAAGAAAAGGTACTCAATAATGTTGCCGGATATATTGAAGGAAGCGACCCTGTCCTTAAAAATGAGGTAGTAGTATTTTCAGGGCATTATGATCATATAGGCGCCTCCGGAAACAAAGTCAATGCCGGTGCTGACGATGATGCATCGGGTTGTGCTGCACTTATGTCAATAGCTGAAGCTTTTCAGAGCCTGAAAAAGAAACCTTCGCGGTCGGTTCTATTCCTTTGGGTATCAGGCGAAGAGATTGGTTTGTATGGTTCAAAATCGTATGTTGACCACCCTTTGTTCCCACTCGAAGAAACTGTTGCCGATCTGAATATGGATATGATAGGAAGAGATAAAGAGGCTGCCGATTCTACATCTGAAACTCCAATGACCGGGTCAACTTCGGTTTTTGTTATCTCCGACAGCCAGAGTAAGGATTTACGCGAATTAGCTGACGGAATTGACAAGAAAACATCGCTTGGGTTTGATTACAGCCTGAGCGGCAGGGATCATCCCCTGCAGCTTTTTTCCCGGAGCGATCATTATAATTTTGTCGAAAAAGATATTCCTGTTTTATGTTTCACTTCAGGCATACATTCCGATTATCATACTCCGCGGGATGTTGTTGAAAAAATCGATTTCAAAAAAATGGAGTTGATAACAAGAACAGTTTATCAGATCGGCTTAACAGTAGCCAACAGGAAAACCAGGTTAGTAGTTGATAATCCATTCAGCTCATGGGGGAAAAGCAAATAAGCCGGTTCATTTAGCATTTACAGGAAAGAAACACTTTACAGCTCCGGAATATTTCTTATCAATGTCGGGAATTCCGTTCGCGTTGGTATCTTTCATTGAGCTTAGAAATTCTATCAGGGCCAGCCACTCCTTCCCCTCCTGTCTGCACTATTGTAGTACCGTTAACTGTCAATGGTTGATCGAGTTTCGTATGTGAATGTCCGCCAACGATAACGTCAATCCCTTTAACTGCTTTTGCAAGTTCAACATCCTCTCCACCCCATTCTCCATTCTTTTCTTTTGACACGCCGGAATGTGAAATACAAATTATTATATCGCATTTTTCGCCATGAAGTTCTTTTACCATTTTCTTTGCAAATGAGGTTTGTTTTGCAAATTTTACCGGTGCTGATTTAGGTGCAACTCCTGCAGCATCTTTCCCCAGAATTGAAAAAATACCTATTTTAATATCATCCTTTGTAAGTATCAGTTTTCTGCTTATAATATTATCAGAGACAAGCTTTTCGAGAGTATCATCCCTGTTGTTTATTTTGTCGAACATCGCGTTGCTGCCAAGTAATGAAGGTATTTCTCCTTTACTGACTGAAGTGCTTATTACGCCTGCCAGCCATTCAGGTCCAAAATCAAATTCATGATTCCCGAGGCCTATGACATCATATCCCATCAATTTCATCAGTCGAAGCTGAAAACCGGTTTTCAATTCGAGACTCGGGAAAAGTGTTCCCATCAGAAAATCACCGGCATCTAATACCAGTGTTGTTCCCGCGTTGCTCTCTTTCTCAGTCTTAATTATGGTAGCAATCCTTGCAAATCCACCAACAGTTTTATCATCATTCACTGTTAAAGGCGTATAGGCCGATTCAGGTGCATAACCAATGAGACGCGAGTGAAGATCGTTGGTATGTATAATGGTAATCTTCTTTTCTGTTTACCCATTCAGGGGAAATACAAGAATCGGATACAGAATGAATATTAACGCTTTTTTCACTATTTTGATAGTTTTAGGTATCCACAAATCTAACCTGAATTATTCACAAATATCATTAGTGTCCACTAAAAATTAAATATCGTTCATTGAAATCTTGAATAG
>JBAXXU010000144.1:0-8903 GCA_037127735.1 Bacteroidota bacterium
TGTTAGCTCATAATATCAGCCTTTTACAAACCTAAAGCTGCAATGTGGGTTAAGTCTTCCGGGGATTATTTTGCGACGGAGAGACTGGGAGACTAAGGGAGGAAGAGACTGGGAGACTAAGGGAAGAAGAGACAAAGAGACAAAGGGTTATTGATAACTATTTCAACTTTTCTACCTGGAAGAGTACAAGTATTTAAACTAACTCTGGTTTGGGCCCGGGATTAACAGGCAATATTTATCAAGATATTTTACCACGCGGGAGTATCAGTAGCGAGAGGAATCATCTAGTCCAAAGACTTTTGCTCCTTCTTTTTTCGATAAGCCTCTTTAATGATAATAATGAAACCTGCTGAAACAAGTATTACCATCAGTATATAATCCAAGCCGGTAAATTCCTCCTTGCTAAATAGCCTGAAGAGTAAGTATATTGATAAAGTAATTAGTATTGATTGCAATAGTCTGTCCAGTTTCTTCATATATAAGTGCATTTATAAATCAAATTATTAGTGCGATTACAGTAAAAAATAAATAAAAGAATGAAATTAAAGTGAAATTAAATGATTCATTATCAAAACAAAACAGTTATAAAAAGAATGTATGCAAAAAACAAGCGCAAAACCTCGCCATCCTTTTCCGCTAGAAAAAAATGCTATCGCAAGGATAATACCTGTAAGAAAAGTAAATAAAACATATAAAATACTAAATAAATGGTTTAATGAAAATATTGCTGAGGATATTAAACAAGCGAGAAATATCTTCTTAGGTAAGATTGCAGATAATATTTCGATGATTAAAAATTGAATAAAAAGCGTTTCAATTAAGGGTGCAAACAAGACGACAACGAATATCTTTTCTCTTAATGAAGAAAATTCACTATTTTTATTTAAAATAATAGTATTTGGAATTACTTTGGATAAAGAGTAGAAAATACAAGAAATAAGAATATAAAACGAGGTATATATAACAAATTGAGTAATTAATTTTTTTTGGCTTAATCTTGAAATTAATGAGGCAAAAAAGAGTTGACTATGAAATATTAATTCAAAATTGAACATTAGAATCAATGATTAAATTAGCTGGGGTTTTAAAAAAAGATTATTACTATAATTTAAAGTTAGTATGATTAAACCGGACTAATTCATAGGCATAAAATTAAGCATAATATTTGACTTTTGCAGAAATTCCACTTCCTTTCCAAAAAATCATAAGTAAATATTAAAGATCATGGCAAATGCTTTATTAGGATCTAAGATTATTAGAAAAAAGCTGCCTCTTTTAGTTTTGAGACAGCCTTTGAAGTCGAAATCCTACGTTAGTAACTGCCAACTTTTGCCATAATGTAACTTTTGTCACTAGATGTACTTATCAAGTTCCATAATTTGTGTACACCGTATCCAACGCTAAACCAAAAAGAATCAGAAGCTTCTGAACCACCGTTAATTTCAACTTGTTCTTCAAATGTTAATTCCTTAAGTTTCATAATAAATAATTTTTAGTTTATTAAACAATTAATTTGCAGCATTCCATCCTGCTTTAAATGAATTATATGATGATACTGGATTTCCAGCGGTCTGATATAATAGGTAACTGCCAACTGCTACACAAAGTGCAACAATAAAAGCAATATTACCACCATTAGTTTCGTGTAAATCAGTTGAATTCAATTCAGCTAAATTTAGTTTACTCAATTCAATCTTATTCATAATAATTAAGGTTTTAGTTTTCCTAAAAATTAAAGGGTTTAGGAAACCCTTTTAATAGATTTATTTACTTATGCTTTCCTTTTATAGAGAAATAAATTAATTATTAAAACTATTGATATAAAATCGACAAAATTTATTTCGTAGAAAGGAATGTTACTTTCAATATATTTGAAGATTGAAAGTAAAAAATTGATTATTACTATTATACTAAAAGCTATAAAGGTTATACCAATAGCTTTAAATAATAATTCGGTTTGTTTAGTTTTTATTATATAATAAAATAAACCCAAACAAACCAAATACTTAAAAAAAAAGAATATAATTCCGTAATTCAACATTCCCTTGAGTTTTAATGATGTTTCAATCTACTAGTTTAAAGTAAGTTGATTAGTGCATTCTAAATGCTATATTATCTAATCATATTGCTAAGGTCGGTGAGCAGCGTCCGGGAAAAAAGGATTTTGGGAAAAAATTTTATGCCCCCTGAATTTTCTTTCTCTTCAGCATAAGTCAATGGCCGCATCAAACAGGTTACTGCAATATTATAAGGCTGACTATAGAAGAATGTCCTTTCTGATTTTGAATATGCTATTGGAGCTCCCCGCGACCTCAACTCATCTATCAGTTCGTAGAGACTTGTACGGCTCACGCCAAGCTGACTTGCAAACTCCCCGGGGGTTCCCGTCCTTTGCCTTTCAACAAGCTTATGCATCATACTGATGCGATCGAGATATTCAAATACTTTCATAATATATTGAATTTTAGATATTAACCGGTTCCTGGATTTCGATAGTCTGGTGCATCCACATCCTGCGAAATGCTCCTTCAATAACTGATAGTTCAGCAAATGTCCCATCCTGAATAACCGCTCCTTTATCAAGCACAATGATCCTTTGGGCCATATTAACTGTTGAGAGCCTGTGAGCAATGACAATTACTGTTTTAGATTCTTCCCTTAGTAACCTAAGAGTGTTTTGCACGAATGTCTCCGCCAGGGAGTCGAGTGAGGAGGTGGCTTCATCAAGGATCAAAATATCGGGATCGCGATAAAGGGCTCTGGCAATAGCTATGCGCTGCTGTTGCCCTCCTGACAGAGTCGCTCCGTTCTCTCCCAGATATGTATTGAATCCATGTGGTAGTTGCTCTATAAACTTTGTCATCCCGAGTTTTTCGCACACTTCAATCACCCTGCCCATGTCAGGATTAAAATCCCCGACTGCAATGTTATCAACCACATTTCCTGAAAACAGATCAACTCTTTGCGGTACAACAGAAACAATCTTCCGCAATGACTGATTGGTAAGGTGACGGAGATCATACCGCCCAATGCGGATATGTCCTGCCTGAAGAGGATACAGATTTTGAAGCAACGAGACCAATGTTGTTTTACCGGAACCACTCTCTCCTACTACAGCAGTTATATCTCCCTTTTTTATTTTAAGATTCAGCGAGTCGAAAACATCAACCCTGGTGCCATACCGGAACTTTACATTCTCGAAATGTATGTCATCAACCATATCAGGTCTAAGCTCTATTTTATTTGCCTCGTCTTCTATTTCAAGGTCAAAAATTTCGAATAGCCTGTCTGCGGCAATTCTTGCATCCTGCAATGTGCGGTTAAACCCGATTAAAGAAGTAACCGGACCGGTAAAATATCCTACAATCGAATAAAATGAGAGCAGCTCCCCTGGCGTAATCTGTGAGCCGATTGCATATCCTGCTCCCACCCATAAAACAGTAATTATCATAAGCAAAATGGCCTAAATAGTAAACCTATCTAAGCCATTTCATGAGAAAAAACTTCATGATTAACTAATTAAGAAACACATAGAACGGGCAGAAGTCTATTTAGCGTTTCCCCTTTTCCT
This sequence comes from Bacteroidota bacterium, assembly GCA_037127735.1. Taxonomy (GTDB): domain Bacteria; phylum Bacteroidota; class Bacteroidia; order Bacteroidales; family VadinHA17; genus LD21. The sequence goes on from JBAXXU010000144.1 coordinate 3,572, forward strand.
TTTACCCTTCATAAAGTATAAAATGACCAACAATGTAATACCAATAATCAAAATTAGAGAAAAACATAAAAAGCCAATTGCTGAAAGATAGAATTTCCAAGCCTTTTCAGCTTCTTTCAAATGATAATTATTAATAAAAACTATTAGCGAAATACAGAAGGGGACCACGAGAAATGCACAGCTGAGGATTAGTGATCCTGATTTAGAATACTTTGCAAATATTTTTTCCATAGTTATTCATCACTTTCTTTCTGTTTCAAATTTTCTCAAAGAGATACTAATACTCCAATCTTCCCAAAATTCTCTGAGACCTAACTAAATGCATTAACAAGAAGATTTCTTATGAAAAGGCCAAGGTTAACTAAAAAATGACAAATAGCAATAAGATAAAAAGTTTTTTTATCAGATTTAATTCTTACCATATAGCCATACATAAACACCAAGCCCATTAGAAAACCATATAGTATGTAAAACAGACTATAAAAGTGCTCTAATCCAAAGAATAAAGCAGAGGATAATAATATTAAATAACTTCTCTCATTTAGATACTTTACTTTGTTTAGCAGATAATATGGTAAGGTTTGATTTAATAATGTTTCAAAAAGTGGAGCAAATATCAATGTTTGAATAAAAATCAAAATAACGCCTTCATCTTTACCTGGAAAATCAAACCAAACAATGTCTTTTTCTCTAATTAATCCCAAAACAAAGTGGAAGCTAAATAATACCAGATATAATAATGAGGTTATTATTACAACAAACGTAACACGGTTTGAACTTCTTAAACTCTCATTTGTCTTTTTGAATTTACTTTTAATATTCTCCATTGTTGTAATATAATGAGGGGATATTTTCAAGATCCCCTCATAGGAAGCCATTAAATGAAATCTGTCAATGCCTAAAACTCGGACTTGGCATTCCCTCATAAACTCCTTCTTTTGATGCTTGGATATAAGCTTCAGATGCGGCTACCCAAACTATGACTGCCGCCTGTATTATTGTCGAAGCTACACTCCACCAGGGACTTGGGCTTTCCACCACCTGACCACCATTGGTTTCAAGCAGGGTGCCTTTCCCCAATTCCTGAACACCAATTAAATTCAAATCAAAGTTTTTCATTTCATACAAATTTATTAAATTCTTCATTCTTCCCCCATTCCTTTCACATGCCTGGGTTTTTAGCACGGTAACATTACCATACTAAGGTCGGTGAGCAGCGTCCGGGAAAAAAGGATTTTGGGAAAAAATTTTATGCCCCCTGAATTTTCTTTCTCTTCAGCATAAGTCAATGGCCGCATCAAACAGGTTACTGCAATATTATAAGGCTGACTATAGAAGAATGTCCTTTCTGATTTTGAATATGCTATTGGAGCTCCCCGCGACCTCAACTCATCTATCAGTTCGTAGAGACTTGTACGGCTCACGCCAAGCTGACTTGCAAACTCCCCGGGGGTTCCCGTCCTTTGCCTTTCAACAAGCTTATGCATCATACTGATGCGATCGAGATATTCAAATACTTTCATAATATATTGAATTTTAGATATTAACCGGTTCCTGGATTTCGATAGTCTGGTGCATCCACATCCTGCGAAATGCTCCTTCAATAACTGATAGTTCAGCAAATGTCCCATCCTGAATAACCGCTCCTTTATCAAGCACAATGATCCTTTGGGCCATATTAACTGTTGAGAGCCTGTGAGCAATGACAATTACTGTTTTAGATTCTTCCCTTAGTAACCTAAGAGTGTTTTGCACGAATGTCTCCGCCAGGGAGTCGAGTGAGGAGGTGGCTTCATCAAGGATCAAAATATCGGGATCGCGATAAAGGGCTCTGGCAATAGCTATGCGCTGCTGTTGCCCTCCTGACAGAGTCGCTCCGTTCTCTCCCAGATATGTATTGAATCCATGTGGTAGTTGCTCTATAAACTTTGTCATCCCGAGTTTTTCGCACACTTCAATCACCCTGCCCATGTCAGGATTAAAATCCCCGACTGCAATGTTATCAACCACATTTCCTGAAAACAGATCAACTCTTTGCGGTACAACAGAAACAATCTTCCGCAATGACTGATTGGTAAGGTGACGGAGATCATACCGCCCAATGCGGATATGTCCTGCCTGAAGAGGATACAGATTTTGAAGCAACGAGACCAATGTTGTTTTACCGGAACCACTCTCTCCTACTACAGCAGTTATATCTCCCTTTTTTATTTTAAGATTCAGCGAGTCGAAAACATCAACCCTGGTGCCATACCGGAACTTTACATTCTCGAAATGTATGTCATCAACCATATCAGGTCTAAGCTCTATTTTATTTGCCTCGTCTTCTATTTCAAGGTCAAAAATTTCGAATAGCCTGTCTGCGGCAATTCTTGCATCCTGCAATGTGCGGTTAAACCCGATTAAAGAAGTAACCGGACCGGTAAAATATCCTACAATCGAATAAAATGAGAGCAGCTCCCCTGGCGTAATCTGTGAGCCGATTGCATATCCTGCTCCCACCCATAAAACAGTAATTGTAATAAGTTGTGAAATAAGGCCTGTCGAACTTGATGAAAAAATGCCATTTAACCCCGACGTGTAAATTATCTCAAGAAGACTGACAAATCTTGTCTCGGTTTTCAGGTTAGAAAAATTCTCGAGTCCGAATCTTTTAATAGTCCCTGCTGAATTGAGCGATTCCACCAATTGGGCCTCCAGATCAGCCGCCCGTTCCATGACAGTTCGCTGAACCTTCCTGTTAAGCTTGTTTGAAATATAATAAATTAATGCATAGAAGGGGACGACAATCAGCATGATCAATGCCAATTTCCAGAAGAAGGTAAACATCAGAATAAACGAAACAATCAGAATGAAGCTGTTAAGAATAAAGCTTATAGAGACTTCATTCACAAATACCCTTATTTTGACCGCATCACCAATTCTTGATATTATCTCTCCTGTCCTCATATTATCAAAAAAGGTTTGTGGCAGTTTCAATAGATGCTGGTAATATCCAAGGATAAGTGTTGCATCAATTTTTTGTCCTGTTTTAAGAACAAAGATTGTCTGGAAAAAACTTAGCAGGAGCCGTAGTAAAATTATGATAACCATTGCAACACCAAGCAGGTTCAGAAGGCTCAGATTACCTCCGGGGAGAACGTTATCAACAAGTTTTCCAACATAGATTGACATCGCGAGACCAAGTATCGAGAATATCAGGGCTCCAGCCAGCGATTGTACCAGAATGGCCCTGTGGGGTTTTATTAAACTCCAGAAACGGAGCGGGGTTGAAACTTTTTCATTCTTAACAGTAAATTTCTCCCCGGGAGCTATAAGAACCAGAACTCCCGTCCACTGTTTTTTGAATTCTTCATGTTCAATTTTATGAAGGGCGCCATCGCCAGGGTCCATTATTTCAATATACTTTTCTGTTGTTCTAATTAAAACAACATAGTGCTGAAGCGTTTCTTTCACAATAACATGTGCAATTGCCGGTTTTGGAATTTTGAACAGGCTATCCCATTCTCCTCTCACACCTTTTGCCAAAAATCCCATTTTCCCTGCCGCCTCCAAAAGTCCTAAAACATTTGTCCCTTTCTTATCTGTGCCTGCAAGCTGTCTGATCCGTGCAACAGGCAAAGTCAGCTTGTAATGCGCTGCAATTGATGCAAGACAGGCAGCCCCACAATCTGTAATATCCCTTTGTTTTACTTTTACTGACATAAATTGTCTATTCTGGTTTGTACGTATAAGGATTAAACCATTTATCAACCTTATCGAATAATAGATGGTACAGGCTTCGTCGTATTATCACAATCCTTGTATTTAGACTCATCCCCTTTTTAATATCTGCTTTATTGCCATTCCTTAATGACAGGTATGTCTTTTCAGGTTTGCATTTAATCCTGAAATATGCTTCTGAACCATTTTCAACCAGCATATCATCAGAAATATCAACGATATCCCCCTGCATGGTACCCCATTCATTATAGTTAAAAGCATCCACCTGAATTTTTACTTTCTGCTTTTCGTGGATCAGTCCGATATCGGAAGGCTTTACATAGCAGATTGCTACCAGCTCTCCCTCCGGAGATATTTCTGCAATTTTCTGTCCCGGAGTTACAATACTTCCAATCTGAATATCTGAACTCTGAATTATCTCCCCGCTTGTTGGTGCAAGTACTGTCCTGTTAGTCAACTCCTCGGAGTATTGCATTAAATCGGCATATAGCTTAACTGATTCATTTCTTCGCATTGTTAAATCGCTCTGCCATAAAGATTTCTGATACAATAATATCTGGTTCAGATTATCTTTCTCAGAATTAAGAGCGAAAAGACTGTTTTCGTAATCAATCTCCGGGATGATCTGTTGACGATAAAGAAGCTCATTTCTATCATGTTCTGATTTTTTTTTCTGGAATTTTTGAAACTGGATAGTTTGCTGATTTCTGAGATTTTCGAACTCAGCCTGATACCTCCGCGTAATTAGTCCGGTATGAATAAGTTGATTTTCTAAAAAATCCGTTTTTGTCAGGTTTTCCAGATCGTTCATAGAGGCATCATTTTCTGCAATCCTTTGTATCAGTGACGAATGTTGAGCCCTGATAGTTTCCGAATTTATTACAAGAAGAGTATCGCCTTTTGTTACCGCTTCACCGTTCCGGATTGACGTATAGATAATTTTTCCCTGGAAAGGCGTATATACAATTTGCTTTTCGATATCTGATTGAAAATACCCTCTGGCCTGAACAGAAACATCAACATAAATAAAAGGAAGAATAGCAATACCAATAAGGATCATCACGATAATTATCCAATAAATAATCCTGCTACTTGTTGAAATTCTGATTAGATAATTTTCCAATGTAAAATCAGTTAAAGATGCCGGTATTAATTCCATAATATTAATATTTCTGAAATTTGACGTGTCCGTAACTAATAATAACAGATACTGACAATGGCATCAACAAACAGATCCGTTGCAATCTTTCGATATACTTTATAAGAGACATGACTACACGTTTTAGAAACACAGCTGGTCAAAAATAAGAAATATTTCAATCAATTGTGGTAAAACAGTGAATTATTTAAACTATTTTCAGAAATAGTGGCATTGACTATCGAACCCGGTACCCGGAACCCGGCATCGGTACCGGTTTCAGCTCATTTAGCGGTTCTCTGCTCCGGCGGGTAAAATCGAAACTCAGCCCTATTTGGTAATCGTTTACAATAGCTTGTTCAATATTATCCGGTTCTTTTTGTTTTGTACAATATCGGCCGGAATACTCATTATACATCACTACTGTCTCGTTTAAATATAAAAATGTTCTTTGAAATTTTTGATAATCAA
>JBAXXU010000145.1:0-8888 GCA_037127735.1 Bacteroidota bacterium
GTCAATGAAAACCGAACTTCGGTTTAACGGGAATGTTACTTATCCTTTCAAATCAAATGAAAAATACCATGTTGCAATTTGGGTTCAGAAACAAAGGGTAAGGTTATATGCAAATGAAAACAAAGTCCTCGATGTTCCCCGTGCAATACAGGCTGGCAACAGGCCTAATATTTTCCGTTTCGACTCGCGCGATGAAGCTATACCCATCCTCAGCAATTTCAGGATTGCCTCAGGCTTACCAGATATGAGAAACAGGCTGCTGAAGGATGGTAAAATCATCTCATACGGCATCCAGTTCGATGTCAATTCTGATAAATTAAAACCTGAATCATATTCTACCCTTAAAGAAATATCGGATATATTAAAGGAAAATCCTGGTTTAAAAGTTCAGGTTGTCGGTCACACAGATTCGGATGGCGATGAATTATCGAATCTTGATCTTTCAAAACGCAGAGGGGCTTCGGTAAAAAATGAGCTTGTAAATAAATTTGGTGTTGACGCTGCAAGACTCGAGGCAGATGGCAAAGGGGAATCGCAACCACTTACAGATAATAATTCTGCTGTTAATAAAGCAAAAAACAGGAGGGTAGAGTTTATAAGCTTAAAGGGTGAGGCGAAAGCAGCTGCAGTTACAAAGTAACACAAAGAAATATTGCACTATGGTCAGATTTGTTAATAGTTCAGGTTAAAGCATATCAGAAAAATTATTAACTTTCAGCTATAATTTGATTTAGATGATAAAGATAATTGCTGACGATAAAATACCTTTTCTGAAGGGAGCGCTTGAACCTTATGCCGAAGTGGCCTATTTACCGGGGAAACAGATTACCCGGGATGTCGTGAATGAGGCAGATGCACTTCTGATACGTACAAGAACAAAATGTACTGAGAGCCTGCTGAAAGGAACAAGCATAAGGTTTATCGGCGCTGCAACAATCGGATTCGACCACATTGATATACAATATTGCAAGAAACATAATATCCGGTGGACCAATGCTCCGGGCTGCAATTCATCATCGGTTCAGCAATATATTGCTGCCACCTTGCTGAAGATGGCCACCGGGTTCCGGTTTAATCTGAAAAACAAAACAATTGGTATTGTAGGTGTCGGAAATGTTGGTTCAAAGGTTGAATCGTTGGCCAGGGCATTGGGAATGAATGTTCTGCTGAATGATCCACCGCGGACAAGAAAAGAAGGTGAAAAGAATTTTGTTACGCTCGGCAATATTCTTCATGTCTCGGATATTGTAACTGTTCATGTTCCTCTCAGTATTGTGGGTGTAGATAAAACCTACCATCTCTTTAATGACAAGAGCTTTGAAAAAATGAAAAGGGGAGCATGGTTTATTAATACTTCACGGGGCGAAGTAACCGAAACGGCCGCGCTTAATAAAACACTTGAATCGGGGAAACCGGGTGGCGCTGTAATTGATGTGTGGGAGAATGAACCGGATATTGACCTTGACCTTATGGCAAAAGCTTTTATTGCAACTCCTCATATTGCAGGGTACTCAACTGACGGAAAGGCTAACGGAACTGCAATGGTTGTCAATTCATTATGTGATTTTTTTGATCTTCCGCTAAAAAACTGGTATCCTGATAATGTCCCGCTGCCCCCAAATCCAGGAATAACAATTGAAGGTAAAGGAAAATCAGATGAAGATATAATAAGGGAAGCTGTTTTTTATACTTACGATATTTCCAGTGATGACATTAAATTTCGTTTTTCGCCATCTGATTTTGAGATACAAAGAGATAATTACCCGCTAAGAAGAGAGTTTCCTTCGTATAGGATTAATCTTATAGGAGTCACTAAAAGAGTTCAGAAAACACTTGAAAGCCTGGGCTTCAGGATTGAGATATGATTGCCTGGTCGCCTGGTTGTCTTGCTGTCTTTATTCAACCTCCTCTAACACTTTGACCTTTGAAAACTCCTTCACCTGGAAAACAAATGCCTGCAGCCTCGTATCCAGTGAAACGGTATCCTGACCATCGTAAGCGATATTGATAAAAGGTATATTGTTATGGTCTTTTCTGAATGTGTCGCTCACTGATGCAATAAGTGTACCGGGCATACAAGTAAATGGCAATATGGCAGCTAAACCGGAGACGCCTTTTTTGGTAAGAGCCACAGAGGTACCCATTGCTATCGGGGGGTCACCGTCATAAAACTGATTCACATAAGTGTTGCACAAATTCAGCATCTCGTGGAGCGAGACATCCTTTTCATGATCAGTAAATTTTTTAATGCCACGGAGTAAGGAGGCTGCAATTATATCCTGGCCCAAGCCCTGAATTTTTGATTTGATGACACCTTTTGTATCATTTTTCCACCTGCTGTCGCGGGTAAACCTGTATGTTGAGTAATATATCCATTCCGAAAACGGACCAATAACCACCTCAACGCCAAGATCTTCAAGACGGTTTGCAATATTCCCGTTGCAGCCTGCATTATCGCGCATAAATATCTCCCCGATAATAGCCACCACAGGTTTTCTCTGGCTCTTATCAACCTTAATTGCCATGAAATCTGAAGCAATATCGGCAAGTACTTTATGCAGACCCTTTGAGCCCTTCTCTATGCATCTTTCAAGTCGTGCCAGTGCATCATCATAAAGCCTGTCTGAATCTCCTTTATTTATCTCGTAGGGTCGGGTTTCCCTATGGATTTTCCTTATGTAATCGGCAACAATAAATCCCTTCCAGGCATTGATCCTGAACTTTTGTCCATGTTCACCGGCAACATCTTCATAAGATGTATCATTTGAGGGCGTTATGAGTTCTGCTTCTTGAAAACCAAGCCTGTCAAAGAGTATCCTGTGAAAATGGTTATACTGACCAAACCTGCAGGGGCCGTTATGATCGGGCATAAAGAAGCTCATCTTTGAAGGATCAGCGCCGGGCTCCATCAATTTTTTTATGAAACTTCCTGTAGTGCAGATCATGGGAAAGCACTCTTTTGATGAAGTGTATTTCCTTCCTATTGCCAGTTCTTCTTCAGTCTGTTTAGGCAGAACTTCAGAAGCGATCCCGCAACTGCGCGCCGCCGCAGCAATCATATAAGCCCCATCGTTCATATAAGGGAAATACATTACGCGGTCTTTTTGCGGCGATGCCTGACCGGGACGTGGCCTGAAGATCTTCACATCTTTTTTCTCATTTTTCTCAGCGCCCTTCAGACTATCGAGAAAAGCTTCGATACGGGTTATCATACCGGCATCGGCAGAGTGTTCATCAACTTCAAGATGAAGAAACGGTTTGCCTTTAAGTTCTTCAGTTACATAGTGCCAGATAAACGAGTCTGGTCCACAGCGGAAGTTGCTGAGATACACAGCATGGAGATTTTTGGTTTTTGCTACAAGTTGTGCGGCAGCCAGAATTTTTTGTCCGTTTGGCCAGTACATATTCCGGTAGTTAGTAAAAATATTGTATGGCGATAGATCAAGCATATCCAGAGGTATCGGCATAACATTCTGGCTTATGAGCTTTTCTACAAGACTAAGGTTAAGATGTTGATCTGTACTGTTATATGGTCTTCCCAATAGTACAACAGGCCGGCAGTTCTCCGGAATTGAACTTAGTACCTCTTTTCCATAGTTAATAAGCCTTTTTTCAAATATATTTTGAACTTCATCGGCTTTATAGACTGCCATCCTTATCTCGTCTTTGCTGATACCAAATTTCTTATTAAAATATTCAGTCATCTCTCCAATGAGCGCTCTTTCGAAAAACCTGAAATGGAGCGTGGGGATCAGGAGTTTTGATTCATCAATTTTTCCCCTGAGGGCTGACTTTACCATAAAGGGATAAGTCTGAATCCATGGACAGTTGCAATTAAACGTGTTGTTTCCTTCCTTTTCTTTCCCATTAACAATGAATGGAAGAAAAATGTAGTCAACACCTTTTTCAATAAGATCAATTACGTGTCCATGCATCAGTTCAACAGGAAGACAAGTCTCAGTGGTCATTATCTCTATTGATCTTGTTATAAGCGATTTATCTGACTCTTGTGAGATTACAACATCAAATCCAAGTTGTTCAAAGAAGCTTCTCCAGAAGGGGAATTGCTGGTAGAATACCATCAGTGCTCTTGGAATTCCAATTGTAGTGGATTTGTGGGATTCTTTTTCTGAATATCCCTCCATAAGCATTTCGGTTCTTTTTTCATAAAGATTGGGGATATTATTTTGTACCTTTTTCCGGTCGTCAGTCTCATACTTTTCGCAGCGGCCACCATAGTATAACGATTTCTTTTCCCCGGTTATTTTTACTCGTCGTATCTCACAATGGTTAGAACATTCCTGACAGATGAACATGCTGACATTATAAGTAACATTACGCACTCCAAAGCCTTTGAACCTGGTTTTTTGTCCTTCTGTCATCGATCTTTTGGCCAGGATGGCGGCGCCGATAGCCCCGGTAACATCAAAATGAGGAGGTATTATTATCTTCTTGCCAAGCACCTGTTCGAAAGCGGCAACAACAGCTTTATTATTAGTAACACCTCCCTGAAAGAATATTTTGTCGCCAATCCGCCTGTCGCCCACTACTTTTTGTAAATAATTATAAACGATAGAATACGCGAGTCCACCGACAAGGTTTTCATTTCTTGCTCCCTTCTGCATGAAGGAGTTCAGATCAGATTCCATGAAAACAGTACACCGGTCACCCAGTTTTACAGGACATTCAGAATTCAGCGCCATACGTCCGAATTCCTCAACAATGTTAATATTCAGTTTCTCTGCCTGCTCTTCAAGAAATGACCCGGTGCCGGCGGCACATACCTTATTCATCTCAAAATCAACAACAACGCCATTTTCAATGCTTATATATTTGGAATCCTGCCCTCCTATTTCGAATATTGTGTCAACTGTCGGATCATAATCAATAGCGGCAGTTGCCTGCGCAGTAATCTCATTCCTGATAGTGTCGGCCCCGATAAAATCACCTGTCAGATAACGTCCTGAGCCGGTTGTGCCGGCACCAACCACAATAATATCATCGCCCACTTCATCATAGATTTCGGTCATCCCTTTCTGGATAGCTTCAAGAGGCTTCCCGGCAGTTGGCAGATAGCGCCTAGCAACAACCCGGTGCTTGTCATCTATCAGAACAACATTTGTACTTAGCGATCCGATATCGAGGCCCAGATAAACAGGTACTTTTTCTTTACCGTTTCTAATATAATGAACAACTTTATTATACTCTGCTTCAGATTCCTTAAGCCGGGGAAGGCTTACAAAATCCGCAGAGGCTCCTGCAAGATAATCTTCGAGTTTTGAAATGCCACTAAAGTGATTCATAATCAGATTATTGGCACGGGCATAATAAACAGCGCCTATTGCACCCATAGCAGCATGATGAGGCGAGATGATAAGTTCACCTTCGGCAAGGTCTAAAATTTCATTGAACGCTCTTATCATTCCGGTATTTGCCGCAACTCCTCCTGAGAAAACAACCGGCTTCTTAATCTCCTTGCTTCTGGCAACATTACTTCGGAAATTTCTCGCTAATGCAAAACATAATCCTGCAACGATATCATGCAGGGGAGTGGCAATCTGTTGATGATGGATCATGTCGCTTTTTGCAAAGACGCTGCAACGGCCGGCTATCCTGGGTGGATTAACCGATTTTAACGACATGGCGCCAAATTCATTCTCAATAGGGATGCCTATTCTTCTGGCCTGCTGATCGAGAAATGAACCGGTTCCGGCTGCGCATATACTGTTCATTTCAAAATCAACCAGTCTTGAGTGTCCGTTTTCCGGGTCTTTTTCAAGAATGATAAGTTTTGAATCTTCACCTCCAATCTCAATCACGGTTCTTGCTTCAGGATATAATTTTCCTGTTGAAGTTGCCTGTGCAATAATCTCATTTACAAATACCCCTCCAATAAGTTCGGTGGCAAGTTTGCCTCCGGAACCTGTTATTGCAATTCCCTTTATTGTTTCTGAAGGGTATTTTTCAAGAATAAAAGATAATCGGTCTTTAAGGACATTAAATGGTTTACCATGGACATAATCATAATAATCCTCCAGGATATTATTATTGTCATCGATGATGACCGAATTAAGAGAGACAGAGCCAATATCAAAACCGATGAAAACATTTAGATCAAATAATTTTTGGGAAGGAGATTTAGACGCCATAAAGTGATGTTTAAATAATAAAAAAACAAATCTTCTGAAATAAAGTTAAAAGCGGCCAAATATATTAATTCCCTTTTTAAAAATCAATCTAAATAAATGTATTTATGATATTTATCATATTCTAAGATTGTATCATTTTCAAATTTAATGTATTACACTTCCATCATCATTACAATAATGGTGTTAACCTTCGCAATGTCGATCTTTGCTTAAGCTTTAAGCGGCCTTTGTGGTTAATGGATTTATAGTTTTTTGTCGACTTAATGTGGTAAAAAGTATCATCAGGGAGTTTTGGGTTGAAAAAGTGATGTGTCATTTGCCATATCAGTCAGGGCAACGTAGATCATTTTAGCTACATCTTCCATTATATCAATAGTAACTGCATCGGGATCATCGCCCGGAAGATGGTAAAACACTTTTTTATAACCATCGGTAGTTCCGACCGACATTGTTCTGTATCCTGCCATGCTGAAAACGACTCCATCGGTTCTGGGCCTGCCGTAAAACTCCCCTTGTACAGGTGAGGAGGTACGCATTGTACGGTGAATGTATTTTGTATTTGCCTGTTCGAAATAAGTTAAGAGTTCTTTATAAGTACTACCGGCGCTTACTGCTAAGCCGGTTCCGTTTCCGACCATATCGAGATTGATGAACGCGATGGTTTTTTCTTTTGCAAAAGATGGTTTTTCAGTATAGACCTTGCTCCCTACCAGACCAACTTCTTCTCCTCCTAAAAAGAGAAACATTACAGATCTTTTTAATTGTATTCCCGATTGGGCCATAGCCTTTGCAGCGCCCATTATATCAACAATGCCACTAGCATTATCGAGCGCCCCGTTTACAACTTTTCCGGCTTTTCCGACTGCATCAAGGTGACCACCTATAAGAATAACTTCATTTTTTAGCACAGGGTCGCTTCCCTCAATAATACCTGCCACGTTGCAGGCTTTCCCTTCCTGATGTCTCGTCGTGTTTGCTTTGATGGTAATGCTTCTACCGGTATTGAATGATGCCGGTTTAAATGTCTTTATGATCTTTTCAATGATATCTTTGTTGGTTGTTTTTAGTCCGGCAAAAATATCAGCAAGAGGTTGAGGCCCGATACCACAGACAATTATTGATGGATCATAAGAGATATTAGGATTTGCACTTGCTCCTTCTATATAAAGCATTCCGGCTGCCCCGTGCTTTACTGCGTTCTGAAGTTTATACTGATGATAGCAATATTCTACCCACTTTTTATATTCAGGATTGCGGGGATCAGTGTAAGGTACATCTCTGTTCATAAGTACAATTTTACCTTTAACATCAATTCCTTTATAGTCGTCGTAATTAAGTTCCGGGGCAGAAACGCCGTATCCCACAAAAACAACATCGGCAGTTATCTCGCCGTTTCCGGAGTTCATTCCGGGGTAATATTCATCAGGATAATTGTAATTCTTTTTTATTACTGACCCGTCTGTCTGAGTAATATTCAGTGTAAGGCTTCCGATATCATTTAGAACAGTATAGGGAAAGTTGAACCATTGAAAGTAACTTCCATCGTCACCGGCAGGTTTAATACCCCATTCCTTAAGTTTTCCTGCAACCCATTCTGTACCGGCAAGATATTCAGGAGTGCCGGTAAGTCTTCCATTGAACTCGGGAGAGCAGAGTTTCTCAAGCCAGGTCATCATCTCCTCGCTCGTGATAGAATGAAACTGTTTAAGTAGTTTTGTTTCGTAATCATCCTGTGAAAGGCCAACCTGTGAAGCCGAGAGGCATAAGACTAATAAAAGAGGTATAATTTTTTTCATTTAAGCAGTTTTTTAGTTGGGCCAAAAATAACAGAAAATAGCATTGATTTGATTTTTTCCGGAACTTAATATTTTAATTCATAACCAATAAGTCGAAATCCATTTAAAAGGCTTTCAATCGCGACATTGAAGCTTTGCATAAACTTTCAATAAAAAAGAAAGACACCTGGGTGATGTCTTTCCTCGATTTACCTAAACCTGATCGTATAATCTGCCGGACGGCAATTGTAGAAAAATTAAAACTATCTTTTATTTTCTCATCAATATATAGACGTTTAGTATTAATAATTGTTGCTTTTTAGATTGTTAAAGTTATGTTAAATATATTTTAATAATTGTATGTAGCTGGTAATTAAATAAATAAATGTCAGGAATAAATTATGGACGGAGAGCCTCGACAAGCAATTTAAAAAATAATTATCTTGCGCCATCATTTCATTTAGATGATCGCAAAACTGAAATATCGTTTCATGATGCAACGCCCTGGCAGAAGGTTGTTATGAAAGGACTCATCTTCAGCGTTAAAAAATATTCAATCCACGACGGACGCGGGATAAGGGTGACATTTTTCATGAAGGGATGTTCGCTCAGTTGTATCTGGTGCCATAATCCGGAAGGAATATCTCCGTTTCCTGAAGAAGTTATTCAGAAAAATAGAGTTGGGGAAAGAGAGTTCAGCAACAGGGAGGAGGTTGGAAAATTCTATTCAGTTGAAGATATTCTTGAGATACTTGATAAGGAGAAAATATTTTTCGATCAGTCAAAAGGTGGTGTTACATTCTCAGGTGGTGAGCCTATGCTCCAGTTTGAATTTCTGCTTGAAGCGTTAAAGGCATGTAAGGCAAATGGTTATCATACTGCGGTTGATACTTCAGGATATTCACAGGCTCAGAACTCCTTACCCCGCGCAATCTAAATTAGCGGTAATTTGGAAAATCATTTT
>JBAXXU010000146.1:0-8607 GCA_037127735.1 Bacteroidota bacterium
TTGCCCCCTATTTTACCCCCCAACCCCCCCAGGGGGGCTTACTAAATAAGGCGATTTCTAACCCCCCATTTGGGGGGTAGGGGGGTAAAAAAGGGGCAATTTTTGGGGGTAGTGGGATAAAAAAGGAGTAATTTGGGGGGCAGGGAGGAAAAAGGGTGTTATATGTGTACAAACATAATTAGTTGTAAATGACAATATTAAGTATATGTTTGCGATTTTCAGAAAGGAGATAAGCGGTTTCTTCAGTAGCCTGACGGGTTATATTGTGATCATAGTTTTCCTCCTGGTAAACAGTCTGTTCATGTGGGTTTTCCCGGGAGAATGGAATATATTCGACAGTGGTTATGCCGGGCTTGATACCCTGTTTTTTATTTCGCCATGGGTATTCCTTTTTTTGGTGCCTGCTGTAACAATGAGAATGATTGCCGAGGAAAAACGGTTGGGTACCATTGAACTCATATACTCAAGACCAATTACTGAAAGAGAAATTATCTGGGGTAAATACCTCGCTTCAGTTTCCCTTGTTTTACTTGCACTATTGCCCTGCCTTATATATTATATTTCTGTTTATCTGCTTGGCGAATCTCACGGGAACCTGGATAAAGGTGGAACATTAGGCGCCTTTATCGGCCTGTTTTTCCTGGCATCAGTTTACGCTTCTGCAGGGATATTTGCTTCATCTCTTACAGATAACCAGGTAATTGCATTCATTATCGCGGTACTGATATGTTTTTTTCTTTTCATGGGATTTGATTCTTTTGCCTATCTGCCCGGATTAAAAAACATGGATGAATTTGTAATAAGGCTTGGAATTAACGAACATTATAAATCTATCAGCAGGGGAGTTCTTGATATTAAAGATGTAGTCTATTTCATCGCGATTGTCGTTATCTTGAATGAGGCCACAAGGTTTCACTTGTTATCGCGTAAATGGAAGAACAAAAGTTAAGCCATGAGAGTTAGCGCCAATGGTAAGAGTACAAAATTCAGAACCCGCCTGCAATTACTGGCAGCAGTTGCCGCTATTATCCTTGTTGCCTCTGTCAGTTCATTGATAAGGCTCAGGTTTGACCTTACCGAAGATAAAAGGTACACTCTTTCTGCCCCCACTCGAAAGGTCCTTTCAGCTATTAAGAATGATATTTATATCCAGGTTTATCTCGACGGAGAGATTCCCATTCCTTTAAAACGGCTGAAAAGATCTGTCGGGGAGATGCTTGATGAGTTCAGAATTGCCTCAGGACGGAAAATAGATTATGAGTTTATAAACCCTTCCGGGAACAGGGATCCAAAACAGAGAGAAACTCAGTACCAGGCTCTTATCAACAAGGGATTGAGCCCTATCAACATTCAGTCGGGCGATGCTGAAGGTGGCTCAACACAGAAAATAATATTTCCGGGAATGATAGTAAATTACAATGGAATCGAAGTGCCGGTTAATTTTTTGAACAATTCTTCTGCTTCGTATGAACAGAATATTCTTCATTCTGTTGAAGGACTTGAATATGAGATGATACAAACAATTGCGACTTTAAGTTCTGATACAATATACAAGGTTGCATTCATAGAGGGTCATGGTGAAATTCCCGAGATAGAAGTTGCCGACATTACAATGAATCTTGCCAGGTTTTTTACGGTTGACAGGGGCATTATCGGAGGTAAACCCGGCATACTTGACAAATATGCCGCGATAATCATCGCGGGTCCCGAAAAAGAGTTCAGCGAATCTGATAAACTGGTTCTCGATCAGTACATTATGAATGGTGGCAAAGTCATGTGGCTCTTTGATGAAGTGCAGGTAAACTCCGATAGCCTGGTTCATGGTAGTACAGTTGCGCTTTACCGCCCATTAAACATTGAGGATCAGTTATTCAGATATGGAGCAAGAGTTAATCCTGCAATCGTTCAGGATCTTGAGTGTTTGCTTATCAGGCTGACGGTAATGAGCGGAGGACGTCAGCAGGTCCGGCCGGCTCCATGGGTCTATTATCCTTTGCTTAATCCTGCTGCAGATCACCCCATTACAAGAAACCTTAATAAAGTTAAAGGAGAATTCACAAATTATATTGACACAGTTGGACTCGACCCGGCAATAAGAAAAAAGATCCTTCTGACTACATCAAAATTCAGCCGGACACTTTCACCCCCGATAATGATTAGTCTTAAGGAGGCAGAATTAACATACAATGAAAAGGAGTTTAATAAACCCAACCTGCCGGTAGCTGTTTTACTTGAAGGTGTTTTTACATCAGTGTTTAAGAACAGGATGACCGGCAACCTGGCGGAGAACAAAAATTTAAAGGTTAAAACTGAAAGTATCAAAACGAGGATGATTGTTATTGCCGATGCCGATATTATCAGAAATGAAGTCAGGAGGGTTGGTTTGCAGGAAGCACCGCTTCCATTGGGACAGGATAAATATTCCGACCAGATATTCGGGAACAGGGATTTTCTGATCAATTGTCTAAATTTCCTGGTAGATGATAACGGTATTATGGAATTGAGATCGCGGGAGTTGAGATTAAGGTTGCTGGATAGAGCGAAGATAAAGACTGAAAAATTTAAGTGGCAACTTATTAATATTGCCGGCCCGATATTGATAGTCATTTTAGCCGGGTTACTTTATAACTATTTCAGAAGAAGAAAATACACAAGATGTTGATAATGAATAAATCAATTGTAAGAAGTGTATTAATAACACTTATAGCAGGAGCGCTTCTTCTTGTTTTATTCAAAAGCCGGTCACCTTTTGGAAAGAGCAACAGTTCATTTGGTTCAAAACCTCAGAAAGAGATTACAAAGATTGAATTTTCACAGGGAGGGCGGAGCTTATCATTGGAGAAAGAAGGAGAGACCTGGTTAATAAATGGCAACATTGAAGCAAGAAAAAGTGGCATTCTTTTTATTCTCAGGATTTTGCAGGAGATAAAAATAAAATCTCCTGTTTCAACCGAATTATTTGAAAGAGAGATTATCGGGAAAGGGGCTGTTCCCGTCAGGGTAAAAGTATATGAAAAGAGGAAACTCCTGAAGAATTTCCTGGTGTATAAAACCCGATCGAACGCTTATGGTAATATAATGAAGATGAGGGTCGGATCAAAACCATTTATTGTTTATGTGCCTAATTATGAAGGTGATATTGGTTCGGGGTTCACACTGAACGAATTATTCTGGCAACCTTATACCGTATTTACTCTGATGCCTTCAGAAATAACTTCGGTAAAATTTGAGAATTTTTCAGACACCGCATCATCTTTTTCAATAATAAATAAAAATAAACATTATGAGGTTTCTGGTATGACAAGCCATTTGAAAGGATGGGATTCAACCCTGGTTACGCGTTATCTCTCATATTTTACCCGGATACCATTTGAATCGTGGGCATTTGACATTAAAGAGCAGGAGAGGAACATTATAGAATCGCGGCAACCTCTTTACAGGATAACTGTTGGCACAACCTCAGGAAAGAAGACAGTTCTCACTTTATGGGAAAGGATGACCGGAGAGAAAGATTCAAAAACAAAAGACACCGACAGACTGGTGGGTAAGACCCAAAACAATAATGAGTTTTTTATTATGAGATATTTTGATATTGATCCTCTGCTAAAGAAGAGTTCATATTTCTTCCCTGAATAATTAATTGTTTGCGGTAATAGTTTTTTTTTGTAATATTGGTAATTGAGAATTGAACAATTAATGTAGGTCAATTCATTCATTTTGACTTAAATAATATAATTTGAAATTCAGGAAATAAATTTAAAACGATACAAGTATGAAATTTGTAGTATCCAGCTCAGAACTTCTTGGTCATCTGCAGGCCATAAGCAGAGTAATCAGTTCGAAGAATTCACTTCCGATACTCGATAATTTTCTTTTTAGCCTTTCAGGGAACAACCTTGAGATAACTGCATCCGACCTCGAATCGACGCTTATAACAAGGATGAAGCTCGAGAACACAGAAGGTGACGGCACAATTGCCCTTCCTGCAAGAATATTACTCGACTCATTAAAGGAGTTTTCGGTGCAACCTCTCACTTTTGATATCAACATGGATACATTGGCTGTTGTAATCAGCTCTGAAAACGGGACCTTTAATGCAGTTGGTCAGAATGGGATTGATTTTCCTGCCTTACCATCAATAAAAAATGAGAAGAAAGCGACATTCCGTATGAATGCCGATATATTGCTGGCAGGTATCAGCAAGACTCTCTTTGCCACTGCTGATGATGAACTGCGTCCGGTTATGGGAGGTATCTTTGTAGAAGCTTCCACCGACAAAATTACTTTTGTTGCTTCTGATGCTCATAAACTTGTGAGATATCAGAGAACCGATGCACGCGCTGATGATAATGCATCATTTATCCTTCCAAAGAAACCTGCCTCACTTCTGAAGAATATTTTACCAAGAGAGGAGGGAGTTGTAACAGTTGAGTTTGATGATAAAAATGCATTTTTTAATCTAAACAATTACAAAGTTGTATGCCGGCTGGTAGAAGGCAACTATCCGAATTTTAACTCAGTTATTCCGAAGAATAATCCCAGGAAGATTACTATTGACAGGGTTGAGTTTTATAATACACTCAGGAGAGTATCAGTTTTCTCAAATCAGGCAAGTAATCTCGTGAAGCTTCAGTTTAAAGGCAACCAGGTTATGGTTTCTGCACAGGATATAGATTTTTCTGTTTCTGCTTATGAAAGGATCAAGTGCCAGTATGAAGGAGATGAGATTGAGATCGGTTTCAAATCGGTATTTCTAACCGAGATTCTATCCAATATCGCCTCGCAGGATGTTATGATTGAACTTGCCGATCCAACAAGAGCCGGCTTGTTCCTTCCGGCAATAACAGATAATGAATCTGAAGATCTGCTGATGCTTCTCATGCCAATGATGATAAACTCATAACTCTTGAATCTCAATTTAAAACGCCCTCTGGCATTTATTGATCTGGAGACAACAGGGGTTAATGTTTCAACCGACCGGATTGTTGAACTATCAGTATTGAAAATCAGTCCCAACGGCAAAGAAGAATGGATGAGTGCCAGGGTGAATCCCCAAATGGCTATCCCTCCAAAAACTACAGCTATACATGGGATTACAGATGAAGATGTAGCAAAAGCGCCTGTATTCAGAGAAGTTGCAAAAAAACTCGCTACCTTTCTTGAGGGGTGCGACCTTGCCGGATACAATGCCATCAAATTTGATATACCGGTTCTGGCAGAAGAATTCCTGAGGGTAAATATTGATTTCAATTTCAGGAAAAGGAGATATGTTGATGTTCAGGTTATCTTCCATAAAAAAGAGCAGCGCACATTATCTGCTGCATACCTCTTCTATTGTAAAAAAAACCTCGAAGGCGCTCATGGTTCCAAAGCCGATACTGCTGCCACTTTTGAAGTTCTGAAATCGCAGCTCGACAGATACCCGGATCTGGAAAATGATGTTGAGAAGCTGGCAGATTTCAGTTCATTTAATAATAACGTAGATTTCGCCGGAAGAATAATCCTTGATGAAAACGGCGTTGAAGTTTTCAATTTCGGAAAACACAAAGGGAAAAGCGTTGAGCTTGTTTTTAATGAGGAGCCGGCATATTATTCGTGGATGATGAATGGTGACTTTCCGCTTTATACAAAGAAAGCGCTTACCGAGATAAAATTGAGATCTTTCGGAAAAACCCGGTGATAAAATGAAGATCATCTGTATTGGCCTCAATTACAGGAAACATGCTTTGGAGATGGGATGGCCCATTCCTGAAGCTCCGGTGGTATTTCTAAAACCCGATTCATCAATCCTGAAAAACAACAAACCATTCTTTCTCCCTGATTTTTCAGAGAATATCCACTATGAGGTGGAGGTTGTAATAAAAATCAGCAAACTTGGTAAAGGAATTTCTGCAAAATTTGCCTCCCGCTATTTTGATGAGGTTACTGTTGGCATTGATATAACGGCACGTGATCTTCAGAGTCGTCAGTCGGCTGCCGGGATGCCATGGGAAATTTCTAAATGTTTTGATGGCGCGGCGCCACTCGGTATTTTTATTCCGGTAAGCAGTGTAAAAGATGCAGGAGACCTCGATTTCAGTCTGGCGATCAATGATAAAGTGGTTCAGAAGAGCAACACCTCAGATATGATATTCGGTTTCAATGAAATAATTGAATATGTCTCAAAATTTTTTACCCTTAAAACAGGCGATCTGATATTCACAGGCACTCCATCCGGTGTAGGTCAGCTTAAAAGAAATGATAACCTTGTTGCCTATCTTGGTGACAAACCCCTTTTGGATTTTCTTATTAAATAAAAATGGAAATTGTCAGATGCATTGTTTATCAATTGAACCAATACGACAATTTCAATACGAGACCGCGGTTTTTTATCCTGTAATCACCGGGGAATGAGTTCTCTGTATAGACAATAAACAGATCGGATACCGGGGCAAAGCGCCACTGGAACCTGATGTTAAGGTTTATATTATCTATCTGGTTATTATATTGAACAAAACTTGTTAAAAAGAGTTTGTCGGTAAATGTAAAATCAAGCCTCGGTCCGATAAGTATAAATTCAGCGCTTTTATACGGTGAAGGCAATGAGATATTGTTATATGTAGTAACGATAACCAGGCTCCCGTAGGGTTGAATCCTATAGTACAACTCGCCATTAACGGTCAACCTTGTACCATCGAAATATCCACCGTACCTGCTGCTGATCAGGTAATTGAATGGTTTACGGATATCTGATGTAAAAGAAATGCCCATCTCTTTCCAGCTAAATTTATCATTCGCGGGAATAGGGATGCCTTTGGTATTGGTGGGATCAAAAGGGATCTGAAGTTTAATGAACGTCTCCTTAGCATCAACCACTACAATACTCTTATTCAACCATTCAACCTGGTAAAGGAGCTGTGCTTCCCTGTCAGTCAGGTTCAGTGAAGGATCAAAAAGCATATCCATTTTAACAGCCGGTCCATGGTTTGCAATCCTGCTGGACGATGGAAAAAACTTGAACTGAAACATCGGGTTTATCTCATAATACCCTTTTCTTCTTATATACCCGACTTCCGCGAGATAATCAGCTCCTACCCACGATTGATTCAAAGTTGCTGTCAAATACTGGGTGGAATAAATAATATTGGCGGCCAGTGCAGCTGCATTACCTGATGCCCCCGGGTAGAATGACTGGTGGTAGAAAGTTTTCCCTGACCAGCGGTTATTAGCGCTTGCAAGGTTGAATTCCATTCCGGCAACACGGTTGAACATGTAACCTGATGTGTCATTATTCAGATTTGTCAACTGTTTGTTCACAAAGAAAGCTGTTATGTTCGAATGGCTGAATACCTGACGTTGAAATGCTGCGACCGTAAAATTGCCTGCAGGTATAGTATCTTTTTCACCGGTTTGGATGTCCATAAGTCCTATCCTCCAGTTATTTCCGATCTTTCCGCTTAATCTTGCACCTGCCTGAACCGGACTGTCAAGACCAATCCGACGTGAGAAAAAGGGTCTGAGGTTATCGCTCCCCAGTTTTGCAAAGAGGTCACTGTTTTCAAGGTAAAACTGCCTCTTTTCAGGAAAGAATAATTCGAACCTGTCAAGATTGGTAACTTGTCTGTCAACTTCAACCTGTGAATAATCGGGATTAACCGTCAGATCAAGGTTCATGGAAGTAGAAAGGATAACCTTTGCATCTATTCCGGCAGTAGCTTCCGGTTTGAATCCTTCCCCGGCCTCTTTATTCTGTGTGGTTTTTGCTGATATATAGGGTATGAGTGAGAATCTGGTACCTGATGGAGGTAGCGGTTTATCCCATACCAGCGAACCTGTGAAGGCAAGAGTGGCGGTTGCGAATTGCCTTGGCATAGGAGACCAGCTCGACTTTTCACCTGTCTTAAGATCATATCTGCTGAAATTAATTCCCCATTCCGCAGCTCCTCGTTGATAGCGCATGCTGCGGAATGGAATTGCAAATTCAGCGACCCAGCGATCCTCATAGTTTTTAACTGCCGATCTCCATTTGATATCCCAATCAAGATTTACAACCCCCCCGTTTGCCTGTACTCCATCCCATTGTGCCCCGGCAGCAGAGACACCGAATGAAAAACCGTTTGTCTGGTCATTATATGTATCAATAAAAACGATGAAATTGTCGTTCTTCATGAAATTGAAGTCGCGACGCAATGACTCCACCGGACGTTTACCGGGCGATGGATCGAAACAAACAATACCGACATAAAGGGTTGATTCGGTGTAGGTAACTTTCACCTCTGTCTGAGCTATAGCATAGCCGGTATCAGTAGGTAGTACTCTCTGAAAATGACTTGCTATATCAGCAGATTGCCAGACCGGTTCATCGAGGATTCCATCAATCTTAATGGTATTGTTTGTCTGTACGATATTTATCCGATACTTATTCCTGTTAATTCCTTTTGACTGGCCAAGAAGTATTACATTAAAACAGAGGAGTATAACGGTGCTGAGTAAAAGGGAGGTTTTGAACATTTAGGATTATAAAATTTGGCACAAGATAGAAAAATAATTAGATAAGTGACTAGAGTGACTAAAGTGACTAAAGTGACTAAAGTGACTAAAGTGACTAAAGTGACTAAAGTGACTAAA
>JBAXXU010000147.1:0-8434 GCA_037127735.1 Bacteroidota bacterium
ACTCTATTAAATTTGAACAATCCGATAGATTATTCCATTATTATTCCGGTGTTTAACAGCAGGGAAACATTACTTCAATTATATACCGAAATAATTGAAGTTTTTACCGATCTTGAAAAATCTTTTGAAAGAATTGTTTATGGACTTGCAAAGAAATTTATTATAGCAGACTGGATAGGGTATTTTACAGCACCTGTTTGGAAAAACTCGGGTGAGTATAATTTAGAAATCAGAGCTCTTGCATTACTTGGATTTTCAATACAAATCTATATGGATTTTTCCGGATACAGTGATATTGCAATTGGTTCATCAAAGTTATTTGGATTAACAATAATGGAGAATTTCAATTCGTCAAACGACCTGTGGTACCAGGTCAGCAATGTTAATGACATAAACTCGCCATCCCTGCTGGTTTATCCCGACCGAGTTGAACGCAATATCCTGAATATGATAGGCATAGCAGGAGGCGCAGAAAATTTAAGGCCTCATGTTAAAACTCATAAAATGCCGGAGATCATCAGATTGCAGATGAAACATGGCATTGACAAGTTCAAATGTGCTACAATATCTGAAGCGGAGATGGTTGCAAAGTGCGGGGCAACAGATATTTTACTCGCTATACAACCTGTAGGGCCCAATCAACAAAGATTTTTTCAATTACAAAAAGAGTTCCCTGCTACAAAAATATCCTGTATAGCCGATTCAGAAGATGTGATAACTCAATTATCGGATATGGCTGCCGGAATGCGACTCAAAGCCCACATCTGTCTTGATATTAATTGCGGGATGAACCGCACGGGTGTATTGCCCGGCAAAAAAGCTTCAGAGCTTTACAAATTGATTACCGACTCGCCAATGGTTAAAGCAGAAGGTCTGCATGTTTATGATGGACATATTCATGAACCGGACTTCTCCATAAGACCAAAGATCTGTAATGATTCTTTCACACCTGTAGAACACCTTATTGATGAGCTAAGAATTTCATCTGCAGCTCCGGTTAAAATTATTGCAGGAGGTACTCCGACATTCCCGGTACATGCATTAAGAAAGGGCGTTGAATTAAGTCCCGGAACGATGTTGTTATGGGATTATGGTTACAGTAGCTCTTTCACCGATATGGAATTTTTACATGCAGCTGTTTTGCTTACAAGAATAATCAGTAAACCTGGAAAAGATTTGTTATGCCTCGATCTCGGACATAAAGCGGTTGCATCAGAGATGCCACATCCAAGAATAAAATTCTTTGAATTGGACAATTACACAACGGTTAATCATAGCGAAGAGCACATGGTGATAAAAACAAGTGAAGCTGACAAATATAAAATCGGCGATCATCTTTATGGTATTCCCTGGCATATATGCCCGACTGTTGACCGTCATGATTATGTAAATGTTGTTTACGGCCATAAAGTAACAGGGCAATGGGCTGTTGAAGGAAGAAAAAGAAAGATTACTGTTTAACCGGGATTTGCACAGATGGGAAATAAGCAACTAATTTTTGACTCACACCTCGACCTGGCAATGAATGCCCTTGAATGGAATCGCGATCTGAGGTGGACTGTAGAAGAGATCCGTAGAAGAGAAGAGGGAATGACTGATAAACCTGACCGGGCAAAAGGAACTGTAAGCTTCCCGTCAATGCGTGAGGGGAATATCGGTGTTTGTGTTGCCACCCAGATAGCGAGGCATGTTAAGCCGGGAAACTATTTGCCAGGGTGGAATTCACCGGAGCTGGCATGGGCACATACTCAGGGTCAACTGGCGTGGTACAAAGCGATGGAAGAAGCAGGTGAAATGGTACAGATCCGAACCGGTAATGATCTGGAAAGACATCTACGGTTATGGGAAAACCCTTTGGATAATGCCCCGATAGGTTACATTTTAAGTCTTGAAGGCGCCGACTCAATCATATCAATAAAACACCTCGAAAAGGCATATAATTACGGGTTACGTGCAATCGGGCCGGCACATTTTGGTCCGGGAACCTATGCTCACGGAACGGATTCATCAGGTGGACTTGGCATTAAAGGGAGAGAGCTCCTTAAAGAGATTGAAAGACTTGGGCTTATACTTGATGCCACACATTTAAATGATGAGAGTTTTTGGGAAGCAATGAGCCTTTATCATGGTCCGGTGTGGGCCAGCCACAATAACTGCCGGGTTTTTGTACCGCATAACAGGCAGTTTCCCGATGAGCAGATAACCGAACTGATCAGCAGGGACGCAGTAATTGGAGTTGCACTTGATGCCTGGATGATGGTCCCTCATTGGATCTTTGGAAAGTCTGATCCAAAATCAAAGGGGGTAACATTACAACTGGCTATCAGGAATATTGACCACATCTGTCAACTGTCCGGTAACTCCCTGCATGCGGGAATCGGATCGGATCTTGATGGAGCATTTGGCAAGGAACAATGCCCTTATGATCTTGAGACCATTGCTGATCTTCAAAAGGTTCCTGATATGCTTACAGAAATTGGCTATTCTGAAGTTGATGTACAGAATATTATGAGTGGGAATTTTATAAGGTTTCTAAGGAAGAACCTGGGGAATGAATAGCAGAGCATTTTTAGTGATCACATAGAGTAAGTTATCGCAAGGTAAATTCTTTCAATAATATTTCTATCTTTATTTTGAAATTACCAATTTTACTATCTTTAAGGTATCACAATTTGTGACACCATATGATTATGAATAGATTACCAATACTTAAGGAAAGTAACATTGCCGGTTTCATTTACTTCCTCCGGGGAGAAAAAGTGATGCTTGATAATGATCTGGCCAGGCTTTATGCTGTGGAAACCAGGGTATTAAAACAAGCAGTAAGAAGAAATATCAATAGATTTCCAGGTGATTTCATGTTTGAACTTACTGATGATGAAATTAATTGGGTGGTATCACAAAAATTGATACCATCAAAAAAGTTCTTTGGCGGTGCAAAACCTTTTGCCTTTACAGAACAAGGAGTCGCCATGCTATAAAGCATTCTTAATAGTAATAGAGCAATTCAGGTCAATATTGTTATAGTGAGAACATTCGTAAAATTAAGACAGCTTCTGCAAGACAATAAAGAAATAGTTGAGAAAATTGAGAAACTGGAACAGAAATATGACAAACAATTTAAGGTTGTGTTTACTGCTCTCCAACAACTGATTAAAGAAGAACATGAACCCAGGCCAAAGGTCGGATTTAAACAGACAGGAAAATAAAACCCTACTTATGATCATGAAGTACATTAACATTTATGTAATAATAACCTTCCCCGATAAGGATATTGACTATTTAACCCGTTGTTTATGGAATATTTGATTTCATTGAATACTAAGGTTTTAATCACTAATTCTCAGGAATTCCTCAATTAAAACCAGTTTTCTTGTCTGAATATTTATGTCCCTAATTCTTTCCACAAATATAAGGTTTTTCGATACGAAAAGTATTGTTTCTTCTTTTTTAGCTTTTGGACAACAACCGATGATAGCCGAAAAACTTTGGATGTATTCCAGCGTATAGCATCAAAGAATCAATATCTGAAAATAACGAATCAAAGAAGTACTCACCCAGACCTTCCCCCTGCTTCTCATAGAACAACCAACCTACAGACAAATCATCCAACGCGGAAGAGAGCAGCCTGATTTTCATTTGAATCGCCTTCTTAGTTCCTTTTTCGCATCCTGCCACTCCACTATTTTTTCTTGTCCGGCGCTAAGCCGATGTTCAGTTTCCTTCAAAGCTTTTTTGTGCCAGTCGGGAGATTCCATCTGTTTCTCTTCACCTGACAGATCTTCCCAAATGGCTTCCACAATTCTCAGTTTTTCTTCTCTGGAAAGTTGCTTTATTTTGATGGCGTTCAGCATAATGTGTAATGCTTTTGATTAGGCATTTAAATTAAATAAAAAAGTGAAACTATACATCAACCAGAAAACATTTCAATATCTCTGTAGTATAAAATCTTAAGAGGATTCAGAAGCAATTTTTAGAAAGTGTAAAAAACAGGAAAAAGCAGAATAGTTAAATAAATCAGAAATCCTGAACACAACGAACAGAAAAACCATCCTGATTATTGCCATAGTTCCTGTAAACATCGCTGATACTTGAGCGCAAGGCCCGGAACCAGCTTGTTGCTGGCGAGTATCCAGTAGAACTCCACCACCAACCTGTGTAACCAAAGTCGTTGGATGGTCCTATGACGCCCTGGCCACCACCCGGAAGAGCTGTGAAACCACTACTGTTAGTGGCACCTGTATTAGGACTAGTCCAATGAGTGAAGCATGTCTCTTTTAGCTTACCTCCTGCAACGGATTCGCCACCGAGATAAGTTGTTAAAGTTGTCCATTCGGTGTCGGTGGGTACATGCCAGCCTGTCGGGCATAAATTTCGGCTGTCATCAACTGTAAACCAATTGTATAAAGCGCCATAATCAGCCCGATAGGTAGCTGCATCATTGTTATACCAGCAATATGCTCCGGTATATAAAGCCCCCCAGGCTGCATTATCAGTAACATTTGGTATAGGATCACCATTCCGGTACTTTGTTGTTTTCAGGTTTTCTGCCATCCAGCATTGAGTGCCAATTGTTACAGTTTTATATACGTTTCCGTCAATATCAGTTACAGTTCCGCAATTTGGGAATGAAGCCGGTGTTGTTGCAAAACTTACTTCGTTTCCATAAGCAGTTCCGCCGCTGTTGGTGGAATAAGCCCTTACATAATATGTTGTCCCTCCTGTCAATCCGGTGATTTCACTTGTAAAACTTCCTGTTCCCGTTCCATCAGTAGTTTTACTGCTTGCTATAGTCGGACCGGATGTTGTGCTCCAGCAGACCCCTCTGGCAGTAACTGTTGCTCCGCCATCCGAGGTAATATAACCACCGATGGAGGCAGTTGTTGAAGTGAAACAGGTAATTGAAGAGGTACTAAGAGTTGCAAATACAACCGGGGGGCCTGTTGTAAATGAAATCTCATTACCATAGGCAGTACCGGCACTATTTATGGCATAGGCTCTTACATAATATGTTGTCCCCGGAATCAATCCGGTGATGGCACTTGTGAAGCTTCCGGTCCCGGTTCCATCGGAAGTTTTGCTGTCCCCTGTGGTTGGACCCGTGGAGGTACTCCAGCAAACTCCTCTGGAAATAACAGTTGCTCCTCCAACCGAAGTAATATTTCCACCGCTCGATGCGGTTGTCGAGGTTATTGAGGATGCTGGTGTTGTTGTTAATGAAAGTAATTCTTCCGTTGTATTAACAATAAATTGATTTCCATAACCGGTTCCGACACCATTGGTTGCATAAGCCCTTATATAATAAGTAGTTCCTGCTGTCAAACCAGAGATGGTACTGGTATAGCTACCTGTTCCTGTTCCCTCCACAGTTTTAATATCTGTAGTCTCCGGGGTTTTATCAGTACTCAGGCAAATCCCTCTTGACAGGACCGGAACTCCTCCGGCTGAAAAAACCAAACCGCCGCTGTTGATTGATGTAGAAGTTATATCCGTAACAATGATGGTTACAAGAGAAGGTATTTCTTCTGGAATTTTTTTCTTACAGGCAATTTGAATCGAAAATATTATTCCTGTAAGTAAAACCAGGTATTTTACAACTCTATTTCTTATTTTCCCATTTATGGTTTTTGAAATGCATAAAGCTTGTTTAAAGTTTTGTTAGTAGCGTATTTTCCTTTGCCCTGTATTTTGCCTGTGTTTACGCAAATATCTGCTTCCATAACCTCTATAGACTCTTTCATCGTTACCGAATAACCAGACAATCGAAATGTTTAAACCTTTATATTTTTGTTCTTTAAGTGGCGGAGTCAAAGTAGAAAGCGTTCTTAATCCCTGATAATATTGAGATGACAACTGAATTCTGCCTACTTCTAATCCTCCTCCGATATTAAGTCCAAAATCGAAAAGCTTCAAATCATCATCAGAACCATTTCCAAAATGAACATTTGATGAAGTACCGTCTGATCCTTTCCATTTACCCGTTAATCCGTATCCAAGATTGGGTCCGGCAATTAAAAACAATTTAAAAGTGCCCAGATCAAATTTGCAAATCAGGTTTAAAGGAATATCTGCATTGAAGCTTGAAAACTGAAAATCTGAAAATCCGGTAGTGCTGCTGTCAGAATCATTTCTAACAATGTATTTTGATCCTTTGTTAGTAATCAGGAATCCGGGTTGTATAAACAATTGTTTATATAATCTAAATTCCGCCAGAACTCCAAAATGATAACCCCCATAAATATGCTGATTACCAATAATATATTTTGTATTGTTAGGCAATTCGGAAAATGATAATCCGACTTTTGGTCCAAATTTAATCCACATTGCGCTTTAGGTTTGCAATATGGGTCAATTTGGGCAAATGAATTATTTGCATTAAGAATTAAAACAATAAAATAGACAATACTTACAGGCTTTATAGGTATTCTCATAAAATGTTTAACATTTACTTTCACATAAAAAACTCTACTATCCTTTAATAGATGCTATCTTTTAGGAGAATTGATCAGTAACTATTGGGGAAATAACAATTGAAATTCCTAAAACTAAACAATTATATCAGATATAAGAGCAGGCTTGAAAATATTTTTGACAGGTTTTACAAAAGTTTTGATTAACCTGCATATTTTGTCCTTTTTTGTATAGCACGGATATATGAATTTTCAAATAGAGAGACATTATCAGCCGTTATGCAATTCGACTTGGATCCTCGGAGGCTTTACCTGTACAGATACACGAAGCCCCTCTGTTCCTTGCCGTTATAATCTATATCATCCCACCCGTAAGCCTGGATGATATAGAAATATACCCCCGGACCGGCTTTTATGGATGAGGCATTTACATTTCCATCCCAACCCTGCCATTCTCTGAGCCTTTCCCCCTCACCGAAAAAACTATAGACCCTTATACCGCTACGGCTGAATACCTCAACACTAATATAGCGAAGTGATTGTGATTCAACCATGAAGTTGTCATTAAGCCCATCGCCATCGGGAGTAAAAACATTAGGTATGTCGAGCTTTGAAGGATCAACGACAATTTTATCGAACCTCATAGAATCGATACAATGAAGAACACTTTCAATTGTAAGTTTAACAGAATATTCCCCTGGTTTATAATATATATGCGGGTCAGGGTTTTCGAGTTTAGAGGTTGTTGTATCGCCAAATTCCCATTTATATTTAAGCCCTCTTATCGATTTGTCGGTAAATGACACTTCCAGAGGTGCTCCTCCTTTGTTTGGATCGACCGAGAAATCTGCCTTCACATGGATAGATTCGTAGAAAAACGATGATTCGCTTATGCATCCAAAACTATCACTCACATGAAGGTTATAGGTGACATCAACTAACGGTGGATCAAAAGTCTGGGGGTCTATTCTTAAATCCGGAAATGGTATCGAAGAGGCAGGATCCGATGTCCATAAGAAACTGACCGCATTCGGTAATCTGACATGGACTCCGTTGGCAGGATTTTCATAAAAAAAAGTGTCAACAACCGCTTTCCCTTTTAGCGCAACATAGTCACAGGTTCTGTTCTGAAGCTCTGCCAAAGAATAAGGCTTATCAATAAATATCCATCCCACGAGGATTGTATCAAACCCTCCACTGATAGTAACTTTGTACCCTCCTTCATCAAGATTATTTGATGATGAGACAGATACTCCTGATTCGGTTTTCAGAAACAAACTGAAGCTTTTTGTTATATCGCTCCATTTATACCACGAATAGTTAAAGGGGCCGACACCTTTAGGACTTACTGCATTAAGTGTTCCTTTCTGTGACCCTGATGAATTACAATAAACAAAAACAGGATCTTTATCTGAAGAAGAGGTATATGAAGTGTACCTGACAGCGCTCATTCCCGGCGCAGTAAGCTGGGCTTTTGAAGTCACAGTCAACAAAATCACTATGATCAGAAAAAAATAACGCACAGGCAATCAGGTCTTAGAATCAAAAAACGTAATCTTAATCTCTTTGGTATATTCTTCTGCAATTATAACAAAATTAGGTCAAACTTAAGGATTAATCAAGATGAAAAACCTCTTCCATATCAGCCCACCATTCACCGGTTTTTCGCGTACTAACCGGATCCTGCATTGGTTCCATTATTGCCCACCACTCTTGTGTCTTTGGATCTGCAGCCATTTTAGCCATATCGGCAGCAAAATCACTTCCGGTATATTCAAAATAGGCATACAGCATCCCGTCTTTATGGAAAATTGAATAATTCTGCATATTACATTTTTTTATCATATCAAGAATCTCAGGCCATACAGCTGCATGATATTTTTTGTAACGCTCAAAGTCTTCGGGTCTGACTCCGATTACCTGTCCAAATCTTTTCATTTTAATAATTATTTTTATTACTTACTTATTCTAACTTCTTTTATTCATAAACTTTGTGAGCCTTTGTGTAACCCTTTGTGCGACTT